>NZ_JAUSXY010000001.1:2506641-2819971 GCF_030944625.1 Arthrobacter sp. SLBN-112
CACCAGTTCCAGAGCCCGCTGATCAACGAGCGCGACGACGAGTGGGGCGGTGACGAAGCGGGACGAAACCGGCTGACGATTGCGGTGGTCGACGCCGTCCGGGCCGTCATCCCCGATTCCATGCCGTTGCTGCTGCGGATCTCGGCCACCGACTGGGCGCCCGGCGGGGTGGACCAGGCGGCTTCGGTCCGCCTGGCCCGTGAAGCCGCCGCCCATGGTGTGGACCTGGTGGATGTTTCCAGCGGCGGGGCAGTGGCGCACCAGCAGATCAAACCGGGGCTTGGCTACCAAACCGGATTTTCTGCGGCCATCAGGCAAGAGGCCGGAGTGGCCACCGGCACGGTGGGACTCCTGACCACCCCGGGCCAGGCGGAGCACGCCATTTCCACCGGACAGGCGGATGGTGTCTTCATCGCCCGGGCGGCTCTCCGGGACCCGCACTGGTGGCTGCGCGCGGCCTTCGAACTCGGCTACGACATCCCCTGGCCGCCCCAGTACGAGCGCGCAGTGCCACGGCGCTCCTTCTGATGGCCGCCTGAGTTAATGGACAACCGGCAGGGCCACCACGGGCCATCCTCCGTTGACCGCGAGCTCGGGTCCTGCACAGGTCAGCCCAGCAGGTCATCCACGTAGCACCAACGCCACTGTTCGCCGGGTTCGATGCTCCGCATGACCGGGTGCCCGGTTTCCTTGAAGTGGCGGCTGGCGTGCCGCCCCGCGGACGAATCGCAGCAGCCCACCTGCCCGCACGCCAGGCACATGCGCAAGTGCACCGGTGTTGTCCCCTCCCGTTCGCAGCCTGCGCAGGACGGGTTGCCGGGGACCGGGGACGGCATGGCCGCCGTCAGGTGGTCGCAGACGCCGCCTGGCTGGGCCAATCCCTCGCCGCCGCCGGAATCCGTGGCGGAATCGAGCTCGTTCAGGGAAGTGTCCAGCATGGACTCTTCAATATCCAGCCGTTCGAGGACTTCGCTGAGGACTTCATGGGCGAAGTCGCCGCCGCGGCGCAGCTCCAGGACCTTGTCCCGTTCAGCTTCCAGCATTGCCATCCGCAGCTGGGCGTAGCGCTGGCTGGGCGTGGCTGACTCCGCCGCCGGCCGGCCCAGGCGTTCCCAGGCTGCCAGGCCCCGCTCCTGCGTCCGCCGCCGCAGCATGTCCATGACCTCCGGGGGATCGCTCTCGCGCCGCAATTCGTCCAGCCGCTCCATCCCCGCGGCTGTGGCCAGCTGCATCAGAGAGGCTTGGTTCAAGGCATCCTCCCGCCTGTCCGGTCCGGGCACGCCCAGGGCCCGGACCAGGGCGGGCAGCGTGAATCCCTGCAGCACCAAGGTACCGGCCACCACCACCATGGCCGCCAGGACCAGCACGTTGCGGTGCTCCAGACCATCCGGCAGCGTCAGGACGGCTGCCAGGGTGACTACGCCGCGCATGCCGGCCCAGGACACGATGGCGGGAAATTGCCAGGGCGGTGCGGGATCGGTCCGCCGCACGGAAGGGATAAGACGCGGCAGGTAAGTGGCGGGGAAGACCCAGATGGGGCGCAGCACCAGCACGGCCAGCAGTATCACGGCGCAGCCGAGCCACACACGGCCTGCACCCAGCGAATCATCCTGGACGCTGTCGATGATGGTCCGTACCTGCAGGCCGATGAGCAGGAACACAGAGTTCTCCAGCAGGAACTGCACGGTGTCCCAGTTGCTCCGGGCACTTTGCCGCGCCGCGCCGTTGGGCATGGATGGCGCTTTGGTGCCCATGACCAGGCCGGTGACGACGACGGCGAGCACCCCGGACGCGTGAATGGCTTCGGCGGGGAGGAACGCAACGAACGGTGCCATCAGCGACGCCGAGGTGTTAATGGCGACGTTGCTGATCCGCTTCCGGATTTCCGTGAGGACGTACGCTGCGGCGAGGCCCACCACCAGGCCGCCGCCGGCAGCCAATACGAAGCCTCCTGCCACATCCAGGGCCGAGACGGACCCCGCGATCGCAGCCACGGCGGCGCGCAGGCAGACCAGCGCCGTGGCATCGTTGAGCAGGGATTCACCCTCGAGGATGTTGACGATCCGCCGGGGCATGCCCACTTTCCGGGCGATCGCCGTCGCGGCCACGGCATCCGGGGGTGCCACCACTGCGCCCAAGGCAATGGCTGCGGCCAGCGGGATCTCCGGAAACAGCCACCACACCACCAAGCCGACGGCCACGGTGCCGAAGATGACGTATCCCACGGACAACAAGCCAATGGAACGGCGGTTCGAACTGAAGTCGAACAGCGATGTCCGGAACGAGGCCGCGTACAGCAGGGGAGGCAGCAGGCCCACCAGCACCAGTTCAGGGTTCAGCTCAACGGGTGGAATGAAAGGCAGGAACGAGCCCGCCACTCCGGCCAGGATCAGCAGCAGCGGCACGGGGATATTGAATCTGCGGCCGATGGCGCTGCCGGCGCACACCACGGCAACGATCACCAGCAGGCCCAACGCGATGTCCATGACGATAGTCTCCCACCCCGCTCAGCGCCGCTCCGCGGGCTAGGCTGGCACCATGACTGCTCCGATCCCCGACCAGGTGTCGAATCCAGTGCCCGTTGCGGCCCTTTCCATCCGCGGGCTGGCCAAGAGGTTCGGCGGAAAAATCGCGGTGGACGGCATCAGCCTGGAGGTTCCGGCAGGTTCATTCTTCGGCATCGTGGGCCCCAACGGTGCGGGCAAGACCACCACACTGTCCATGGCCACGGGCCTGTTGCGTCCTGACTTTGGCACGGCGGTGGTCCATGGCGTGGACGTCTGGCAGCACCCGCTGGAGGCAAAGCGGCTGATGGGGATCCTGCCCGACGGCGTACGGCTCTTTGACCGGCTCACCGGAGAGCAACTCATTACCTACGCCGGGTTGCTGCGTGGCATGGACAAGGCAGTGGTGGCTGCGCGGGTGGGGGAGCTGCTCGCCGCAATGGACCTGACCCAGGACGCCGGGACCCTGGTGGTGGATTACTCCGCCGGCATGACCAAGAAAATCGCCCTTGCCTCCGCCATGATCCACGCCCCGCGGGTCCTGGTCCTGGACGAACCCTTCGAAGCGGTGGACCCAATCTCCGCAGCGAATATCCGCTCCATCCTGGACCGGTATGTGGCGTCGGGAGGCACCGTCATCGTGTCCAGCCATGTGATGGACCTGGTGCAGCGCATGTGCGACCACGTTGCCGTGGTGGCCCGCGGCCGGCTCCTGGCAGCAGGGACGGTGGATGAGGTCCGGGCAGGGGCGTCCCTCGAGGACCGGTTCGTGCAACTGGTGGGCGGCCACAGCCACACGGAAGGGCTGGAATGGTTGCGCACCTTCTGAGGCTCAAGCTCACGCTGCTGCGCAACGGACTGCGCCGCAGTCCGTGGCAGCTGGTGGGCATGGCCATCGCGGGGCTCTATGCGCTGGGCGTGGTGGCCATGCTCGTCATCGCCCTCGTCCTGCTCAGAAACGCCGGCATCGGAACCGCCCACACGGCCGTGGTCCTGGGCGGCTCCGCCGCCGTACTCGGCTGGGGCGTCATACCTGTGGTGGCCTCCGCCACGGACATGACCCTGGATCCGGCCCGCTTCACTACTTATGCAATCCCCATGAAGCAGCTCCTGGCAGGCCTTGCCCTGGGTGGCCTGATCGGCATCCCGGGCCTTGCCACCACCCTCGTTGCCCTGGCCACGGTAGCCACCTGGTCCCGCGGTGTCCTGCCGGCACTCGCGGCCCTCGTGGGCGCGTGCCTGGGCGTGATGACGTGCGTCGTGCTGGCCAAGGTTGTCACTACCGCCACAGCGGGCCTCGCCGCGTCCCGGCGGTTCAAGGACATCAGCGCCATCGCCTTCATGGTGCCCCTGGTCCTGCTCGGTCCCATCGTGGCGGGCGTCGGCCGCGGGATTTCTGCCTCCACCGGATTCCTGCCCGATTTCGCCGGGACCCTGTCCTGGACTCCGCTCGGCGCGCCGTGGGCGCTTGGCGGTGACGTCGCTGCCGGCCGGCCGGGTGAGGCTGCCGTGAAGCTGCTGGTGTCGGTGGCGGTCCTTGCCGGCCTGGCCTGGTGCTGGAAGCTGCTGCTGGAGCGGGCGCTCGTCAGCCCGCCCTATGCCGGTGCAGGCAAACGGAAACGCGGCCGCCTGGGGTTGCTCGGCGTGCTTCCGCCCACCCCGGCAGGCGCTGTGATGGCGAGGTCCCTCACCTACTGGCTCCGGGACCCGCGGTATTCGGGTTCCCTCGTGGTGATCCCGCTGCTTCCCGTGATCATGCTGTTCCAGGGTGCGCAGACAGGACACTACGGGGGAGTGGCCTTCCTTGCCCCGGTCTCGGCGTTCATCCTTGCCTGGTCCATCTCCGCTGACGTGTCCTATGACAACACCGCGTTCGCCCTGCACGTGGCCACCGGAGTCCGCGGCGTGGCGGACAGGCTGGGCCGGTCCCTTGCGTGCCTGGCGTTCGCCCTGCCGGTGGTCCTGGTGTTCGCGGTGGGGGCTGCCGCGCTGACCCGCGAATGGGTCGCGTTGCCCGGCCAGTTGGGGCTCAGCCTGGGGATCCTCTTCAGCGGCCTCGGCTTGTCCTCGGTGGTATCGGCCCGGTACACGGTCACGGTTCCGCTGCCCGGCGACAGCCCGTTCAAGAAACCGCCCGGGAACGTCGGGCAGACCCTGGCCGTGCAGTTCGTGGGCATGCTGGTCCTGCTGGTCCTGGTGCTCCCCGAGGCAGCCCTGCTGGTGGCGCAAACTGTTACGGGCAGTGCCTTGTTCGGGTGGATCAACCTGGCTGTTGGCATCCTCCTGGGCCTGGGCCTCTTCGCGGCCGGTGTCCGCCTTGGCGGCAAATGGCTTGACGTCCGGGGCCCGGAACTGCTGGCGCAAGTTTCCGTCAACCGCTGACAAACCCCGGGAGGGAAGAGCATGGAAATCGTCATCCTCGGCGGCAGCAGCCAGGTTGGAAAACTCGCGGCCGATGCGATCGAGAAACTGGTCCGGCGCAAACCCGGTGCGGTGCTTGGGCTGGCCACCGGGTCCTCACCGTTGCCGGTCTATGACGAACTCGCTGCCCGGCACCAGCAGGGCCTGGATTTCAGCAGCGCCTCCGGGTTCGCGCTGGATGAGTACGTGGGCCTGCCGGCCGGCCACCCGGAGTCCTACCGCGAGGTGATCCGCCGCGAATTCACCAGCCGGGTGAACATCGCGCCGGACAACGTCCACGGGCCGGATGGAACCGCCCAGGACATTCCGGCGGCCTGCGATGCCTATGAGCACGCCATCGCCGCGGCCGGCGGAGTGGACCTGCAACTGCTGGGGGTGGGAACTGACGGCCATATCGGTTTCAACGAACCGGGCTCGTCCTTCGCCTCACGGACCCGGATCAAGAGCCTGATCGAACAGACACGCCGGGACAACGCCAGGTTCTTCAACAGCCTCGCCGACGTCCCGCACCACGTACTCACCCAGGGCCTGGGCACCATCATGGCCGCACGGCATGTGATCCTCCTCGCCACCGGGGCGCAAAAGGCCAAAGCTGTCCGCGACTTCGTGGAAGGACCGGTGGCGGCCATCTGTCCGGCGTCCATCCTGCAGTTCCATCCGCATGCCACGATCCTGCTGGACGAGGCCGCCGCGTCCGCCCTGAAACTGGCGGATTTCTACCGCCACACCTATGAGAACAAGCCCGGCTGGCAGGGGCTGTAGCCCGCGTACTGTGCCATGCCTTGCATGGCTAAAAGGGGACGACGACGGCCGGTGCCGTACCCCGGCGCGGGCGTGCCGCCGTCGAACGCCAGGCCGCCGGAACGGCTAAGATGGATGCCATGACTAGCATGACGGACCCTCTCGAAAACGACCCGATGCGCGAGCTTTCCGGGGCTGGAACGTCCACAGCCACCATCGAACGCGAGGAGCTGCGCCAAGAGGTGGAACCGGGCGACCGGGAGCGTTTTGCCCACTACGTGCGCAAGGAAAAGATCATGGAGTCGGCGATGACAGGCGAGCCCGTCATCGCGCTGTGCGGCAAGGTCTGGACCCCGGGCCGGGACCCGCAGAAGTTCCCGGTGTGCCCGGAGTGCAAGGAAGTCTACGAGGGCCTCCGGCCGGGCAACGACGGCGGGAAGGGTCCGGGAGACTCGGGCAACAACAAGTAGTGACGGAGACGCTCTTTGGCGGCCCTACCCTGCCTCCGGCTTATCCGGAACGTGCAGCCTGGGGAACCGCTCCCAAACTCCGTGCCTGGCAGCAGCAAGCCCTCGATCTCTACCTGGCGAACAGTCCCCGCGACTTCCTCGCGGTGGCAACGCCAGGTGCCGGTAAGACCACCTTCGCACTCCGGATCGCCTCGACGCTGATCGATTCCGGCGCCGTGAACCGGGTGACCATCGTGGCGCCCACGGACCACCTGAAGCGGCAGTGGGCCGACGCCGCCGCCAAGGTGGGCATCGCCATTGATCCCAACTTCAAGAACTCCGACGGCCAGCACGGGCGCGGGTTCATCGGGGTCGCCGTGACGTACGCGCAGGTGGCCAGCAAGCCCATGCTGCACCGCGCCAAGACCGAGGCCGCCCGGACGCTGGTGATCCTCGACGAGATCCACCACGGCGGCGAAGCCCTGTCCTGGGGCGATGGCCTGCGCGAGGCGTTCGATCCTGCCGTCCGGCGGCTGTCCCTGACCGGTACTCCCTTCCGCTCCGACACCTCACCTATCCCGTTCGTGGAGTACGCGGAGGACCGCGACGGCATCCGCCGTTCCAAGGCGGACTACACCTACGGTTACGGCAACGCCCTGCGGGACCATGTGGTCCGGCCTGTGATGTTCATGGCCTACTCCGGCCAAATGCGCTGGCGCACCAGCGCGGGCGAAGAGATGGCCGCCTCGCTCGGTGAGGCGGCAGTGACCAAGGACATCACCAGCCACGCCTGGCGGACCGCACTGAACCCGGCAGGCGAGTGGATCCCTGCCGTCCTGGCCGGCGCGGACAAACGGCTCAGCGAGGTCCGGCGCACCGTCCCGGACGCCGGCGGCCTGGTGATCGCCACGGACCACGAGGATGCACGCGCCTACGCCGGGCAGCTGAAGAAAATCACCGGTGAATCACCCACCGTCATCCTGTCCGACGACGCCAAGGCTTCCAGCAAGATCGAGGAATTTTCCGCTGGCGAGAAACGCTGGATGGTTGCCGTCCGCATGGTGTCCGAAGGCGTGGACGTGCCCCGGCTCTCCGTAGGTGTCTACGCGACGTCCACCTCCACTCCGTTGTTCTTTGCCCAGGCCGTGGGACGCTTCGTGCGTGCCCGCAAGAGGGGTGAAACGGCGTCGGTGTTCCTGCCCTCCGTGCCGCAGCTGATGGCCCTGGCCAACTCCATGGAAATGGAACGCGACCACGCGCTGGACCGGCCCGAAAAAGAGGACGGTGACGGCCTCTTCAACCCGGAAGATTCGCTGATGGAGGAGGCCAACCGGGAGGACAAAGCCTCCGACAGCCTCACCAAGGGCAAATTCGAGGCACTGGACTCGCAGGCTTCCTTCGACCGCGTCCTGTTCGACGGCGGCGAGTTTGGCACCGGCGGCGAGGTAGGGTCCGACGACGAAATGGACTTCCTGGGGATCCCCGGCCTGCTGGACGCTGAGCAGGTGGGGACCCTCCTGCGCCAGCGCCAGCACGAGCAACTGAACCGGAAGAACCGTAAGGCCCCTGCCGCCGAAAGCCAGGTTCCGGCCGTACCGGACCACCGGATGCTGATGGACCTGCGCAATGAGCTGGCCAAGAATGTGGCCGCCTGGGCGGCCCGGACAGGCACGCCGCACGGCGTGGTCCACACCAAGCTGCGCACCGTATGCGGCGGCCCCCCGGTGGCGCAGGCCAACGAGGAGCAGTTGCAGTCCAGGCTGCGGAAGCTTCAGGACTGGTTCATCGGCCGCAAATAGGGCTCAGGCGAAATCGACGCCGCCCAGTTCCATTTCGGCTGCCGCGTCTTCGAGGTCATCGGCAATCCCTGCCGTCAGCGACCGCACCACGGTGACGCCGTAGCCTGCCTGGACGGCGTCGAGCGCGGTGGCCTTCACGCAGTAGTCGGTGGCGATGCCCACTATCACCACGTCCTCGACGTCGTGGCTCTGCAGCCAGTCGTCCAGGCCAATCGCGTCCTCGTCGACACCGGGCCCGCCCGCGGGGCCGGACATTCCGCCGGCCTGGCGCTCCCCGGTGGGAACGGCATCCTCGGGCGCCAGCAGCCCCTCGAACCCGGAATAGGCGGCCGCGAACTGGCCCTTCCGGAAGTACGCGTCGATGTATTCGGTGTCCAGGTCCGGGTGAAGCTCGGCGCCGCGGGTGCCGGCGACGCAATGCCGGGGCCAGCTGTCCTTGAAATCTGGCGTCTCGGAGAAGTGGCTGCCGGGATTGATGTGCCAGTCCTGGGTGGCCACCACATGGTCGAATTCGCCGTGGTGGGCGTCCAGGTACTCGCTGATGGCGCCGGCCACGGCCGCACCGCCCTCAACGGCCAGCGAGCCGCCCTCGCAGAAGTCGTTCTGGACATCGACGATGATCATTGCGCGGGACATCAGTGCTCCTCAGTGGTCTTCATAGAGAGTGGGGATGGCGGGCTCGCCCCGCTGCAGGCGGTTCACCACTGGAGGCAGTTCCGCCATGGAGTCGGCGTGGCGCTGCCGTGCGCGGACCACGCCTTCGTGCCCGGTCCATCCCGGCAGCAGCTCGCCGTTCTTCATGAACTGCTGCAGCAGCGGCCGGTCGTTGCCGTCATCCTCGGGCCGGTGGCCCACCCCCACCACCTCGGCGGTGGCGGTGCCGCGCTCGTCCAGTTTCCGCAGCGCGTATTTCCGCCCGCCCACGCTGGCCTTGTTCTTGGCCGCCTTGGCCACGGACACGAAGTTTCCGGCATCGTCTGTCCGGCTGACCAGTTTGTAGACCATGCTGGCGGTGGGGGCCCCGGAGCCGGTCACCAGCGAGGTCCCCACCCCGTAGGAATCAACGGGAGCGGACTGCAGCGCCGCGATGGCGTACTCATCGAGGTCGGACGTGACCACGATTTTCGTGTGCTCGTTGCCGAGGTCGTCCAGCAGCCGGCGCACCCACTGCGCCTGGGCCACCAGGTCGCCCGAGTCCAGCCGGACGGCGCCCAGCCGGGACCCTGCCAGGTCCACGGCCGTGCGGACGGCCTTTTCGACGTCGTAGGTGTCCACCAGCAGGGACGTACCCTCGCCCAGCGAAGCAATCTGGGCCTCGAAAGCCTCGCGCTCGGTATCGTGCAGCAGCGTGAACGAGTGCGCGGCCGTACCCACCGTGCGGATGCCGTAGCGTGCGCCCGCTTCCAGGTTGGAGGTGCTGTCAAAGCCGGCGATCACCGCAGCCCGGGCGGCGGACGCTGCGGCTTCCTCGTGCGTCCGGCGCGAACCCATTTCGATGCAGGGCCTGCCGCCGGCCGCGCTGACCATCCGGGACGCGGCGGAGGCAATCGCGCTGTCGTGGTTCAGGACGGACAGCAGGTAGGTCTCCAGCATGCAGGCCTCCGCGAACGAGGCCTCGACGATCAGGATGGGGGAGTTGGGGAAGTAGGCTTCGCCCTCGGCGTAGCCCCAGATGTCCCCGGAGAACCTGTAGTTGGCCAGGTACTCCAGCGTCTCCTGATTAACCACCCGGGTACGTTCCAGGAAATCCAGCTCGGCCTCGCCGAACCGGAAGCTTGCGATGCCCTCCAGCAGGCGTCCCGTGCCCGCAACGATGCCGTAGCGCCGGCCGTCCGGCAGCCGCCGCGCGAATGCCTCGAACACAGACTTGCGGTGCGCCGCCCCCGAATGGAGGGATGCCTGCAGCATGGTCAGCTCGTAGTGGTCGGTGTAAAAGGACGTGCGGGGATGGTCCCAGCCGGCGGAGGTGCTCACGAAAGTCACTCTAGTAGCCAGCCCCATAGAATGGACAGATGACCATAAGCGTTGCGCCCGGCCCCGATACACGGGAGGGCGTCCGGACCGGCACTGCGGAGTCCACCGACTCCCTCACCGCGCCGGACATCCCCTGGAACCTGGTGATCTGGAACGATCCCGTCAATCTCATGAGTTACGTCAGCTACGTCTTCCAAAGCTATTTTGGCTACTCCGAGACCAAAGCCAACAAGCTCATGATGGAGGTCCACAAAAAGGGCCGGTCCATCGTTGCCGCAGGCAGCAAGGAACAGGTGGAACGCCACGCCGTGGCCATGCACGGGTTCGGGCTGTGGGCCACGGTGGAAAAGGCCAGCGGCGGCCAGGGCAGCAAGGCCGGGAAGTCCGGCGGTCCGGGCCAGGGTAAGGGGAAGCGTGGCTAAGGCATTCAAATACGGGCTCAAGGGCATCACCGGTTTCCTGGAACCTGCCGAACGGGACCTGCTGCGCAGCCTCATCGACGACGTCATCTCCATGCTCGAACCGGAGGACCGGGACGGCCAGGATCCGCTGGCTGCCCTCATTGGCCTGGACATGGACGTTGCCGAACCCACGGACCGCGCCGTCAAGCGGCTCCTCCCCAACGTTACGAAGAACGACGACGCCGCGTCCCTTGAGTTCCGGCAGCTCACCGAGCGCTCGCTGCGGGAAACAAAAATCGGGGCGCTGCGCGCGGCGGCTTTGGACCTGGACAAGGACGAGATCGTCCTGACACCCGAGGGTGCCAAGCACTGGTCCATGGCACTGAACGATGTGCGGCTTGTCCTGGCAGAGAGGCTGGACATCCGGGACGAGGCCGACGCCGAGCACGTCCACCGCATGCAGGACTGGTCCCAGGCCGAGGATGTGGAAAGCTACCTGGCGCTCGTCTACAACTTCACCACCTGGCTGCAGGAGTCCGTGGTCCAGGCCATGCTGCAGTCGATGGAAACCCGCCGGTGAGCTGTGGCGGTCCCGGGGAGTCCGTTGGTTGTGACACATTCGACATGAGTCGCTGGCCACAAGATGATGGCTGAGCCTTCAGGGAAGACCTATCCTCGAATAATCATGACAACAGCCTCGAGCATGGACCCGCCGTTGGAAGCGCAGCCTGCCGCCATCGGTGACCGACCGGCGGCCGCCCCGGAAACCCGGCCCATCGGCATCTTCGATTCCGGTGTTGGCGGGCTCACGGTGGCCCGCTCCATCATCGACCAGCTGCCCAACGAATCAATTCTTTATGTCGGGGACACCGCGCACGGGCCGTACGGGCCGCTGCCCATCGCCGAGGTGCGGGCCAACGCCCTGGGCGTCATGGACGAACTGGTGGACTCCGGCGTCAAGCTGCTCACCATTGCCTGCAACTCGGCGTCGGCCGCGGTCCTCCGGGATGCCCGCGAGCGGTACACCGCCAAATACGGCATTCCCGTCATCGAGGTCATCCAGCCTGCCGTGCGGCGCGCCGTCGCCGCCACCCGCAGCGGAAAAGTCGGCGTGATCGGTACCTCCGCCACGGTGGGTTCGCGCGCCTACGAGGACACCTTCGCCGCAGCTCCGGACCTGGAAATCACCTCCGTGGCATGCCCCGAATTCGTCAGCTACGTCGAAGCCGGCATCACCACGGGGCCGGCACTGCTGGCCGTCGCGGAAGAATACCTTGCTCCCCTCAAAGCCGCAGGGGTGGACACGGTGGTTCTGGGCTGCACACACTACCCGTTGCTGACCGGCGTCATCTCCTACGTGATGGGCGGGGACGTCACCCTGGTTTCCAGCGCCGAGGAAACAGCCAAGGACGTCTACCGTGCGCTGGCAACCCACAACCTGCAACGCCCCTCCGCAACCCCGCCCGAGCACCACTTCGTGGCCACCGGTGACGCCGGGCAGTTTGAGGCGCTCGCCCGCAGGTTCCTAGGGCCCGAGGTCCTCTCGGTCCGGCACGTGGACCACGTTGCCGCGCAATACCCCACCGGCAGCCTGGCCCGCATCACTCCCGAGATGATCGCCGCTGCGCAGGCAGCGGGCGGGCGCCCCAGGATCTCCAACTTCGTGGGCGGCGGATTCGCCGACGCCGGCCGAACCGGAGGACCCCGCCCGTGAAGCTGACCATTGTGGGGTGTACGGGCTCGTTCCCCGGGCCCGGCTCCCCGGCGTCGTGCTACCTGCTGACCGCCACCGATGGCGACCGCACGTGGAAGGTGGTGATGGACCTCGGCAGCGGTGCGCTGGGCGCCATCCAGCGCTACACCGACCTGGAGGACATCGACGCGATTTTCCTCACCCACCTGCACCCGGACCACTGCATGGACCTGTGCGGCCTGCACGTCGCCATCCGCTGGAAACCCGGTGGCTGGGGCCGCGGCCGCATCCCGGTCTGGGGCCCGGCCGCGACGGCCAACCGGATGGCCACCGCCTACGGACTGGACCCGGACCCCGGCATGCACGAGGAATTCGACTTCAGCAACTGGACCGAACGCGAAGCCGTGACCGTTGGGCCGTTTACGGTCACGCCCTTCGCCGTCAACCACCCCATCGAGGAGGCCTACGCCCTGCGGGTGGAGGTGGTGGAACCCGGCAAGGACGGCGTCCCCGTAACCCGGACCCTGACGTATTCCGGTGACACCGATTCCTGCGCCGGGCTTGAGGAAGCCGCCAAGGACGCAGACCTGTTCCTGTGCGAGGCAGCCTTCGAGGAAGGCCGCGACGACGGCATCAAGGACGTCCACCTGACCGGAAAACGGGCGGGGGAGACCGCGGCGCTCGCGGGGGCGCGCCGGCTCCTGCTGACCCACATTCCGGTCTGGACGTCCCCCACCACCGTCATGGCCGAGGCACGTCCGGTGTTTCCCGGCGACGTGGCCGTGGCCGTTGCCGGTGTCCACTACACCATCTAGCACCAGTGGCACTGGATAAGCTAAAGGCATGACATCTGAAGCAACTGCAGTGCCCATTGTGCGCGCCGACGGCCGTGCCCCCGACCAGCTCCGGCCCATCAGCATCACCCGCGGATGGTCCAACCAGGCTGAGGGATCGGCGCTGATCGAGTTCGGCAACACCCGGGTGCTGTGCACGGCCTCCCTGACTGCCGGCGTCCCGCGCTGGCTCAAGGGCGAGGGCCGCGGCTGGGTCACCGCCGAGTACGCCATGCTGCCCCGCGCCACCAACACGCGCTCGGACCGGGAATCGGTCAAGGGCAAGATCGGCGGCCGCACGCACGAGATCTCGCGCCTGATCGGGCGTTCGCTGCGCTCCATCATCGACACCAAGGCGCTGGGCGAAAACACCATCGTGCTGGACTGTGACGTCCTCCAGGCCGACGGCGGGACACGCACCGCGGCGATCACCGGCGCCTACGTGGCTCTGGCCGACGCCATCCGGTTCGCCCGCGACACCAAGCTCATCGCCAAAAACGCCCAGCCCCTTGTGGACACCATCGCGGCCGTCTCCGTGGGCATCATCGACGGCGTTCCCATGCTGGACCTGCCCTACGTCGAGGACGTGCGGGCCGAGACGGATATGAACGTTGTGGTCACCGGCTCCGGCAAGTTCGTCGAGGTGCAGGGCACTGCCGAGGGCGCCCCGTTCGACCGGGAGGAGCTGAACCAGCTTCTCGACCTTGCCCTGCTGGGCACCGCCCAGCTCGCTGCCATCCAGCGGGAGACCCTGGCGGACACCCTGTGAGCACACCCTCACCAAGGCTCGTGCTCGCCACGCACAACAAAGGGAAACTGCGCGAACTCCGTGAACTGCTGCGCGGGCAGGTGCCCGGGCTCGACGTCGACACCCAGGTGGTGGACGCGGCGGCGGCGGGTGCGCCGGACGTCGTCGAAACCGGCGTGACCTTCGCCGAGAACTCGCTGCTGAAGGCGCGGGCGGTGGCCGGGGCAACCGGCCTGGTGGCCATTGCCGACGACTCCGGGCTTGCCGTGGACGTCATGGGCGGGGCGCCGGGCATCTTCTCCGCCCGGTGGGCGGGACGGCACGGCGACGACGCCGCCAACCTGGAACTGCTGCTGAACCAGCTTTCGGACGTTCCCGACGAGCATCGCGGCGCAGCGTTTGTCTGCGCGGCAGCCCTGGCGGTCCCCGCCGGCACGGCCGGCCCGGGCCGCGAGGTAGTGGAGTACGGCCAGCTGGAGGGCGTCCTCCTGCGCGAACCCCGGGGCGCCGGCGGCTTCGGCTACGATCCTGTGCTGCAGCCGGCCGGCGGGAACCGCAGCTGCGCCGAGCTGTCCGCCGAGGAAAAGAACGCCATCAGCCACCGCGGCAAGGCATTCCGCGCCCTGCTTCCCTCCATCGTGGCAGCCTTGGAAGCGGCAGGCTGAAGGAAGCGGCAGGCCGGCATAACAGAAGAGGTGCGCACCCCGGCGGGGTGCGCACCTCTTTCGCCTGTGTGGCCTGCCTACTCCTGCCGGCCGCCGGGGAGTTTGCGCGGAGTCTTCTGCTCCTGCTCCGGTTCGTGCTCTTCGATGTATTCGTCGACGGCGTCGGTGCCGTAGGCCTGGGCCTGGCGCTTCGCGGACATGCCGCGCAGGAGTTCGATGCCGATGGGCACCACCGAGACCAGCACGATGGCGATGAAGATGATGTCCAGGTTGTCCCGGACCCACGGAACGGTGTCGCCCAGCAGGAAACCGAGCAGGGTCACCCCGCCGCCCCAGAGCACCGCCCCGATGACGTTGTAAACGAAGAACTTGCGCCTGCTCATCTGCGCCACGCCGACGATCACGGGGACAAACGTCCGGATGATGGGAACGAAACGAGCCAGGATGAGCGCCTTGCCGCCGTGCTTCTCAAAGAAGGCGTGTGCGCTTTCGACGTTCTCGCGTTTGAACAGTTTGGAGTCGGGCTTGTTGAAGATGGCGGGGCCCGCTTTGGAACCGATCAGGTAGCCCGCTTGGTTGCCGATGATGGCGGAGACCACGATCAGCAGGGCCAGGAGCCAGATGTTGAACTTGATGGTGTCGGTGGCCACCAGCAGGCCTGCAGTGAACAGCATGGAGTCACCCGGAAGGAAGAATCCCACCAGCAGGCCGGTCTCCGCGAAGATGATGCCGCACACCAGCAGGACCACCCATGGGGCGAGCGCCGGATCGGCAAGGAAGACCTGGGGGTTCAGCCAGTCGGGCAGGAAGGAGGCCATTGCCGGCTGCACCGGGCCCGCACCGCCCAACAGGGACACAGCGAGGTGGTTATTCACAGGAAAGTTCACCCCTCAAGCGTACTTGACGGCCCTGTCCCTCCCGGGCCGGGGCACCCTGCGGCGGTAAGGTAGGGGCCGTGGGTTTGGACTTTACGGCGATCGACTTCGAAACAGCCAACGGCTTCCGGGGCTCTCCGTGCTCCGTGGGCCTGACGAAGGTAAGGGGCGGGAAGATTGTCGCGGAGGCCTCCTGGCTGATGCGGCCGCCGGCCGGCTTCGACCACTTTGACCACCACAATGTGCGGATCCACGGAATCACCCCTGCCGACGTGGCGGTGCAGCCGCGTTTCGGTGAGCTGTTCCCGGAAATCGGGGCCTTCATCGGCGAGGACGTGCTGGCCGCGCACAACGCCGCCTTCGACCTTGGGGTGATCCGCTCGGCGCTGGAAGTCTCAGGGCTTCCCGGTCCGGCCTACGACTACGTCTGCACGGTCATGTTGTCGCGCCGCTGCTACTCCCTGGTCTCAAACTCGCTGCCTTTTGCCGCGGAGGAAGCCGGCGTGCCTTTGGTGAACCACCACGACGCCGCAGAGGATGCCCGCGCCTGCGCCGGCATCCTCATCGATATCGCCGCGCGAAACGGTGTAAACAGCATCGCCGAACTGTATCTCTCCCTGGGCCTGGCCATGCCGCGCCAGCAGGCCTTCGATCCTGCCACCGGTGAACTGTCGAAGCCCAGCCTGGCGGCGATGTCCGGCGCTTCCGGCAACGGCGCGGCGCTGGTACGGCGGTTCCAGTCCGGCTGGCCTGAGGAGGGGCTGAATCCTGAACCAAACATCGACGCCGAGCCCGGCCATCCGTTGTATGGCCAGACGGTCGTTTTCACCGGACAGCTTTCCATCGGCCGCCCGGATGCCAAGCTCCGCTCGGCCCACCACGGTGCCCGCACTGAAAGCCGGGTGACCGGCCGCACCACCGTCCTGGTGGTGGGGGACGGCTTCGTGGCCTCGGACCTGCGCTCGGGGCGGCTCACCGGAAAGGCGCGGCGCGTCCTGGAACTCCATGAGCGCGGACAGGCCATCGAGGTGTTGTCCGAGGGCGAGTTCCTGCAGATGGTGGGCAGTGCGGACGTCTCGTTCGCGCCGGCCGTCATCGCCTGAATCAGTAGCGCTGGCATGCGGGCGTTCATCTGACGCAACAAAGCTTGGCCGCAGGGCCGGACCTTCCTAGCCTTGCGGGATGAGCTCCTTGTTCGCGTTCCCCAACCCCGTCAACGAGTACGCGGCCCGCACCACCGCAGCCCTGGTGGTCCTGCTCGCGGTGGTCACCGCCCTGACAGGTTCCGTGTGGGGGCTGGTGGCCATCGCCGTCGGGTTCTGGCTCCGGCTGCTCTTCGGCCCGCGGATCTCACCGTTGGCGGTCCTCTCCGTGAAGGTCATCACCCCGCGGCTGGGAAAGGTGAAGCTCGTTCCCGGGCCGCCAAAGCGCTTTGCCCAGGGCATCGGCGCCGCCGTGTCCACCGCCGCCCTGCTGCTGTTCGCGTCCGGCATGGGCCCGGGAGCATGGCTGCTGCTGGGGATCCTGGTGGTGGCGGCATCGCTTGAAGCCTTCGCCGGTTTCTGCCTGGGCTGCACGATTTTCGGGTTCCTGCAGCGCCGCGGAGTGATTCCCGAGGACGTCTGCGAGGCGTGCAACAACATCAGCCTTCGCCGGTCGTGACCCCCACCAGCTGATCCGCCATCCCGCGGATCACCTCCGGGCCTTCCAGGGCAGCCAGCCACGGGGCGGGCAGGCAGTCCTCCCCGTACCAGGCGCCCAGGATGTTGCCGGCCAGGGATCCGGCGGTGTCGCTGCCGCCGCTGTGGTTCACCGCCACGGCGACGGCGTCCCGGAAATGCTGTTCCGGCAGCACAGGTGCGCCGTCTGCCGGAAGCGTGGCGAGAACGGCGTAGAGCGCCAGGGCGAATGCCTCCTCCGCGAACCAGCCGTCGCCGAGCGCCTGGACCAGCTCCTCGGGCGGAACAACCGCCTTGTCTGCCAGCCGCAGGGCCGCCTCAAGCCGCTCGGGCAGCTCCGGTGCCACGTGCGGCATGGTGCCCGCGTGGGCGATGACGGCGGCGGCGGCTTCCCGCAGGTCCTCTCCGGCGACCAGCCGGTGGATCAGGAGGCTGAAGACACCAGAGCTTTGGCGTGCCGCCGGGTGGCCGTGCGTCAGTGACGCGGCATCGGAACTCAACTTGTAGGCGGCCTCGGGCGAGATGTGCGGGATCAGCCCGAACGGCGTCGAGCGCATCACCGTACCGGCACCTTTCGAGTCCGGGTTGACGGGCCGCACCGAGGTTCCCATCTCACCGGTGGCCAGGCCGCTGATGCAGTCCTGCTCCGGATGCCGCCGCTGCCGCAGCACCTCATTGCCGTCGATCCAGCGGGGCTGGGGCGCTGGTGCGGACGGCCCGGCATCCGCACCCTGGGTGGCCAGCCAGCGCAGGTAGGCCAGCCATACGCACGCGTTGACGTCCGCGCCCACACCGGAGTTGGCCCACTCCAGCGCCTCCACCAGGCCATCCACGGTGTACAGGGTCAATTGTGTGTCGTCGGAGAAGTGGCAGGGGCCGGAGAGGTCTTCAAAGCCTGTCAGGCCGCGTGCGCCGAAACGCCGGCGGATCTCGTCGATGGAATCGAACTCCACGGCGTAGCCCAGCGCATCTCCCAGCGCGCCGCCCAGCAGGGAGCCATGGATCCGGGACTTGGGAGTGGGTGTGGGAGTGCCGTGATCAATGCTCATGAAGACAAATTTACCGTCCAGACCCGCTGCGAACGGTTGAGGCCGCCGCCTGCAGGGCAGGGCGCAGCCGGCGGGTGCGGACAGCAGTTGTCCAGCAAACGCCCAGCCTGGGCTGGAATACTGCTCGGGTTCCCTGGCGCCGCACTTGCCGCACCTGCCGGCCGGGGCGGCTCCGGAACCCACCAGAGCACCCGACGAGCAAAGGTCCCACCATGAGCACCCCTGTCCCAGCCCGCGACGCACTGCAGCCCGGCGGCACGGATTCCGCCCGTCGCGGCCTGCTGCCCCGCCTCGCAGCAGAGGCTTTTGGCAGCCTCTTCCTGGCGGTTGCCGGGCTGGGCGTACCGCTGTTCAGCATTCCGCAGTCCAGCCCGGTGCCTGCCGCCCTGGCTGCCGGCCTCGCCATCACGGCCGCCATGCTCGCCTTCGGACATATTTCCGGTGGCCACTTCAACCCGGCAATCACCCTGGGCCACCTCCTCGCCGGACGGATCCGGGCGGGAGCGGCAGCAGCGTACGCCGCCGCACAGGTCGTGGGAGCCTTGGGGGGTGCCCTTGCCCTGTTCGGCATCCTGCGCACCCTGCCCAGCATTCCCGACAGCCGGACCGCCTTCGATACGGTGTCCGCCGGCTTCGGCGAACACTCCATCATCCAGGCGCCCCTCGCCGCAGTGGTGCTCCTGGAACTGCTGGGAGCCGCGATCATCGTGGCCATCTTCCTGGGCGCCGCCGGCCGCGACAACGGCCTGCGGGGCAGCGCCGGCGGGGACGGCAACAGCCGGACGGTGGCGGCCGTTGCCGTGGGCCTGTCCTTCGCAGCCTTGCTCCAGGTGGGCCAGTCTGTCGGCAACCTGCCGTTCAACCCCGCTCGGGCCCTCGCCTCGGCCGTCTTCAGCTCCGGCTCGGCCCTGGGACAGCTGTGGGTCTTCCTCGTGGCTCCGCTGGCCGGCGCGGCCATCGCGGGGCTGGTGTTCCGGATTTCAGACACGGCTGACTCCACGGAGGGCACTGCAGTGGCGGGCGCCGCTGCGCACGACCAAGACGCCGCAAGCGCGGAAGCTACCGGGGGCGCCGGCCCGGATGCCGGGGATTCGTCAGTTCCGGCCGGGGACGACGACGGCGGCGAGGCTTCGGGGGCGGAGCCGCACCTCCCCGCGGCCCGCACCGCCGCACCGGACAAGCAGGCGCGCAACGTCAATGAGGCCCAGGAGTTTTTCGAGGGCAAGCGATCCTGAGCTGTCCGCGCCGCGGCGGTTTCCTCCACTGTCAGTGGCTGCCGATAGCGTAGGAATATGCGGTTACTTCATACCTCGGACTGGCACCTGGGCCGTTCCTTCCACGGCGTGGGCATGCTGGACGCCCAGCGGGCCTTCATCGACCAGCTGGTGGCAACGGTGGAGCGGGAGGGCATTGATGTCGTGCTGATCGCCGGCGATGTCTACGACCGGGCACTGCCCGGGGTGGACGTCGTCCACCTGCTCGATGACGCCCTGGTCAGGCTTACCTCCGCCGGAGCCAAGGTGGTCCTCACCAGCGGCAACCACGACTCCGCGATCCGGCTGGGTTTCGCCTCCCGGTTGCTGGAACGCGGGGGAGTGCACCTGCGCACCAAGGTGGCCGAGCTCGACCATCCGCTGCTGCTGCCGCTTGGAACGGACGCCGCCGGGCATGAAGCGGTCCTGGCCGTGTACGGCATTCCCTGGCTTGAACCCCGTCTCGTGGCCGACCAGCTGGGCGTGGAGACGGCAAGCCACTTCGAGGTGACCCGGGCGGCCACCGGCCTTATCCGGGCCGACATCGCACGGCGCACAGGCGCCGCCACCGTCCATTCAGTGGTCCTGGCCCACACCTTCGCCAGCGGCGGCATCAGCTCGGACAGCGAGCGGGACCTCAGCATCGGCGGCGTGGGTGCCGTTCCCCTGGACCTGTTCGACGGATTTACCTACACCGCACTCGGCCACCTCCACGGACGGCAGGAGCTGTCCGACCGCGTGCGCTATTCGGGATCCCCGCTGGCCTATTCCTTCTCCGAATCCACGCACCGGAAAGGTGCCTGGCTCGTGGACCTGGGGCCGGACGGAGTCACGTCGGTGAAGGACGTCGCGTGGGAGGCCCCGCGAACCCTTGCCGTGCTGCGCGGCACCCTGGGCGAGCTCCTGGAAGAGCCCGGGCACGCCTGGGCTGAAACCGCCTACTGCCAGGTCACCCTCACCGATGCCCAGCGTCCCGTGCGGGCCATGGAGCGGCTCCGCGCACGGTTCCCTGACACCCTGGTCCTGGCGTTCGATCCCCAGGGCGGCAATGACGCGGCCCAGGCCAGCTACAGCAGCAGGCTTGCAGACGCCCCGGACGACCTCGCCGTCTGCTGCGGCTTCCTGGAACACGTGCGTGGACGCAGCGCGGACCAGGATGAGCAAGCCGCGCTCGCCGCCGCGTTGGAGAACGTCCGGCTGCTGGAGGCCTCGCGGTGAGGATCCATCATCTGCGCATCTCCGGCTTCGGCCCGTTCGCCGGAACCGAAGACATCGATTTCGACCGCCTCAGCGCCCACGGCCTGTTCCTGCTGAACGGCCCCACGGGCGCCGGCAAGACCAGCGTTCTCGATGCCATCTGCTTTGCCCTCTATGGATCCGTTCCCGGAGCCCGGCAGGACGGCAAACGGCTCCGCAGCGACCATGCCGAGCCTGGCCAGGAACCGGCCGTAACCTGCGAATTCTCCGCCCAGGGGCGCCGCTTCGAGGTGACCCGTTCGCCGGCATGGGACAAGCCCAGTGCCCGCGGCAGGAACGGCTTCACCACCCAGCAGGCCAAAACCCTGCTCCGTGAACGGGTCGGTGGAACCTGGGTGGAAAAATCTGCCCGTAACGACGAGGCCGGCGCGGAGATCATGGCCTTGCTGGGCATGGACCGTGAGCAGTTCACCCGGGTCGTCATGCTGCCGCAGGGCGATTTCGCCGCCTTCCTCAGGTCCAAGGCCGCCGACCGCCTTGACCTGCTGCAGAAACTTTTCGGGACGCAGCGGTTTGAAGCGCTCGAACAGGAACTGTCACGGCAAGCCAGCGCGGCCAAGGAAGACGTCGCGGCCCTGGGCGGGCAGCTGGGCATCCTTGCCTCCCGCGCCGAAGCCGAGGCCGCTCCGCTCCAGCTTCCGCAGGAGGGGGCCCCGGCGGTGGAAGACACCGCCGGGCGGCTTGACTGGTTGCAGGCCGCTGTTGCGGGGCGCCTGGCAGAGCTCACGGAGCACGCTGCGACCGCGACGTCCCTCAGCCAGGACCGCCGCAGCGACGTGGAACGGGAAACCGCACGGCACGAGCGGGCCCGGAAACTCCAGGCGGCCACCGTGCGGCAACAAGCCGTGAAGGACGGGGCGGCCCGGCAGGAAGAACTCGCCGCCCGGCTCAGCCGCCACCGCGAGGCCGAGGTCCTCCAAGGGCAGCTGCAGGCCGTGGATGCCGCGGCCGGCAAAGTGCGAAGCGCGGAGGCCGCCGCCGAGTCGGCCATGACCCTGCTCAGGATGGCTGCCGCTGACGGCACCGAACTCGCCCAGCTCGGCCTGGGAGCGGCTGAGGCTGCGGCCGCCGCACCGGTCCAGGCCGGCGACGCCGCGGGGGAGATTGTGCCCGGGGCCGCAGAGGAGCTGGGCCGGCTCCGGTCGCTGCTGGCCGTCGTTGAGGCACGGTTGCCGGACGAGCAGAGGCTGAAGGACCTGCGTGGGCGGCACCGCAGCCTGGCCGGCAGGCAGGACGAACTCAGGCTGCAGGTGGAGACACTGGGAAACCGCGCAGCGCAGCTGCTGGCGGACCGGGGACTGTTGGCAGGAACCATGGACCAGCTGGAGTCCCGTGCCGCCGAGGCCGCACTCCGCCGCAAGGAAGCAGCTGCCGCCGCGGAACTGCTCGACGTCGTCCAGCGGTACGGGACGGCTGTGAAGAGCCGGGACCTCGTCACCGCCCGCTGCGAAGACTCGCGGGAGAAACTGCTGGAGGCGAAAGGCCGCTGGCTGGACCTGCGGGAGGTTCGGCTTGCCAATGCGGCGTCCGAGCTTGCTGCCAAGCTGGTGGCCGGCGAGCCATGTCCGGTATGCGGAAGCGGGGATCATCCGGGGCCGGCAGGATCCGGCACAGGAGGCCCGGCCCTGGCCCAGGCCGAGGAAGACGCCCATGCTGCCTATGAAGCGGCCGAGGCAGCCCACGGGGCGGTCAGCGCCGAACGTGCCGAGGCCGAGCAAACGGTGGCCGTCCTCGCCGGACAGGGAGGGACCACCCCCGTGGCGGAGGCCCGCGCAGGGGCTGAGGAGGCGCTGGCTGCGGCCGGGGCTGCCGAGCAGGCCGTGGAGGAGCTCCAGCAAAAGCGGCAACGGCTGGACGCATTCGATGCGGGTATCGAACAGGCCCGCGCCGCGCTGTCAGACGCGGAGGCTGAGCTGTCCCACAGCGGTGTCCTGCTTGCCGACCTCGCCGAACAGGCTGCTGCATTGGACACCGCCCTTGCCGGCCTGCGGGGAAACCACAGCAGCTTGAACCGGCGGCTGCGGGTCCTCGAGGATGCCGTGGCGGTGCTGGACAAAGCCGTAGAAGCGCAATCACGGCTGGATACCGCCAGGTCGCAGGCCGCGGAGGCGCAAGAGAACCTTGAGCTGGCCCTGCCGGAGGCAGGTTTCGCCTCAGCCGGCGACGTCCGCAGCCAACTCCTGGGAGCTGCGGATGTGGCAGCACTCGAAGCTGCCGTCCGCTCGGCCCGTGATGAAGCTGCCCGGGTGGCCGGACTGTTCGAGTCGGAAGACCTCGTGCTGGCCATGGCCGAAGCCGGCGACGGCTTTGTGGCCGATGATGAACGGCTGGAAGCACTACGCACGGAAGCTTCCGCCGCGCACAATGATGCCCGGGAGGCCGATCTCGCTGCCGGCCTTGCACGCCGGTGCCTGGCGGCACTTACCTCCATCGCGGCGGAATACGAGGACCTGGTGTCCTCGTCCCGGGAGCCGGCGGAGCGGGCCCAAATGCTCGCCGGTCTGGCCGAAGCCGCAGCAGGCAGGGGTGAGAACACCTACCGGATGAGCCTGAACAGCTACGTCCTGGCCGCGCGGCTGGAACAGGTGGCCCTCGCCGCATCCGAGCGCCTCGTGGCCATGAGCGATGGCCGGTACCTGCTGCAGCATACCGATGCCAAGGCGGCGCGCGGCGCCAAATCGGGGCTGGGCCTTGAAGTGGTGGACCAGTGGACGGGCTACCGCCGGGACACCTCCACACTGTCCGGCGGTGAATCCTTCATGGCCTCGTTGTCGCTGGCCCTGGGCCTGGCGGACGTGGTCCAGCAGGAGTCCGGCGGCGTGGAAATCGAGACCCTGTTCGTTGATGAAGGCTTTGGCAGCCTGGACGAACAGTCCCTGGAACAAGTCATGGACGCCCTGGAAAGCCTTCGCGACGGCGGCAGGGTAGTGGGGCTGGTCAGCCATGTGGCCGAGATGAAACAGCGGATCGGCACCCAGCTCCAGGTACTCAAGAACCGGAACGGCTCCACGCTGCGGATATCCGAAAGCGTTGACGCACTTCCCTGACCCCGGCGGATATACTTGACCGCGTTACCGGGTTGCGCGCATCGGGAGGAGGGACGATGCGCACCGACTGAACGAGCCCGGAATTGACACCTCAAACTACCCCTTCAGCCACCCACGACGTCCCGGCCCGGGGCAAAGACGTTCCCGCCCGCGACGATGCTGCCCGGGACTCCGGACGAACGGCAGCAGCAGGCCGCTTCGCGCGCCTTCCTGAACTCGCCGGCCGGGCGTTTCTTCCGCTGGGACTTTTCGCGCGGCTGCCGCTGGCCATGTTGACCGTCGGCACACTGACCCTGGTCACCTCGGTCAGCGGTTCCTTTGCCGTTGGCGGGACGGCCGCGGGCGCGGTCGGCATCGGCTCGGCGCTGGGAGCGCCCGTCCTTGGGTCACTGGCCGACAGGCAGGGACAACGTCCCGTGCTGCTGGTGTCGGCAGTCCTCAACACGGTGGCCGTGCTGGTGCTGGTCCTGGCCGCCCTTGCCACCGGAAGGAACGGCGGATTCCCGCTGGCCGTCCTGGCCGCGGCCTTTGCCGCCGGTGCAACATGTCCGCAGGTGGGCCCGCTGGCCAGGGTCCGATGGATGTCGCTGACAGCTGCCGGTGGAGGCGCTGACGCCTCTGCCGGCAGCGCCGCACGCGACCTGGACACCGCGCTCTCCTACGAAAGCACGGCCGACGAAGTGACCTTTGTCCTCGGGCCGGCGCTGGTGGGAGTACTTGCCAGCATGGTTACTCCCTGGCTGCCGCTGGCCCTGGCAGCGGCCATGACCATCACGCTTGTCCCGGCCTTCGCCGTGCACCCTACCCACCGTGCCGTACCGGTCACCCGGCATGCCCGGGGCAGGAAAGGCGCGGGTGCTGCGACATCCCGAAAGCTGCCCCTGGCCGTGGCGCTGCCCGTTATGGCGATGGTCTGCATGGGCACGTTCTTCGGTTCCACCCAGGCGGCCCTTAGTGCCTTCTCCGCCAGCCTGGCGGGCGCGGAAATCGCGGGATTGCTGTACGCGGTCATGGGACTGAGTTCGGCGGCCGCTGCGCTCTCGGTTGCCTACTGGCCGCGCAGGGCGGCCCTGGCGCTGCGCTGGGTGCTGTGCGCGGTGCTCATGGCGGCGTTGGCGGTCCTGTTGCTGTTGCCGTCGTCCCTGCCCATGATGGCGGCAGTCCTGCTGGTCCTTGGACTTCCGGTGGGGCCGGTCATGGTCACCGTGTTTGCCGTCGGCGGAGCGTTGGCTCCCGCGGGCCGGCTCGGCACGGTCATGACCGGCCTGGCCAGTGGCATTGTCGCCGGAACGGCGGTCGGCTCAGCCGTTGGCGGCCAGCTGGCACAGCTCCACGGGTCCGGCGCGGCGTTCCTGGTCCCGGTGTGCGCGGCGGCAGCGCTGGCGCTGCTCGGTGCGGGAACCGCCGTCGTACTTCGCCGGCGGCGCTGACGCGCACTGGTGCCCGGCGGTCCGCCGCCTTAGGCCAGCTGGCTCTCGATCCTGGCCGCGCTCTCGGCGATGGCGGCGCCCACGGCGTCGGGGTCGTGGGCCGAACGGATGTAGACGACGGCGAGGGCGGCCGGCCGGCCGCCGGGCACCCGCACAGGCGCGGCCAAGGAGGAGACTCCGGCGATGACCTCGTCATGGCTGGCGGAGTATCCCTTCCGGCGTGCCTCGGTGGCCTCCGGCCGGTAGGGGATCCCGGTCTCCAGCCTGTTCCACTCCGCCTCCGTCAGGGCGGACTGGATGGCGATCCCGGGTGCGCCGGCGTTGATGGGGTGCCGGGTCCCCGGGTGCTGGGCAACGGTGGCTCCGGAGTGTCGAGGCTCCACCGTGACCAGCGTGATGCAATCGTGGTGGTCCCACACCGCCACGAACGCCGTCATGTTCAGTGAGTTTGCCAGCTGGGTCAGTTCCGGAAGCGCGGCGCTCTGCAGGTTGCGCGACACGCCGCGGGCCAGGACCGCGAGTCCAGGGCCGGGCTGTACCCGGCCCGCGTCATCGCGCACCAGGAGCGAATGGTCTTCCAGGGTCCGCAGGATCCGGTACGCGACAGAGCGGTGGACACCCATGGCATCCGCAAGCTCTGCGATGGTCAAAGGTCCCGGCGCAGCGGCCAGGATCTCAAGGGCACGGATACCGCGCGACAGTGTCTGGGACGGGGAAGCCTGCGGCAGGGCCGCTCCGGCCTGCGCTGGGGCGGGAGGAGTCATGTGTCCATCCTAGGTTGCCGAAACTGCGGGCACGGGACTCTTGTCCTCGCCGCGTTGTGCGGGTATTGTCCTTTATACGAACAGTGAGTTCCAATATAGAACACACCTTCCACGGCGGCATCCCACCCAATCCAGCCATTCCGTGTTCCGCATCACGTTTTCGTAGTACCCTGCTAACTAACTGACCGTTCTGTCGGTAATCCCTGAGGCGTCCGGACGGCACCGCCGCCCAATAAAAACAATGGAGTTTAAATGACCACACCTTCCAAGGTGGACACCCCCGCCGGTCCCAGCAGCCGGGCGGAGGAACGCAAAGTCCTCGCAGGCACCCTCGTGGGCACCACTATCGAGTGGTACGACTTCTTCATCTTTGCCCAGCTGACCGCAACGCTGCTGTCACCGCTGTTCCTGGCTCCGCTGAACGAGTCCAACCCGGGCCTGGCGCAGATCCTCTCCTTCGCCCTCATCGGCATCAGCTTCCTCTTCCGCCCCCTGGGCGCCGTTGTTGCCGGGCACCTCGGCGACCGCCTGGGCCGCAAGGCCATGCTGGTCTTCACCCTGGTGATGATGGGTGCTGCCACCGCGCTGATCGGCGTGCTGCCCACCTACGCGCAGATCGGCGCCTGGGCCCCCGTGCTGCTGATCGTGCTTCGCGTCATCCAGGGCTTCTCGGCCGGCGGCGAATGGGGCGGGGCTGCCCTCATGGCCGTTGAACACGCCCCCATGAACCGCCGCGGCCTGTTCGGTGCCTACCCGCAGATCGGGGTGCCCGTGGGCATGATCCTGGCCACCGGCCTGTTGTTCTTCCTCAACACCGGAATGTCCAAGGAAGACTTCGCCGCCTGGGGCTGGCGCGTGCCGTTCCTGCTGTCCATCGTGCTGATCGTGGTGGGCTACCTCATCCGCCGCGCCGTGGCCGAGAGCCCGGTCTTCCAGGAAATGGCCCTGCGGAAGAAGGAAAGCAAGGCGCCGCTGGGTGAACTGGTCCGCAACTACAAAAAGCCTGTCCTGTATTCAACGATGATCTTCATCGGCAACAACGCGGCCGGCTACCTGCTCATCGCCTTCTTCATCTCCTACGCCACCAAGACGCTGAAGATGCCCACCCCGCAGATCCTCCTCGCCACCACCCTGGCATCCTTCGGCTGGCTGATCTTCACACTGGTGGGGGGCTGGCTGTCCGACCGGATCGGCCGCGTGAAGACGTTCCTGATTGGCTACGCCATCGTCTTCGCCTGGATGATCCCCATGTTCGCGCTGATCGACACCAAGGACATCGTCCTGTACGGCGTCGCCCTGTTTGTCCTGACCGTCGGCCTTGGCCTCTCCTACGGCCCCATGTCCGCCATGTATGCCGAGATGTTCCCCGCCAACGTGAGGTACTCCGGCATCTCCATCGGGTACGCCTTTGGCGCCATCCTCGGCGGAGCCTTTGCCGCCACCATCGCCGAATCCCTGCTGCAGTCCACCAAGTGGGCCGGTTCGATCGGCATCTACATCATGGTCCTGTGCGTGATCTCGGCCGTGGGCGTGGTGCTGGCCAAGGAAACCAAGGGCCGGCCGCTGGGCGTCAGCAGCCACCACTAGGGCCGTCACTCAACCCGGCCGCCCTCACCTCAGCCTCGCAGGCCCGGACGTTGCTCCGGGCCTGCGTCGTGCTGCAGGGGCTGCTGTTGGTTCAGCAGGTTGACGGCGTCGTCGTCGGTCAGCTGCCCGAAGTGCCGGTAGAAGCTGCCCACGGCCCGGAACTTGCCCGGCAGGTGCAGGCACACGACGGCGTCACACACGCGCTCCAGCGAGGCCTCGGCATCAACGGAACCCACCGGAGCGGCGGCCACCACGGTTGCCGCACCATCGGCACGCACGGCCTCGACGGCGGCCCGCATCGTTGCGCCGGTGGCCAGGCCGTCATCCACCAGCAGGACAGTCTTGCCGGTCAGGTCCGTGATGGTTCCCGGGTACAGGGCGGCCCGGCGCAGGATTTCGGTGCGTTCACGGTTCTCCACGTCGTCCAGCCACTCCTGGCGCACGCCGTGTTGGAGAACCCGCTCCAGCAGGGGCTTGTTGATCAGCCGGACGATCCGTCCGTGCGCCCAGGCCAAGGCGCCGTAGGCGGTTTCCTCGTAGCCGGGGATGCCCAGCTTTCGTACCAGGACAGCGCCCAGGGGAAGGCTGAGGGCTTTTGCCGTGGCCGCCGCTACCGGGATGCCGCCGCGGGCCAGGCCAAGGACCACGGCGTCCGGCCGTTCACGGAACGTGGCAAGCGCGGCCGCCAGGCGTCCGCCGGCCTCCGTGCGATCCTCAAAACGCGTAGCCATCTGTCCCTTCCCGCCGGTCCGGCCTGAGGTCAGCGTAAGCCCTGGGCGCGGCCGTCCACCGGCCCCTAGACACCCAGGAAGGAAATGGCGGCCTGCTTGAAGGCCCTGCTGGTGATGGCGTTGGTGTGGTTCCGGCCCGGGAGGAGCAATTGCTCGGCCATGGACCCGGCACCGCGCGCCAGCTCGGCGAGGTGGGGCAGCGTGCCTGCCCGTTCGTCCTTGTCCCCGGCAACCAGGAGCATTGGTACGTGCGGCACCGCCTCTGCGGGGTCGTAAGGTTCTGCCTTGATGGCTTCCACGAGCGACAGCAGCGCAAAGATGTTGTTGGTCGGCAGCAGCAGCGCCATCTTCAACAGCTGGGCCGTCGATTCGTCGGCGATCGGCGTGCCGTCCGCCAGGTAGTCCTGGGCGGCCCGAAGGTCGAACGCCGCCAGCGGATCGGTGTTGTTGGGGCCGCCCAGCACCAGCCTGTGGACGAGCTCCGGCTGGGTTGCGGCAAACTCCCAGGCGAGCCGGGAACCAAGGGAATATCCCACCACGTCCAGCCCGCTGGAAGGGTCGCCGTCGTGCAGCGGGCGCGCACCGGCGTCGAACGCTGCCTGAAGCAGGTCTGCCCTGATCCTGCTGGGGGAGTAGGAGTCCCGGTCTTCGGGGGCACCGCTGCGGCCGTGGCCGGGCAGGTCCACGGTGATAACCCGGCGCCCGGCTTCGAGCAGCGCGGCCACCCATCCGGTGTCCTCCCAGTTGAGCTTGGACGATGAGGAGAAGCCATGCAGCAGCAGCACCGGCCGGAGCCCGGCGTCCGTGGCGGGCTCGTGCACCGCCACGTAGAGTTGCGGGTCGATTCCCTCGACGGTGTGCGCCTGCTGCTGTCCGGTGTGCCTGCCGCTCATGGTGTCAGTTCCTCATCAGGTACGGCGCCCGGGCGGACCCGGCGCGTCGGTGCGTCTTCCTTGGAAAGGTAGCTTCACTCTACCTGTTGGCAGGCCGGTTCCCACGGGTGAGCCGGGCGCCTGCAGCGCAGGCCAGCGCGATGCCGGCGATCAGGCCAAAGGTGCTCAGGAGTTGGACGCGGCTGGCCTCCGCGCTGAAGCCGACGGCGAAGATCAGGCCCAGCAGGACCAGGCCCAGGATGGTCAGCCCGGGGAAGCCCTTCATTCGCAGCGGCAACGGGGCCCCGTCGCGGTCGGCGCGGCGCCGCAGGATCAGCTGGGAGACCAGCGCGCTGCCCCACACCACCAGGCAGGTGGAGCCCACAAGTTGGAACAGTGCCGGCAGGACCCGGTCCGGGAACAGCAGTTCCAGCAGGGTGGCGATGAAGCCGAAGGCCACCGAGACCGCAACGGCAAGCACGGGGACGCCGGCGCCGTTGAGGCGGGCGAGGACGCGCGGCGCCTCACCCCGCTGCGCCAGCGAGTACGCCATGCGTGATGCGCCATAGAGGTTGGCGTTCAGCGCCGAGAGGAGGGCGACGACGGCCACCTGGGTGATGGCGGTGGAGGCGCCGGGGATCCGTGCGGCATCGAGCACTCCGGCGAAGGGCGAGGCAAGGCCCTTGGACGTGGCGGGAAGGACCGCTGCGATGACGAAGACGGAACCGATGTAGAACACCAGGATCCGCCACACTACGGTCCGGATGGCGTTGCCGACGCTGCGCTCGGGATCCTCGGTCTCGGCTGCGGCGACGGAGACGATCTCGGTGCCGCCGAACGCGAAGATCACCACGAAGAGGGCCGCGGCCACCCCTCCAAGTCCCTGCGGCGCAAAGTTGGACGTGAGGTTGCCCGCGCCGGGGGAGTCGACGCCGGGCAGGAGGCCAAGGAGCAAGGCGGCGCCAACTGCCAGGAACAGGACGATGACGGCCACCTTGAGGATGGCGAACCAGAACTCGAATTCGCCGAAGTTCCGGACGCCTGCCAGGTTGATGCCGGTGAACACCACCATGAACAGCAGTGCCAGCGCCCAGACCGGAACCACGGGCCAGACGGAGAACAGCAAGCCGGCCGCACCCAGGGCCTCGGCCGCGATCACTACCACCAGTTGCAGCCACCAAAGCCACCCGATGGTGGCTCCCGCGGTCCGGCCCAGCGCGCGCTCGGCGTAGACCGAAAACGCTCCGCTGTTCGGGTTCGCGGCTGCCATCTCACCCAGGGCCCACATCACCAGGATGATGAGCGTCCCTGCCACCAGGTAAGAGATGAGGACCGCCGGGCCTGCAGCCTGCACCCCGGCGCCCGATCCCAGGAACAATCCCGCACCGATGGCGCTGCCGAGCCCCATCATGGTGAGCTGGCGCGGCTTCATGCTGTGGCCTGCCGGAGCCTTGCGTGGCGCTGTGATGGATGTGGTCGGGGCGGACTTCATCGTCATGGGGCGGTAAACCTTCTTGGGGTTGGTTCGGGGTCCGGTCCCGGGGGTCCGGAGGTCCTTTTGGGACCACTTGAATTTACCGCGTCCGGCAGCCGGCCAAAAACGCACGCCGGGTCCCGCCGTCCGGCCGCAGCTTCCCGCCGCGGCAGCGGTGCGTCAGCTGCTGCCGCGGAAACATTTCCCTTTCCGTCCGGCTGGCCGTAAAATTAGTTTTGGTCAAAGTGACTATAACTGGGTCGACAGGCCCGATGGCCGGGTAATGAAAGGCGGTGTGACGATGTACTACAGCTCAGCCAATGTGTCCGAGCGGCAGGCCGCGCCGCCGTCGCTCGCCATCTCCACGGTGATCTTTGCCCTGCGCCCCAGCGCCACCTCGGGACGGCCCACGCTGTGGCTGCCGCTGGTCCGCCGTATCAGGGAACCCTTCAAGGGACTCTGGGCCTTACCGGGTGGCCCCCTGAGCCACGACGAGTCGCTGCAGGACGCCGCGTCCAGGAACCTGCAGGAAACCACGGGCCTCAGCCCCAGCTACCTGGAGCAGCTGTACGCTTTCGGCGGCTTGCACCGCTCGCCCACGCAGCGTGTCGTCTCGATCGTTTACTGGGCCCTGGTCCAGCCCACGGAGGCGGCGCTCGCGGATGAATCCGAGAACGTCAGGTGGTTCCGGGCCGACCGCCTGGGGGACCTGGCCTTCGATCACAATGCGATCGTCGACTACGCCCTCTGGCGCCTGCGCAACAAGCTCGCCTACGGCTCCATTGCCTACCACCTGCTGGGGGAGTACTTCACCCTGGCCCAGGTCCGTGAAGTCTACGAAGCCGTCCTGGACCGCCAACTGGATCCAGCCAATTTCCGCCGCCAACTCAAGTCCACCCCGGAAATCGAAGAAACCGGGGAATACCTCCAGGGCGGCAAACACCGCCCGCCACGCCTCTACCGCTACACCGGCCGGCCAGGCCTTGACCCAGACAACAGGAGCACACCATGAGCAGCGTCAACACGGCAATCCAGCTGATCACGCGCGAACAGACCGAAAAAGGCGCCGCCGCGGAACGCAGCACCTGCAGCCCGGCCCTGGCGAAGGGGCCCTGGGACTACGACCTCGCCGAGGCGCTCGCAGGCATCCCGGCGTACGGTCCCGGCGCATCAAGCGCCGACCCCGCTCCCGCCTCCACGCCACGCCAGGGTCAGCTGCCGGAGGAATACAAGCTGGCCAGCGATGCCGAACTGGGCGAACGAATCAAGGCGGCAAAGGCCACGCTCGGTGAGCGTGCCGTCATCCTTGGACACTTCTACCAGCGCGATGAGGTGGTCCAGTACGCGGACTTCGTGGGGGACTCGTTCCAGCTCGCCAACGCAGCGCTGACCCGGCCGGAGGCGGAAGCGATCATCTTCTGCGGGGTCCACTTCATGGCCGAGACCGCGGATATCCTGTCCACCCCGGAGCAGGCAGTCATCCTGCCCAACCTCGCCGCCGGCTGCTCCATGGCGGACATGGCGGACGAGGACTCCGTTGAAGAATGCTGGGACCAGCTGGCGGAAATCTTCGGCACCGAGCCCGACGCCGACGGCCGGGTTCCGGTCATCCCCGTCACCTACATGAACTCCTCCGCAGCCCTGAAGGCGTTCTGCGGCGAACACGGCGGCATCGTCTGCACCTCCTCTAACGCCAGGACCGTCCTGGAGTGGGCCTTCGAGCGGGCACAGCGGGTGCTGTTCTTCCCGGACCAGCACCTGGGCCGCAACACCGCCAAGGCGCTCGGCGTCCCCCTGGAGCAGATGCCCATGTGGAACCCGCGCAAGGACCTCGGCGGCAACGGGGAGCAGGAACTCCTTGACTCCCGCGTCATCCTCTGGCACGGATTCTGCTCCGTCCACAAGCGGTTCAACGTGGCGCAGATCGACAAGGCCCGCGCCGGCTACCCCGGCGTCCAGGTGATCGTGCACCCCGAGTGCCCCATGGAGGTAGTGGACGCCGCCGATTCCGCCGGCTCCACCGACTTCATCAAAAAGGCCATCGCCGCAGCCACCGAGCCCACCACGTTCGCCATTGGAACCGAGATCAACATGGTGAACCGGCTCGCCGCCGAGTACCCGCAGCACACCATCTTCTGCCTCGACCCGGTCATCTGCCCCTGCTCCACGATGTACCGCATCCACCCCGGCTACCTGGCCTGGGTCCTGGAAGAACTGGTCGCCGGCAGGATCGTCAACCGCATCACCGTGGACGAGGACGTTCAGGCCAACGCCAGGACGGCCCTCGAGCGCATGCTCGCTGCGAGGCCGTAATGACCCGCCAGCCCGGCGCGCCCGCCCGGCGCCTCGCCGTCGTCGGAAGCGGCATCGCCGGCCTTTATGCTGCGCTGCTTGCAGCCGACGCCGGTGTGGACGTGGTGCTGCTGACTAAAGGCGCCCTGGAGGACAGCAACACCTGGTACGCGCAGGGCGGCATCTCGGCGGTGCTCGGCGAACCGTCGCCCGGAGACACTGTTGCCGCACACATCGCCGACACGCTCCGGGCCGGGGCAGGCCACTGCAACGAGGCCGCCGTCCGGCTGATGTGCACCCAGGCGCGCCGGGATATCGCCGGGCTCCAACGGTATGGGGTCAGCTTCGACGCCGCGCCGGGCACACCCCGGGCCGCCGGATCAGGGCGCACTGGCGACGGGGACGCAACGCACGACGACGGCCCGGCGCTTGGGCTCGAAGCCGCACACAGTGCCCCCCGCATCCTGCACGCAGGAGGGGACGCCACGGGTGCACGGGTGGCCGCCGCGCTCATCCAGGCCGTGCTCTCCCGGCACGACCAGGGCAGGCTCACCATCCTTCCCCGGGCGCAGGTGACCGCCCTGGTCACCACGAACGGCAACGTCAGCGGAGTCGACTACCTCCAGGCGGGCCGGCAGTCCAGCCTGGCCGCCGATGCCGTCCTGCTGGCCAGCGGCGGAGCAGGCCAGCTGTTCGCCCAAACCACCAACCCCGGCGTCGCCACCGCCGACGGGCTGGCGCTCGCCGTCCGCGCCGGGGCAGCCGTCAAAGACCTTGAATTCTTCCAGTTCCACCCCACCTGCCTGGTCAGCTCCGCCACCGCCCACCCCGGCCGGCTGGACGGTCCGTTGCTGATCTCCGAGGCGGTCCGCGGCGAAGGGGCCACCCTGCTGGACGCCGGCGGCAGGCGCTTCATGCAGGCCTACCATCCCGACGCCGAACTGGCGCCCCGCGACGTCGTCTCACGCAGCATCGCCCTTCACCTGGCCAAACTCGGCGACCCCAACGGCCACGTCTACCTCGACGCCCGCGGCGTCGAACAGGCCAAAGGCGAGGGCTTCCTGGGCCGACGGTTCCCCACCCTCACCCGGAAAACCGTTGACGCCGGCATCGACTGGACCCGCGAACTGGTCCCCGTCGCCCCCGCCGCCCACTACTGGATGGGCGGGGTGGCCACCGACCTCTCCGCCCGCACCACCGTCCCCGGCCTCTACGCCGCCGGCGAGGTTGCGTGCACCGGGGTACAAGGGGCAAACCGGCTGGCCAGCAACTCCCTCCTGGAGGGACTCGTCTTCGGCCGCCGCGCTGTTGAAGACTTTCTTCAAGCCAGCTCCGCAGATCCCTCGGCGCCTGCGCTCGCGCCTCGCACCGGCGACCTCCTCGCAAGCTCGGCGGCCGGTGCGGACGCTCACGCAACAACGGCGCTTTCGGGACCTCCGGAGCTGCCCCACACATCCGCCGCGCGGGAGTCGAAGTCTGCAGTGTGGGAAACGGATACCATGCCGGAAACTCCCGATCCGCTGGAGCCGTTCTCGCGGGATGCTCTTCGGCTTTTGATGACGTCGCATGCCGGGGTTTTGCGGTCCGGGGAGTTGTTGGCTGGGGCTGCCCGGACGCTTGACCGGTGGGCCGGCGTCGTTTGTCCTGACGGTGACACCTCCTCCTGTGATCCTGTGTTGCACGAGGACCGGAACCTCCTGCTGGCTGCCCGGCTGCTGGTGGCTGCCGCACTGAACCGCACCGAATCGCTGGGCGCCCACTACCGCAGCGATGAAGCCGCCGAACCTGAAAACACCTGCCCTCCGCGCCCGAAAGCGAGCCTGCTCCATGACTGAACCCGCCGTAATCGACCACGCCGCTGCCGTGCGCCCATCCCCTCGACCTGGCCCTTCCTGTGGCCCCCGTGCGGGACATCCTGGAACGGGCCTTCGCCGAGGACGCCCCCTCCGGCGACATCACTTCCCAACTGCTGATCCCCGCCGGGGCACGCGCCACCGCCGTCCTCAATGCCCGTGTCCCGGGCATCCTCAGCGGGGCCACCGTCTTCCGGGACGCCATGGAACTCGTGGACCCCGCCACCCGGGTGGAACTGCTCGTGGCGGACGGCCAGGCGTTCGACGCCGGCACGCACCTGGCCCGGGTCAGCGGAACCGCGCGTTCGGTGCTGCTGGCGGAACGGGTGGCGCTCAACCTGGTCCAGCGGATGTCCGCGATCGCCACCAAGACCGCCGGGTTCGTGCGGCTCACTGAAGGCACCCGGGCACGCATTACCGACACCCGCAAAACCACCCCGGGGCTGCGTGTCCTGGAACGCTACGCCGTCCGGTGCGGGGGTGGTTCCAACCACCGGTACAGCCTGTCGGACGCTGTCCTGGCCAAGGACAACCACCTGGCCGTGATGACCGGCGGTGACCCGGCCAAACTCACCGGGCTCCTGCTGGCGGCCAAGGCACAGCTGGGACACACTACCCACTTCGAAGTGGAAGTCGACCGGATGGACCAGATCGAGCCCGTCCTGGCGGCAGGGGTGGACACCATCATGCTGGACAACTTCACGGTGCCGGAGCTGCGGGCCGGGGTCGCCCTGGTTTCCGGACGGGCACTGGTTGAGGCCAGCGGCAACGTCAACCTCGAAACCGTCGCGGCGATCGCCGCCACCGGCGTGGACGTCATCTCAGTGGGGGCACTCACGCACACCGTGGCCGCCCTGGACCTGGGCCTGGATGTCGAACTGACTGCCGGGTGACCCGTGATCTTCCTTGACGCCGCCGCCACCACGCCCGTCCGCCGCGAGGTGCTGGACGCCATGTGGCCGTACCTCACCGGCGGGTTCGGAAACCCCTCCAGCCACCACGGGCTCGGTGAGGCGGCGGCAGCGGCACTCGCAGGGGCACGGTCCGCCGTGGCGGGCATCCTTGGCTGCCGGCCCGGGGAAGTGGTCTTCACCTCCGGCGGTACGGAAGCGGACAACCTCGCCGTCAAAGGAATCGCCCTGGCCCGGCAGGCCACGAACCCGCGCCTGAACCGGGTGGTGATCAGCGCCGTCGAGCACCCGGCAGTGGAGGAATCCGCCCGGTACCTCGAGCGCTTCCACGGCTTCGCAGTGGACGTGGTGCCCGTCGACGCGTCCGGCCTGGTCAGCCCGGACGCGCTTTCCGCGGTGCTCAGCCCGGAAACAGCGCTGGTCAGCGTCATGTACGCCAACAACGAAATCGGCACGGTGCAGCCCATCGCCACCCTGGCGGAACTGGCCCGCAGCCAGGGCATCCCGTTCCACACGGACTCCGTCCAGGCGGCCGGCTGGATGCCGCTGGACACCAGGGCGCTGGGCGTGGACGCAATGAGCATCTCCGGACACAAGCTGGGAGCCCCCAAGGGGTGCGGGATGCTCTACGTCCGCGGCCGCACCAGGCTCGAACCGGTGATCCACGGCGGGGGCCAGGAACGGGGACGCCGCTCGGGTACCGAAAACGTGGCCGGTGCGGTGGGCCTGGCCACCGCGCTGACATTGGCCCATGCGGGGCAGGAGGACCAGCGTGACAGGGTGGCTGCCCTGCGCGACCGGTTCATCGCAGCGGTGCTGGAGGGCGTGCCGGATGCAGTCCTCACCGGCCATCCCTCCGAACGGCTGCCGTCAGTGGCGTCGTTCTGCTTCCCGGGAACCAGTGGCGAGTCAGTCCTCCTGGAGCTGGAACGCCGCGGAGTGGTCTGCTCCAGCGGCTCGGCCTGTGCTGCCGGCTCAGATGCTCCGTCGCCGGTCCTCACGGCCCTGGGGATGCCCGCGGAGCTTGCCCAGACCGCTGTCCGCTTCAGTTTCGATGCATCCATAACCCGGCAGGACCTGGACCAGGCTGCCGCAGCCGTCAAGGCCGCCGTCGCCGGCGTCAGGAACCTCGGCGCCGGCCAGGGCCGCTAGCCGGGCTGCACGGCACCTGCCGGCCGCGCGCCTGAACATCCGCGGAAACCTACATATCAGCGGTGCCGCGCGCGGCGGAAGATCCAATGCCGCAGCATGCTGAACCGCACGGCGGTGGCCAGGAAGCCGGACAGGGTGGTTGCCACCAGTTCATCCCCCACCGTGGCGTCCGGGTTGAACCAGTGCAGCACGCCCAGGCTGCTGCCCGTGATGACCAGCGCCACGGCGATCACCACCAGGCCGTTGAGGTGGTCGCGGGTCCGCCGCTGGCCGCCGGCAATCTTGAACGTCAGCCGCCGGTTCAAGGCCGTGTTTAACAGGGATGTGAGGACCAGTGCCACCGCGTTGGCCAGCTGCGCGCCCAGCCAGGGCCGCAGCAGGGCATACAGTCCAAGAGAGGCCGCCGTGCAGATGACGCCGACGCCGGTGAAGCGGAGCAGTTGCCGGATGGCCGGGAAGCGCAGCACTCCGCGGTAGTGCCGGGTGGCGGGCAAGCGGCGGGTCGGCGTTTCCTGGATGGCGGGGGCGGACGTTCCGTCCGTCACGCGATTCCACCGGGGGCGCCGTTGGCGCCGCGGGCCGGGGACCGCGGGCTATTCAGCGGGGACACGGTGTGCCGCTCGCTCGTGGGGGAGCCGGCCATGGTCAGTACAGTTCGCCCACGGGAATTTCCACGGCCAGCCGGTTGGACGGACCGGGCAGCGGACATGCCCAGGCCTCGTTGTAGGCACAGGAGGGGTTGTACGCGAAGTTGAAGTCCACCACGAACGTGGCGTCCGGACCGGTGCCCTGAACGCCGTGGAACGCGCCCTTGATGGTGTCCAGCAGGTAGCGGCCGGCCCCGTAGGTTCCCCCCGGCTGGCCCGCGGTCGCATCCCGGAACGGGACGAAGATGCCGCCGCCGTATCCGTGGATCTTCCAGACCCCCAGTTGGCCCATTTCGGGGAGGTCGAACGTGCCGAGCCGGATAAAGTGGACCACGCCGTCCGTCCCGGTGTCCACGCTCATTTGCCGGCCTGCGCCTTCCTTGGTCAGCGGGACGTGGAACCGGTAGATCGGATCGTAGTCGGCCGTCTTCAGCCCGGAGAAGCGTGCCTTGTCCGCCGCGGTGAGGGCGGATGCAGGGTGGGTGGCGAACATGAGGTCGCGTTGATGGCGCCAGTACGAGTGCGCCTCGGCCGGGTCCTCCGCGGAGATCTTGCGGACGTTGTCATAGAGGGCAAAGGTCCTCAGCCGCCAGTCGGCGATGTCAAGGGCGGACATTTCCGCAGGATTCTCTTCGGCTGCGCCGTGCTGCTCTTCCGCCATAGCCTCCAGCCTAGTCCCCGGCCAAGGCAGGAGCGTCCGACGGCGACACGCAGGCAGGGCGCCCGGGTCGCGGAACCGAGGTGGCACCCCGGGGCGGCATCCGGGGCGGCGGCCCGGAAACACCGCCGGGCCGCCCGCGGAAGGCGGCCAAGCACGGTTAGGCTGGCTCCCATGACAGGCAAGGCAACATTGACCGTTCTTTCCCGGATGTCCTGCGTCGCCGCCGCGGTCCTGCTGGCCGGGTGCTCGGGACCCCAGGCCGGCAGCGGACCGGGCTGGACGGCACAGCCGGACGCCTCCGGATCCGCCGCATCCGGCGCGGCAACGGCATCGCCGGGCGCGGCCGGCAGCACCCCCGCCTCGGCGTCCGCCACAGCCACCGAACCCCAGGCCGCCGCCACGGCGTCATCCTGGAAGACCTACTCGGATCCGGCCAAGGCAGTGAGCTTCGACCTGCCGCAGGACTGGATAGCCCAGTCGGTGGCGCCCGAGGAAGGTGTCCTTCCCGGCGCCCTGAGGGTCGAGGTCAAGAAGCCCGACGGAACGTTTGTCGCCGCGCTGCGGACCGGACTGCCGTCGTCGTCCACCGACTGCCCGGACAACGCCAGGCACCCCTACACGGTGATCAGCAGCGTGCCCTTCGACCTGGCCCGCCCAAGGCGGGGAGGGAACCATCCCGCCGCGGATGGTCTACCGGGTGATCCAGGGCTACCGCTACTTCGGCTCCTACGGCATCACCAACCTGGTGGGCGGAACTGACGGGCAGGCGTGCGAGCTGCGCAACGTGGTACGCGGGCCGGCCGGCAAGGGCGACTACTCCTTTGGCGACCTGGTTGCACTGAAGGCCTTCTCGCCGGACGAGAAAGTGGCCCCGGCGATGGGGTTCGATACCCTCGCCCAGGCCGCCCAGTACGTCAATGAGAGTTCGGACTTCGCCAACGTACAGCGGATGCTAATGTCGCTGAAGGTCAAAAACTAGTCCCGCTGCCCGCACCCACCAGGTGTCGGGGACCGCGACTGTCCGTCCGCCCCCAACACCCCCGGAGAGACATGGAACGCTCTGTTTCCGCACGCCTGGCCTTCAGGACCACAGCCCATACCAAAGTGGCCATGGCCATTGCCGCGGCGAGGAACAGTGGCTACTCATCCTTTGAAGAATCCCTGTCCGTTATGGCAGGAGGAACGGACGTGCCGCTCACGGAGGTATCCGATCACCACGGCGGCCGCCTCCACTACATGGAGTTCGACGAACCCACCGAGGTCGCGGTGGAATACGCCGCTACAGTGACCGGGCGCGCCGTCCCGGAAGAGGCGGAGCTGGCGGACCGGATCCGGTACGTCCGCCCCAGCCGCTACGCCGAATCCGATCGGCTGCTGCCAACCGCCTACGCCGAATTCGGCGGGATCCACGGGGCCGGGCTGCTGCATGCGGTCCGGAACTGGGTCAACGCCGAGCTGCGGTACATCAGCGGCTCCTCCCGCGGCACGGACGGGGCAGTGGAGACCCTGCTGAGCCGCCGCGGCGTGTGCCGGGACTTCGCGCACCTGGCCATCGCCCTGCTGCGTTCCAAGGACATTCCGGCACGCCTTGCGGCTGTCTACGCCCCCGGCCTGAGCCCCATGGACTTCCACGCGGTGGCGGAAGCCTACGTGGAAGGTGCCTGGCATGTCATCGACCCCACCGGGCTGGCCCCGCGGGAATCGATGCTCCGGATCACTGCGGGCCGGGACTCATCGGACACGGCGTTCCTTTCCACCGTGGGCGGCAGCCTGACCCTGACCCAGCTGCGCGTCACGGCCGTGGTCAACGGCGGGTTGCCCGTTGAGGACCCGTCCCGGCTGGTAGCGCTGGGCTGACGCCGGGCACGCCCGCCCGGCGCCGGGACTACCTGGGCAGGGTACCCAATGAGGCGCGGAGCTTGTCGGTGAGCCTCATGAGTTCCTTTTGTTCGGCCGCCGTCAGCGCGGGCGCCACCAGCGCGGAGATGTCGCGGACGTGCTCGCGGCCGATTTCCTTCTGGAGCTCCCGCCCCTCGTCCGTCAGCTGCAGCAGCACGCCCCTGCCATCGTCGGGTGCCGCCATCCTTGCTACCAGTCCACGCTTTTCAAGCCGGTCCACCAGTCTGCTGAGGCTGGACTGGCTGAGCAGGACGTTGTCGTTGAGCTCGTTGAGCCGCAGCCAGCCCGAGGGGCAGCGGGACAGCGTGAAGAGGACGTCGTATTCGTTGACGGCCAGTTTGCGGAACGCCGGTCCGGACTGCAGTTTGCGCATCACCGCAACCTGGGCCCGGAACAGCGACTCCCATGTTTCGGCCGCCAGCCGGACCGGCGAGTCGGATCCTTTCGCGGCCATCATGCCTCCGAGGCGGCTTTTTCGACGTCCTGGGCGGCCAGCAGAGCGGCGACCCGCCCGGCGTGGGTGGGCGGCTCGGGAACCTGTGCGGGCTTGCGCGCCGCGTACTCCTTGCGCAGGGTGGGCAGGACTTCCTCGCCGAACAGGTCCAGCTGCTCCAGGACGGTCTTCAGCGGCAGTCCCGCGTGGTCGATCAGGAACAGCTGGCGCTGGTAGTCGCCAAAGTATTCGCGGAAGGTCAGGGTCTTCTCGATGACCTCCTGCGGGCTGCCCACCGTCAGCGGCGTCTGCGAGGTGAAGTCCTCCAGGGATGGACCGTGCCCGTACACGGGGGCGTTGTCGAAGTACGGGCGGAATTCCTTTACCGCGTCCTGGGAGTTCTTCCGCATGAAGAACTGGCCGCCCAGGCCAACGATCGCCTGGTCCGCAGTGCCGTGGCCGTAGTGCTCGTACCGCTCGCGGTAGAGGCTGATCAGCTGCTGGTAGTGCTCCTTGGGCCAGAAGATGTTGTTGGCGAAGAAGCCGTCGCCGAAGTACGCGGCCACCTCGGCGATCTGCGGCGTGCGGATGGAACCGTGCCACACGAAGGGGGCCACGCCGTCAAGCGGCCGCGGCGTGGACGTGAAGTTCTGCAGCGGGGTGCGGAACTTGCCGGACCAGTTCACGGTGTCCTCGTCCCAGAGCTTGCGCAGCAGGCTGTAGTTTTCGATGGCCAGCTCCACGCCGTCCTGGATGTTCTTGCCGAACCAGGGATACACCGGGGCGGTGTTGCCGCGGCCCAGGACCAGGTCCACGCGTCCGTCAGACAGGTGCTGGAGCATTGCGAAGTCCTCGGCGATTTTCACGGGGTCGTTCGTGGTGATCAGCGTGGTGGCCGTCGAGAGGATGATGCGCTCGGTCTGCGCTGCGATGTAGGCCAGCGTGGTGGTGGGGGAGGAGGAGAAGAAGGGCCGGTTGTGGTGCTCGCCCAGGGCGTAGACATCCATGCCGATTTCCTCGACCTTCTTGGCGATGGCCACCGAGGCCTTGATGCGTTCGTGCTCGGTGGGGGTACGGCCCGTGGTGGGGTCCGTGGTGATGTCGCTGACGCTGAAAACACCGATCTGCATGATGTGCCTTTCCGTTCCTGGACTTGCTGGCTTGGTTTAAGTGTAAACCAAAGTAGATGCATTTGCATCTATCGCCTGCTGTAACGCCTGGCTGGACGGAATATTCCCATAGCTACGGAAGGCCCGGACAGCCCCGGAACACAGCGATGCCCGCACCGCCGAGGCGGAACGGGCATTGCGGGCATTACGGAGCCTATTCAGCGCCGCCGGGGGCCGCGCGCCGGCCGCTGACTTTGGGAATCTGACCGGTGGTCCAATCCCTGAACTCGGCGTCGACGTCGGACGCCCGAACGCCGGACGGGCCTGCAGATCCCGAAGCAGGGCCTTCTTCTCCCGGCGACCCTCCACCAGCCGGTACAGCACGGGGACCAGGATCAGGGTCAGCGCCGTGGAGGACACCAGGCCGCCGATCACCACCACAGCCAGCGGCTGGGAGATGAAGCCGCCGCCGCCGGTGAGGCCAAGGGCCATGGGGGTCAGCGCGAAGACCGTGGCCAGCGCCGTCATGAGAATGGGCCGCAGGCGCTGCCGGGCGCCGTTGGTGATCGCGTCCGCCACATTCATTCCAGGCTTGCCATCCCGCGGCTGCCGGTACTGGTTGATGAGGTCGATCAGCACAATCGCGTTGGTGACCACGATGCCCACCAGCATCAGCATGCCGATCAGCGACGGCAGGCCCAGCGGAACCCCGGTCAGCAGCAGGAGCGCCACGGCCCCGGTGGCCGCGAACGGGACGGAGACCAGGAGGATCAGCGGCTGGATGAGGGATTTGAACGTGGCCACCATGATCACGTAGACGATGGCAATGGCAGCCAGGAGGGCCAGGCCCAGCTGCCGGAAGGAGTCCGCCTGCTGGGTGGTGGCGCCGCCGATTTCGGCCGTGACGCCCGCCGGCAGCTGCACATCCGCCAGGCGCTTTTGGACTTCGGTGTTCACCGCGCCCAGGTTGGAGCCCGACGGCGTGATCGACACCTTGGCAGTCCGCTCGCCATTGCTGGCCGTAATGGAGACGGGGACATCCACCTGCTCCACGGAGGCGATACTGCCCAGCGTCACAGGACGGCCGCCGGCCGGCAACGGGATGTTGCGTACCGCGTCGATGCTGGTGAATTTGGTGCCCTGGCCGATGCGGACCGGGTAGTCGTTGGTGTCGATGCGGACCGTCCCGGCAGGGATGGGGCTGATGGTGGAAGCCAGGACCCCGGCCACCTGTTCCTCATTCAGTCCGGCGGCCACTGCTTTGGCCCGGTCCACCTTGACCTGCACTACGGGATTGCTGGCGGCCAGGTTGCTGGCCACCTCGCTGGTGCCGGGAACACCGGACATGGCCGCAACCATGGTGTCGCTGGCGGCTTGGAGGTCGGCGCTGGTAGCGGCCTTCAGGGTGATGTCCACCGTGGACGAGGTGCCGAAGCCGCCCTGCTGGGTGCCCACGGAGATCTTGCCGGAATCAGGCACCTTGGCCAGCTCGGACCGGACAGCGTCCTGGAGCCGTTCCTGGTTGGCCTTTTCATCCGTGACCACCGTGAAGGTCGAATTTGAGGATCCGCTGGAGGTGAGTGCCGCGAAGCCGGCCTGGGCGTTGCCCGACGTCACCTGGACGTCCTTGATGCCGTCGATGCCGCGCAGGACCTCCTCGAGGCGGATGGCGGCGGCGCTGGTGTCTGCCAGGCTGGTCCCGGCCGGCAGCGCCTGGCGCACGGTCAGGCTGTTCTGTCCCGAATTCCCCAGCAGGTTGGTTGCCAGCAGCGGCGTCATGGCGCCGGTGGCGCCGAGCACCAGGACGGCGGCCACCAGGGTGATGACCGGATGCTTCTGGGTGGACCGGAGGATGGGCAGGTACCCGCGCTGCAGCCGGCTGCGCTGCTCGGCGTCGTGGGCCTTTGCCTTTGCTTCGTCGGCCATCCTGCGGGCCTCCGGGGACCCGGCGGGAACTCCGCCGGGCGCGCCTGCGGGGTTCTTGAGGAACCAGTAGGCGAGAACCGGGACGATGGTAAGTGAGACCAGGAGCGAGGCGAGCAGCGCCATGGTGACCGTCAGCGCGAACGGCCGGAAGAGCTCGCCGGCCAGTTCACCCACGAAAGCGATCGGCAGGAAGACCGCCACGGTGGTCAGGGTGGATGCAGTGATGGCCCCTGCCACCTCCCTGATGGCGGTGAGGATGGCCGCGGACTTTTCCTCGCCGTAGCTCAGGTGCCGCTTGATGTTTTCGATGACCACGATGGAATCGTCCACCACGCGGCCGATTGCGATGGTGAGCGCGCCAAGCGTCAGGATGTTCAGCGAATAGCCGGTGCCCGACAAGCCGATGAACGTGATGAGCAGCGACAGCGGGATGGACACGGCGGTGACCAGGGTGGACCGGGCCGACATCAGGAAGAGCAGGATGACCGCGACCGCGAATCCCAGCCCCAACAGGCCTTCGGTGGTGAGGTCCTTGATGGACTTTTCGATAAACGGGGCCTGGTCGAAGACGGGGGTGAACTTTGCGTTTGAGCCCAGTTCCGCCTGCAGAGCCTGCAGGGAATCCCGCACCGCATGGGAAATCCCCACGGTGTCGCCCTCGGGTTTCTTGGTGACTGAAACGGCCAGGGTCTCAACCCCGTTGGTGCGGGTGATGGAGGTGCGTTCGTCGTCCTTGAGCGCGACGTCGGCAACGGAACCGATGGTGGCCGCGTTCTTGGCGCCGGCCAGCGGCAGGGCCTTGATGGCGTCGAGGGAATCGACGGGGCTGCCGATCTGCAGCGAAAGGGTCTTTCCCTGGTCCTGGAGCGTTCCGGCCGGAACCAGCGCCCCGTTGTTGGACAGGGCATCGCGGATGGCCGTAAGGCTTGTGCCTGCGGCTGCAACGGCATCGGCCCTGGGCAGGATTTCGATGTGCTGCGACGCCCCTCCGGTAACGTCGGCGCTGCGGACGCCGTCGATCTTCTGCAGCCGGGGCACGGTGAGGCGCTGGAGGTCGGCGTTCAATTCGCTCAGCGGCTTGTCCGACGAGACCGCCAGGAAAACAATGGGGAAATCGCTGATGCTTCCGGCGATGGCCTGCGGCTGGACGTCGCTGGGGAGGGTGCGCTTGGCATTGGAGATCGCTCGGTCAATCTGGTTCCGGGCCCGGTCCAGGTTAGAACCATAGGTGAACACCATGGTGATCTGCGAGACGCCGGTGCGCGACGTGGAGGAGGTGGATTCCAGCCCCTCCACGCCGTTCAGCGCCTTCTCCAGCGGACCGCTGACCTGCTTGTCCACCACTTCGGGCGAGGCGCCGGGCATGGCACTGAGCACGGTGATCTGCGGGAACTCAATGGATGGGATGAGCTCCTGCTTCAGCGAGGACATGGTGATCACGCCGAACACCGAGGCGAAGACGGTGATCAGCGCGATCAGGGCCCTGTTGGCAAGGGAAAGGTGCGCCAGCCGGAACATGGGTGCCCTCCTGGGGGTCGAGTGACTGGTACATGCCCTGGGTGCCAGCCGCTGGCCCCGGAAGGGTCAATGGCTGGCGGAAACGCTCTCCAGCTGGAGGGACTTGGCCGTGGACCGTTCCAGCTCCGCGGCCAGGTCGGGATTTTCATCCAGCTTGACCCCGTAACCGGGCATCATGTCCTTGAGCTTGGACTGCCAGCCCTTGAAGTCCCTGGGGAACGTCTTCTGCAGCAGTTCAATCATGATGGGGACAGCGGTGGAGGCTCCGGGCGACGCGCCCAGGAGCGCGCCGATGGAGCCGTCGCGGCCGGCGATCACTTCGGTTCCGAACTGAAGGATGCCGCCCTTTTGCGGATCTTTCTTGATGATCTGCACACGCTGGCCGGCGGTGATAAGTTCCCAGTCTCCGCCGTTTGCCTCGGGGTAGTACTCGCGCAGTGCCCCGACCTTCTGGTCGTGCCGCTTGGCCACTTCCTTGACCAGGTATGCCGTGAGGTCCATGTTGTCCTTGGCCACGGCGAGCATCGGGATGATGTTGCTGGGCCGGATGGACAGCGGCAGGTCCAGGTAGGAGCCGTTCTTGAGGAAGTTCGTGGAGAAGCCTGCGTACGGTCCGAACAGGAGCGAGCGCTTGCCGTTGACGTAGCGGGTATCCAGGTGCGGTACGGACATGGGCGGGGCGCCGACGGAGGCCTGGCCGTACACCTTGGCGCTGTGCTGGGCGGCAATCGTCTCGTCCGTGCAGCGGAAGAACTGCCCGGAGACGGGGAATCCGCCGTACCCCTTGCTTTCGGGGATGCCGGAAGCCTGGAGCAGATGCAGAGCGCCGCCGCCGGCGCCGACGAAGACGAACTTGGCGTGGATCTTGCCGTGCTCCCCTGAACGCGGGTGCTTCAGCGTCAGGTCCCAGCCGCCGTCGGACGCGCGGGAGATGCCGGTGACGTCGTGGCCGTAGTTGATTTCGACGCCGTTGTTCCCCAGGTAGCCGGTGAGCTCACGGGTCAGTGCCCCGAAGTCGACGTCGGTTCCCTCGGCGGCCCGGGTGGCGGCGACGCGCTGCTGGGGGTCGCGGCCCTTGACGATCAGCGGCGCCCACTTGGCGATCTGTGCGTGGTCCTCGGAGTATTCCATGGACCGGAACAGGGTGTGCGGCTTCAGGGCCTCGTACCGCGTCTTCAGGAACCGGGTGTGGTCCTCGCCGATCACGAAGCTCATGTGCGGGACGGTGTTGATGAAGCCCTTGGGGGAACCGATCAGGCTGTTGTCCACCAGATGGGACCAGAACTGGCGGGAAAGCTGGAACTGTTCATTGATGAGCAGCGCCTTGTTGGGGCTGACCGAGCCGTCTTTGGCTGCGGGGGAGTAGTTCAGTTCGCAGAGGGCCGCGTGGCCCGTTCCCGCGTTGTTCCAGGGATCTGAGCTTTCGAGCCCCGGCTGGTCCAGCCGTTCGAACAAGGAGATGGTCCAGTCCGGCTCCAGCTGCTTGAGGAATGCCCCCAGCGTTGCGCTCATGATGCCGCCGCCTATCAGGACAACGTCGGCATGTGGGGTCTTGGAAATGAAGGTCACGATCAGTCTCCGATTGCAGCGGCTCTGGCTGTCACAGAATATCCCCGCGCAGCCGACATACTGAAATTGGACCGGCCCGTCAAGGCTTTAGTTGGACCTTCGTAAAAACTTCATTTAAGACCGGCGACGCCGGGTAGCTCAGGACCCGGTCTGAAAGGGCAAGGGCAGAGATGGGGAAGGCGATGGGAACGGCCGGCACGGTCGCCGCGATCTGGGAGTTGATGGTGTGATACAAGTCATCACGCTCCTTGCCGTCCGGCAGGCCGCGGGCCCTGTTGATCTTCGAGAAGACCTGCGGATCCTGGTACCCGAATTCGCCGTTCTTCTCGCCGAACAGCGGGCCGACGAAGTTGTCTGCGTCCGAGTAGGAGCCGTTCCAGCCGAGGATGTGCAGTGCGTGGTCGCCGGGGGACTGGACCTTCTGGAGGTAGCCGTCTGACCAGTCGACCGGGACGGGCCGGATATTGAAGCCGACGGCCGTGAGCTGGCGGCTGAGCTCGGCGTAGACCTTCTCGGGGGTAGGAAGGTAGGGGCGGGTGACGTTCAGGGGATAGTAGAACTTCAATTCCTCACCGGCGTAACCGGCGTCCTTGAGGTAGCTCTTGGCCTTCTCCGGATCATGTCCCAGCTCCGGGGCATCGTTGTTGAAGCCGCTGATCTTGGGCGGGACGAACTGCGTGGCTTTGGCGGTGTTGTCGATGAAGAACTTCCGGATCAGGGTTTCCTTGTCGATCGCGAGCTCCACCGCCTGCCGGATCTTCTGGTTCTGGAGCACCGGGACGTCCTGGTTCATGCCCACGTACATCACGGAGAAGGGGTCGCGCTGGACGATCTGCTTGCCGCGCTTGACCAGCTGGTCGAAATTCCCCACCGTCACGGCGTCGTAGCCGTCGATCTTGCCGTCCAGGAGGGCCTGGAGGCGGGTTTGCGGGTAGTTGTAGGCCAGGAAATTGATGGTGGCGATCTGGCCGCGGTCGCCCCAGTAGGTCTTGTTGCTGGCGAGGGTGACACTGTCGCTGCCCCACGCGGCGAACGAGAAGGGGCCCGTGCCCACCGGGTTGGTGGCGAAAACGGACAAGGCCTGGCCGCCACGGTTTTGGTCCAGCACGTCGGCCTTGCCGGCGGCGAGGGCTGCGGGGGAGGCGATGGCGAAGGCGGGCAGGGTCAACGCCTGGAGGAACGCGGTGAAGCGCTGGGTGAGGTCGATCTGCACGGTGTCCGCTGCCACCGCGGTGCAGCTCTTGAAGATTGAGAGGCTTGCTTCGTCCGAGTGCGCCTTGAAGACGCCCTTGAAGGAGCTTCCGGGTGCCTGCTTCCGCAGTTCAGCGGGAAAGGCAAACCAGCGGTTGAAGTTGGTGCAGACTGCGTCGGCGTTGAACGGGGTGCCATCCTGGAAGGTGACGCCGGTCCGGAGTTTAAAGGTGTAGGTGCGGCCCTCGTTGGATTCGTTCCATTCGGTGGCCAGCAGTGGTGTGGGCTTGCCCGTGGTCTGGTCCACGCCCACGAGGCCTTCCATGATTTGCCGCGTGATCCGCTGGGATTCGACGTCGTTGGACAACGCCGGGTCAAGGCCCAATGGCTGGGCGGCCGTACCGAAGCTGAACGTTGCTGCCGGATCCGCCGGTGTGGAGTTGTTCTGGCCGGGCGCGGGAGAGGGCGACGGTGCGCCTGTGCATGATGTCACGCCCAGCGCCATGAGGACGGCGCCGGCCTTGATGGCAGTCCGCCGCGATGTACTGCTGGGCACTCGTTTATCACCTCTGGATCCTGCCGGCTCCGCCGCTTGCGGGCCGGGACCCAGTCTAGTGGACAGGACTTGAACGTTGCCTGGAGGCGGACACGCCAATGCCGGGCCCCTGGAAAACCAGCGGAACCCGGCTTGGTCGAAGAACGCCTGTTGCCTGGGTCGGCTACTTGGGCATCAGCACGGAGTCGATCAGGTAGACCGTGGCGTTCTTGGTCTTGACGCCGCCGCAGATGACGTTGGCGTTGTCCACCTTGAGGTTGTTGCCGCTGCCGGTCACGGTGACGGAGCCGCCTTCGACGGTGGCGTGCGTGCCGGCGATCTTGTCAGGGGTGATCTGGCCGGGAACAACGTGGTAGGTCAGGATCTTGCTCAACAGGGCATCGTCCGTCTTGAGGGTGTCGATGGTGGCGGCGTCAATCTTCTTGAAGGCGTCATCCACCGGTGCGAAGACGGTGAATTCGCCGCCGTTGAGGGTGTCAACCAGGTTGACCTTGGGGTTGAGCTTGCCGGAAACCGACGCGGTGAGCGTGGTGAGGATGGGGTTGTTGGAAGCCGCGACGGCCACCGGGTCCAGGGCCATGCCCGCTACCGAGCCTGCGCCGGTGGGAACCTGCTGGGCGTAGGCGGCGCAGCCGGGGCCGACCAGGTTTGCTGCCGGGTCCACGCTGCTTGCGGAGGATTTTGCCGATGCGCTGGCGGACGGTGAGGCCATGCTGGAGCTGGGGGCGGAGGACATCGGCGCCGAAGATGCCGAGGACCCGGACGTGCTGCCTGAACCGCCACATGCGGTGAGGCTGAGCAGAGCGGCCGCTGCAACGCCTGCGACGGTGAAAGTGGTGCGCTTGAAGGTCTGCATTTCAGTTCTCCTTGGATCGTTTCGCCTGCTGCCCTGGAATTGTGTCCGCGGCTTGCAGTCTGACTTGGGGGTAAGCACCTGCCCTTGGCTGGTGTCTCAATGGCTATTCGGCCGGTGGGCGGAAGCGGATGGGTGGATCTTTGGAGTTTTTCGATTCGGGGCATGAACCGGCAGGGGAGGGCGCGGCTTAAAGCAAAGGATCCCCCGGCCGAAGCCGGGGGATCCGCTATGTGCGCAAGGGGGGACTTGAACCCCCACGCCCGAAGGCACAGGAACCTAAATCCTGCGTGTCTGCCAATTTCACCACTCGCGCGCAGGCTTCCTGCCATGAACGCACAGCGTTCGACGGCGGGATGCCAGTGTCCATTGTAGCGTCGCGCCGGCCGGGTGTTCCGGCCGGCGCGACGGCGCGGTCAGGCGTCCAGGTTGAGGTCCCGCCGCAGCTTGGCCACGTGGCCGGTTGCCCTGACGTTGTACTGGGCCAGGGACACGGCGCCGTCGGGATCCACCACGATGGTGGAGCGGATCAGGCCCTGGTACGTCTTTCCGTAGTTCTTTTTTTCGCCCCAAGCACCATAAGCCTCGGCTACTGCATGGTCCTCATCCGAGAGCAGGGGGAATGTCAGGGCTTCATTCGCGGCAAATTTTGCCAGCTTTTCCACGGGGTCCGGCGAAATGCCCAGGACGTCGTATCCGGACGCCTGCAGGGAGGCAAGGCTGTCGCGGAAGTCGCAGGCTTCCTTGGTGCAGCCGGGTGTGGACGCTGCCGGGTAGAAGTAGACAATGGTGGAGCGGCCGGATGCCGGGGCCAGGCTGACCTCCTTGCCGCTTGAATCCTGCAAGGTGAACGCGGGTGCTTTGTCGCCGGTGACGAGTCTTTCAGCCATTGTTTTTCTCCTTGTTGCGGGCCGGACACAACAGCCTAGTAAGCAGGTGGGGCGAGTGCTAATCGGCACTTGGCTATACTTGCTGCTATGCCTGATATGGATCACTGGCCCACGGGGCGCCTCCTGTCCACTGCTGCGCGCCTCGTTGAACATTCCTGGAACGAAAAACTTGGCGCCATCGGACTAACCCATGCCGGTGTCATCGCCATCGAAGTGCTGGCCGCCCAAGGTCCCATGACCCAGGCCCAGCTCGCCCAGTACGTCCGCGTCCAGGCCCAGACCATGGGCAAGACGCTCAGCCGGCTTGAGTCCCATGGCCATATTGCCCGGGTGCGCAGCACCTCGGACCGCAGGAGCCACGTGGTGTCGTTGACCGAGCGGGGTAAGGAAGCTGTGGCCCAGGCAGTGGAGATGGAGCGCTCCGTATTGGCATCCGCATCGATCGACCCCGAGGTCCTGCGCCAGGAACTCAAAGCTGTGGTCCGCGAACTCGCCAGCCAGTTCGCCACAACACCCAGCGACGCCTCGGCCCTGGTGGACTCGGCCAAGTAACCGGCATTTTCCCTCGGCCTTAAAGCGTGGCCCCGTCAAGTGATTGCCGGGGCCACGCTTTTTTGTGCCCGGCGGCCCGCCTGCCGTCGCACGTTCCCGCCGCTCCGTCCATTGCTGGGCCATTGCCGTCGCAGTCGATAAATTCAGCCGGCAAAACAAAACAGCCCCCGGCTTGCGTTACCGCGAGCCGGAGGCTGTTTTCCCAGTGGTGCACCCCCCGGGACTTGAACCCGGAACCCATTGATTAAGAGTCAATTGCTCTGCCAATTGAGCTAGAGGTGCATCTTCTTTGCTTCAATCTTTCGGGCTTTTTCTTTCCCGTTGATCTCCGCAACGACATGAAACTCTACACGAACTTTTGATGCAAGTGAAATCGGCGCGGGGGGAGGTGTCCCCGTCACTGCCGCAGTCTCAAAACCAGCACGAAATCAGGGTTTTCGTTGTTGGTCAGCAGCCACAATCCGCCCTCCGGGGTCTGGATCACATCCCTGATCCGCCCGTACATCCCTGTGAAATAGGCCACAGGGTTCCCTGCCTCCGTTCCATGGAGGACGACTGCCCACAGCCTCTCCCCGCGAAGCGCTCCCATGTAGGCGGTGCCGCCGGCTATTTCCAGGCCGCTGGGCGACGATTCGCTGGTGGCCGGCCATACGACCTTTGCATCCTGGAATTCCGGCCGGTGCGGGGCGCCTGTCACTTCGGGCCAGCCGTAGTTGGCGCCGGGAAGGATCAGGTTGAGCTCGTCATTGACGTCGGGGCCGAATTCGGTGGCCCACAGCCGGCCGTTGCTGTCCCAGGCCAATCCCTGGACATTCCGGTGTCCAAGGCTGTAGACGGCATTGCCGAACGGGTTCCCGGGCGCGGGACTGCCGTCCTCGGCAAGCCGCAGGATCTTGCCGCCCAAAGCGTTCGGGTCCTGGGGCTGTTCCTGGCGCTGGGCATCGCCGGTGCCCACATAGAGAAAGCCGTCCGGACCAAACCGGATCCTCCCGCCGTTGTGCGTCGTGGCCTTCGGTATGCCAACAAAGACGGTGTGCGGCGGCCCGGGGACCAGCGTCCCGGTAGCGTCTCTTTCGAGGGTCAGCCTGACCACCCGGTTGTCCTCCTGGCCTGTCACATAGGCGTAGAGGTAGTGGTCAACGTCAAAATGCGGAGACAGAGCCAGGCCCAGCAGGCCTCCTTCGCCACCGGGCACTACGCCTGGGACTTTCCCCACGGTGGTGGCTTGTCCATTGCGGACTGCCTTCAACAACGCCGTTCCACGCTCGGAGATGACGGCCGTGCCGTCCGGAAGGAAGACCGCCGCCCACGGGACATTCAGCTGCAGCTCCAGTTTCTCCTGCACCGCGGGTATGGAGACGGACGGTTCCGTCGTGGTGCCGGCGCTGCTGCCAGGCGTTGGGGCTAGGGGCGCGCCGGTGCACGCCGCCAGCAGGAACGCCAGGAACAGCGTCCAGCAGTGGCGCGGCGCCTTAAAGCGGCCCGTCCTCCTGCTGGAGCCGCTTGCGGCGCGGAGCGCGGAAACCGGCGGCCTCGGCGTGCGCTGCAGACTCAAACCAGACTTCCGCCCGGGTCTGCTCATAGTCGGGATGTCCTTCTTCGTAGTAGACCATCGCAGCGGCGTCTGCCTTGACGCTGTAGTCCGCCGGCCCGCTTCCATCGGCAGCGGGCGAGGCCGAGCCTGCCCCGTAGGGTTCGTCGGCGGCGAGGTGTCCGGTCGGTTCTCCTGCCGCTTCACTTTGCAGCGGGGCCAATTCCTGATACTGCGCTCCCGCCTCCTCAACCAGGGCGGAGGACTCTGCGCGGTCAATCGTTTCTGCCGCTGCCGTTTCCTCCACCGCGGCGGTCTCGGCGCCGGGCAGCGTCGGGGCGTGGGGTGCCGTGTATTCGTCATGGTGGAGGGCGTGGACGGGCGCGGGGGAGCCGTGCTCCACGGATCCCGGCTGCGCCGTGTCTGTTTCCCCTGGTGCAGCCCCGGCCGCGGGCGCGGCTGCCACCGGTGCTGCGGCCGTTGCCGGTGCAGGGCCGGCGGTGGCCGGTGCGGGCCGTGACCCGGACGGCCCAGCCTCGGACCATTGGGTTTCCCATTCGGCTTCGTCCTGCAGCCGGCGCTCATCGCCGGCACCGGAAAAGTCCGTGCCATCGCCGGCACCGGAAGAGTCCCGGCCCGGGGTGTCGAGTGCCTCGGCAGTTGGGGGCGTCGCCCGTGGTGACGCCGATGAGTCCGCCGACTCCTCTGCCGTTGCCGGGGCGGCCGGTTCGGCGGCCCGGCCGAAGCCGGCTGCCGTGGGTATGCCGGTGGTCGCGGCAGCGTCAGCCGATGCTGCGGCGCTGCCTCCCTCCAGCGCGCCATCCGACCTCGTGCCGGATGCGCCCGGCGCGTTGGCCGATTTGTTGCGGTTCAGCAGCCACCAAATGACTGCCGCGATGACGATGATGAGGATGATCCAGAAAAGAATGTCCATGGCAGGCCTCTCGATCCGGGCGGCGGGGGTGTCCTGTCCCGACGCTACGTCGGCCGGCCACTGCTGTCCAGAGATGCAGCAGGCGGAACGCGGAGGCCCGGGCCGTGGGCGCGGAGCGGTAAGAGCCTGCCCGGCGTCCCCGGGCGTCTCAGAATATGAGACGCCAGTCCACTATTTGGCTGGGTTTTGCCGCTATTTCACCGGGTACCGGAATTTACGGTCGTCCGGTCACGGCGTGAGCCCTAGACTTTCCCCTATGAGTGACGCCCAGACCGCAACCGAGAACACGCCTGATATCAAGCCCCGCAGCCGCGTCGTCACCGATGGAATCCATGCGGCGCCCGCGCGCGGCATGTTCCGGGCCGTCGGCATGGGCGATGACGACTTTGCCAAACCGCAGATTGGCGTGGCGAGTTCATGGAACGAGATCACCCCCTGCAACCTCTCCCTGAACCGCCTCGCGCAGGGCGCCAAGGAAGGCGTCCACGCAGGTGGCGGGTTCCCCATGCAGTTCGGCACCATCTCGGTCTCGGACGGCATTTCCATGGGACACGAGGGAATGCACTTCTCCCTGGTCTCCCGCGAAGTCATTGCCGACTCCGTTGAGACTGTCATGCAGGCCGAGCGGATTGATGGCTCCGTCCTGCTGGCCGGCTGCGACAAATCCCTGCCGGGCATGCTTATGGCCGCCGCCCGGCTGGACCTTGCCAGCGTCTTCCTCTACGCGGGGTCCATCATGCCCGGCTGGGTCAAGCTCGAGGACGGCTCCGAAAAGGAAGTCACCCTCATTGATGCTTTCGAAGCGGTGGGCGCCTGCGCTGCCGGCAAGATGAGCATGGAGGACCTCACCCGCATTGAAAAGGCCATCTGTCCGGGTGAAGGTGCCTGCGGCGGCATGTACACGGCCAACACCATGGCCTGCATTGGCGAGGCCCTGGGCATGTCACTCCCCGGATCCGCCGCACCGCCCTCGGCAGACCGCCGTCGTGATGAATTCGCCCGCAAGTCTGGTGAAGCGGTGGTGAACCTGCTGCGAAAGGGCATCACTGCGCGCGACATCATGACCAAGGAGGCCTTCGAGAACGCCATCGCCGTCACCATGGCGTTTGGCGGCTCCACCAACGCCGTCCTGCACCTGCTGGCGATTGCCCGCGAAGCCGAGGTGGAGCTGACCCTGGACGACTTCAACCGCATCGGCGACAAGATCCCGCACCTGGGCGACCTCAAGCCGTTCGGCCGCTACGTCATGACCGACGTCGACAGGATCGGCGGCGTGCCGGTCATCATGAAGGCACTGCTCGACGCCGGCCTGTTGCACGGCGACTGCCTCACCGTCACGGGCAAGACCGTCGCGGAGAACCTTGCGGCGATCAATCCGCCGGACGTTGACGGCAAGATCCTGCGCGCCCTGGACAACCCGATCCACAAGACCGGCGGCATCACCATCCTGCACGGCTCGATGGCCCCGGAAGGCGCCGTCGTGAAGAGTGCCGGCTTCGACGCCGACGTCTTCGAAGGCACCGCCCGGGTCTTCGAGCGGGAGCAGGGCGCCCTGGACGCCCTGGACAAGGGGGAGATCAAGGCCGGTGACGTCGTCGTCATCCGCTATGAAGGTCCCAAGGGTGGACCGGGCATGCGCGAGATGCTCGCCATCACCGGCGCCATCAAGGGTGCGGGACTTGGCAAGGATGTCCTGCTCCTCACTGACGGCCGCTTCTCCGGCGGCACCACCGGCCTGTGCATCGGCCACGTGGCACCGGAAGCGGTCGACGGCGGCCCCATCGCCTTCGTGAAGGACGGCGACCGGATACGGGTGGACATCGCGGCGCGCACCTTCGACCTGCTGGTGGACGGGGCGGAACTTGAGGCCCGCAAGGTGGGCTGGGAGCCGCTCCCGGCCCGCTACACCAAGGGAGTGCTCGCCAAGTACGCCAAGCTGGTCCACAGCGCCAGCCAAGGCGCCTACACCGGCTAGCAAGCCCTACCGCACAGGCGTTCCGGCTCCCGGGACATGCCCGCCGGAGGCGGCAGGGCTTAATAAGGTTGACCCGAGGGGCCCGGGCTGACGGCGCCCGCGCCGGAAGTTTGGGGTAGGGTCATCCGGTGGACAATGGGGTCCACATGGTGAGATAGGGTTGTCGCTCGTTGACACCCATCACACCAGAGGGAAAACTGAACGCATGACCTTCGTTACCGGCATCGTCGTCGTCCTTACCAAGCGCGTGGCACATTAGCCTCCACTGGTAACGAACCGTCACGCGCGAACCCCTCACAGAGCCACCAGGCTGAGGGGTTTTTTTATTTCCTGCCTTTCCAGCCACATTCCAACACCAGAGAAGATCCACAAGGAAGAGTCCGATGAGCAAAGGATCGCCCATCAGCCCCTCGCTGATGGCCACCAAGTCCGCTGGAGCCGCCAAGGCTCCGGAACGCGCCGACCGGACGGCTGAACATGCCGCCGTCGTCGCCGACCTTGCTGCCGTCTCTCCTGTCCTTGGGCCGAACAACGTCGTACCCCCGACGGTGATGACCGGCTCGCAAGCAATCGTCCGCTCGCTCGAAGAACTCGGCGTCGACGACATTTTCGGTTTGCCAGGTGGCGCGATCCTGCCCACCTACGACCCCTTGATGGCCTCCACCATGAACCACGTGCTGGTCCGTCACGAACAGGGAGCCGGCCACGCCGCGCAAGGCTACGCCATGGTCACCGGGCGGGTTGGCGTCTGCATCGCCACCTCGGGCCCCGGCGCCACCAACCTCGTTACCGCCATCATGGACGCCCACATGGACTCCGTGCCCCTGGTGGCCATCACCGGCCAGGTCGCCAGCGGCGTCATCGGCACCGATGCCTTCCAGGAAGCGGACATCGTGGGCATCACCATGCCCATCACCAAGCACTCGTTCCTGGTGACAGACCCCAACGACATCCCGCACGTCATGGCCGAGGCCTTCCACCTCGCCTCCACCGGCCGGCCCGGCCCCGTCCTGGTTGACGTTGCCAAAGACGCCCAGGTCGGCCAGATGACGTTCTCCTGGCCGCCAAAGATCGACCTGCCCGGCTACCGTCCCGTAACCCGGGGGCACAACAAGCAGGTGCGCGAGGCGGCGAAACTCATCGCCGCTGCGTCCAAGCCGGTCCTGTACGTCGGTGGCGGCGTGGTTAAGGCGCACGCCTCCGCGGAGCTGCTCGCCCTGGCCGAAGCCACGGGTGCCCCCGTTGTGACAACGCTGATGGCCAAGGGTGCCTTCCCTGACTCCCACCCCCAGCACATGGGCATGCCCGGCATGCACGGGACGGTCTCGGCTGTGACCGCGCTTCAGCAGTCCGACCTGCTGATTACGCTCGGCGCCCGCTTCGATGACCGCGTCACCGGCGTGCTGAAGACCTTCGCACCCAATGCCAAGGTCATCCACGCGGACATCGATCCTGCTGAGATCTCCAAAAACCGCGCCGCCGATGTGCCCATCGTGGGATCCGTCAAGGAGATCATCCCTGAGCTGACCGAGGCCGTGCGCAGCCAGTTCGAGGCCTCGGGGGTGCCGGACCTGACCACCTGGTGGGCCTTCCTGAACAATCTCAAGGAAACCTACCCGCTGGGCTGGACGGAACCGGACGACGGTCTCATCGCCCCGCAGAAGGTCATCCAGCGGATTGGCGCCCTGACCGGGCCCGAAGGCGTTTACGTCGCCGGGGTGGGCCAGCACCAGATGTGGGCTGCCCAGTTCATCAAGTACGAGCGCCCGCACGCCTGGCTGAACTCCGGCGGCGCCGGCACCATGGGCTACGCCGTTCCCGCAGCCATGGGCGCCAAGGTGGGCGAACCTGACCGGGTGGTCTGGGCCATCGACGGCGACGGCTGCTTCCAGATGACCAACCAGGAACTGGCCACCTGCGCCATCAACAACATCCCCATCAAGGTTGCCGTCATCAACAACTCCTCGCTGGGCATGGTGCGGCAGTGGCAGACCCTGTTCTACGAGGGCCGCTACTCCAACACCGACCTCAACACCGGCCATGACACCGTCCGCATCCCGGACTTCGTCAAGCTGGGTGAGGCCTACGGCTGTGCCTCGTTCCGCTGCGAACGCGAAGAGGACATCGACGCCACCATCCAGAAGGCACTCGAGATCAACGACCGCCCCGTGGTCATCGACTTCGTGGTGAGCCCCAACTCCATGGTGTGGCCGATGGTGCCCTCCGGAGTGAGCAATGACCAGATCCAGGTCGCCCGAAACATGACCCCGGAATGGGAAGAGGAAGACTGAGCATGAGCCGCCACACACTTTCCGTCCTGGTTGAGGACAAGCCCGGGGTCCTGACCCGCGTGGCCAGCCTCTTCGCGCGCCGCGCCTTCAACATCAACTCCCTGGCCGTCGGCCCCACCGAAGTACCGGGCGTGTCCCGGATGACGGTGGTGGTCGATGCCGACGGCGACCTCATCGAGCAGGTCACCAAGCAGCTCAACAAACTGATCAACGTGATCAAGATCGTTGAGCTGACCCCAGAATCTTCCGTACAGCGCGACCACATCCTGGTCAAGGTACGTGCGGATGCCGCAACACGCCTGCAGGTAACCCAGGCCGCAGACCTGTTCCGTGCCTCAGTGGTGGACGTCTCCACCGACTCGGTCGTCATTGAGGCCACCGGCCATCCGGAAAAGCTCACAGCCCTGCTTTCAGTGCTGGAGCCCTTCGGCATCCGCGAAATCGTGCAGTCCGGCACCCTGGCCGTTGGACGGGGATCCCGCTCCATGAGTGACCGGGCCCTCCGTTCCGCCTAGGCACCAGCCCGGGCGGGACCTGACGCCCGTAACCGCAGCACCGCAAGACCACTATCTACAACCACTCAAGAGGAGTTACGCAAGTGACTGAAATGTTCTACGACGACGACGCCGACCTTTCCATCATCCAGGGCCGCAAGGTTGCCATCGTTGGCTACGGCTCGCAGGGCCACGCCCACGCGCTGAACCTGCGCGATTCCGGCGTCGAGGTTGTTATCGCCCTGAAGGAAGGCTCCAAGTCGATCGCCAAGGCCGAAGACGCCGGCTTCACGGTCAAGAACGTTGCCGACGCCGCCGAATGGGCCGACGTCATCATGATCCTGGCGCCGGACCAGCACCAGCGCGCGATCTACAACGATTCCATCAAGGACAAGCTGACCCCCGGCAAGGCCCTCGCCTTCGCCCACGGCTTCAACATCCGCTTCGGTTACATCCAGGCCCCCGAGGGCGTCGACGTCATCCTGATCGCCCCGAAGGCTCCGGGCCACACCGTCCGCCGCGAGTTCGAAGCCGGCCGCGGCATCCCGGACATCATCGCCGTCGAGCAGGACGCCTCCGGTTCCGCCTGGGAACTGGCCAAGTCCTACGCCAAGGCCATCGGCGGCACCCGTGCGGGCGTCATCAAGACCACCTTCACCGAAGAAACCGAAACCGACCTCTTCGGCGAGCAGTCCGTGCTCTGCGGCGGAGTGTCCCAGCTGATCCAGTACGGCTTCGAAACCCTCACCGAAGCCGGCTACCAGCCGCAGATCGCCTACTTCGAGGTGCTGCACGAGCTCAAGCTCATCGTTGACCTCATGTGGGAAGGCGGCATCGCCAAGCAGCGCTGGAGCGTTTCCGACACCGCCGAGTACGGCGACTACGTCTCCGGCCCGCGCGTCATCACCCCCGAGGTGAAGGAAAACATGAAGGCCGTCCTGGCCGACATCCAGTCCGGTGCATTCGCCAAGCGCTTCATCGAGGACCAGGACAACGGCGGAGTCGAGTTCAAGGCGCTGCGCGCCAAGGCAGAGCAGCACCCCATCGAGGCTGTTGGCCGCGAGTTGCGCTCCCTGTTCTCCTGGCAGCAGCAGGACGTGGACTACGTGGAAGGCTCCGCAGCCCGCTAAGGCTGCCAGCCCAACCACTTGGACCGCAACGGTGAGGCCGGGTTCACACTTAACAATGTGAGCCCGGCCTTTCCGTCGGCCTAGACTTGTTTCCATCCCCAGGACTGCAACGCAGAGGATCAGCCGTGTCAAAACCCGTAGTACTGCTCGCCGAAGAACTTTCCCCCGCCACCGTCGAGGCCCTCGGCCCGGACTTTGAAATCCGCCAGACTGACGGCGCCGACCGTTCCCAGCTGCTCTCGGCGATCAGTGACGTAGACGCGATCCTGGTCCGCTCCGCCACCCAGGTGGACGCCGAAGCCATCGCAGCGGCCAAGAACCTGAAAGTCATCGCCCGCGCCGGCGTGGGCCTGGACAACGTCGACATCAAGGCCGCCACCCAGGCCGGTGTCATGGTGGTCAACGCCCCAACGTCCAACATCGTTTCCGCGGCCGAACTGACCGTGGGCCACATCCTCAGCCTGGCCCGCCACATTCCGCAGGCCAGCGCCGCCCTCAAGGACGGCGAGTGGAAGCGCTCCAAGTACACCGGTATCGAACTCTTCGAAAAGAAGATCGGCATCATCGGCCTCGGCCGGATCGGTGCCCTCGTGGCAGCCCGGCTCAAGGGCTTCGACACCAAGATCCTCGCCTACGACCCCTACATCACCTCCGCCCGCGCAGCGCAGCTTGGTGTGCAGCTGGTTACGCTGGACGAACTCCTTGCCCAGTCCGACTTCATCACCATCCACATGCCCAAGACGCCCGAGACCGTGGGCATGCTCGGCGCAGACGCCTTCAAGAAGATGAAGAGCACCGCCTACGTGGTCAACGTGGCCCGCGGCGGACTCGTGGACGAGGAAGCCCTCTTCACGGCCCTGCAGGACGGCGAAATCGCCGGTGCCGGCGTCGACGTCTTTGCCAAGGAACCCAGCACCGACCTGCCGTTCTTCAAGCTCGACAACGTGGTGGTGACCCCGCACCTGGGCGCCTCGACGGATGAAGCCCAGGAAAAGGCCGGCGTCTCCGTGGCCAAGTCTGTCCGCCTGGCCCTCGCCGGCGAACTGGTGCCGGACGCCGTCAACGTTGCCGGCGGCGTCATCGCACCCGACGTCCGCCCGGGCATCCCGCTGATCGAAAAGCTGGGCCGCATCTTCACCGCGCTGACCCATGCCTCCCTGACCCAGTTCGACGTCGAAGTGGCCGGCGAAATTTCGTCCCTCGACGTCAAGGTGCTGGAGCTGGCAGCGCTGAAGGGCATCTTCGCCGACATCGTGACCGAGCAGGTGTCCTACGTCAACGCACCCGTCATCGCCGAACAGCGTGGCATCAACGTCCGCCTGATCACCACCCCGGACACCGAGTCGTACCGCAATGTCCTGACGCTCCGCGGTGCCCTGAGCGACGGCAGCCAGATCTCCGTGGCCGGCACCCTGACCGGCCCCAAGCAGGTGGAGAAGCTGGTGGGCATCAACGGCTTCGAAGTTGAAATCCCCATCAGTGAGCACCTGGTGGTGGTGGCCTACACCGACCGCCCCGGCGTCATCGGCACCATCGGCCACATCCTGGGCATGAACAACATCAACATCGCCGGCATGCAGGTTGCCCGTTCCGACGAAGGCGGCCAGGTACTCGCCCTGCTGACCATCGACAGCTCCGTTCCCCAGCAGGTGCTGGACGCCATCAAGGCCGGTATCGGCGCTGAAATGGTCCGGGAAGTGGACCTGGAAGACTAACGCGACACACCGGCCGAAACGCCGTAGCCGCTCCTCCGCGCGGGCACGCCCCGGCGTAGCCACGTATGATTGGCCGGTCTGCTTACAATGGCTGGGTCCTGGTTCAGGACCGTAGCCGGCAGACCGGCCAATACCTTTTGCACATCCGTCCGCCATTGCCCACGTCTGCCCGGGCGGTTGGAAGTGCGCGCACGCAATCCAGGTTTCAGGGAGTTCCATGAACGCCGTCCAGAGGTTCATCAGAAGCAGGGTGCTGCTGTTGACCGCGGCCATCTTGATCGCAGCCATGTGCTTGTCGGTCGTCGTCCAAAGCCAGTCACAGGCCGCGCTCAACCGGACAATCGACGAAAATTCGAGGGGGCTTTACGACATCCTGGTCCAGGCCAAGGCGCCCTCCGGAGCACTCCTCCAGCCCGAGATCGCCAATGGCGCCGGCGGCATTGGATTCGACCAGCTGGACTCCATCCGCAAACTCTCCGGAACGTCCGTGGCGGCCCCGATCAGCCTCGTTTCGCGGGTGACCCAGAACCTTGAAACACCCCGGCTCGACGCCATGGACTACCTCGGCTACAACGCCGGGCTGGCCGGTACCGCGACGGCTGACCAGGCCGCGGGTGCCACCGCCCCGAACCAGTGGCCGGCGGCGGAATCGGTACTCAGCGACACTGCAAAGAAGTACCGCCTGACCGCCAGCGCCGTGAGCTCCGACGGCAACTCCGAGCAGACCCTCTTCAAAACCACTGCCGAGGGCACCCTGGGCAAGGCGCGCCTCGTCGAGGAAAAGGCGCAGGGCGGCAGCAGCATCCGCATCGCCGCACCTGCGGGCGAGACAGGCATCAAGTTCCCCGCCCCCGCCGGCGGCTCCGAACACAACCTCTTCAACCTCTCCGTGGCCCTGCCGCTCGCCCCTGAGGTCACCGAATCCGTCGTGGCAGTGGACCCCGCGGCCGAACGGGCCCTGCTGGGTTCAGCGGGCGACTTCCTCGCCCCGCTGGAAAAGGCGCCCCCCGCCGACGCCCGTGACGCCGGCGCCGTGGGCCGGTACCTGGAAGGCCTCTTCACCAGCGGGATCAGCATGGACCAGCTCAAGGAAGGACCGGACTTCCTCGGGGTGAAGCTCAAGTACTGGGCCCCCCTGATGACCCAGTATCAGCAGGCCAAGCGCACCGGCCAGCTCACCAGCGGCTCGCAGGCCGTTCCGCTGATCGTGCGCTCCGGCACGTCGCTGGACCTGAAGTACAACGTCAAGATCGAGGAGATCGACGACGCCGGCAAGGTGGTCAAGGACGTCGGCACCGTTTCCAAGTCGTTGGGCAAGGATTACCTGCCGTTCGTTTCCAAGGACCCCTTCGTGCTGTCATGGCCGGGTTCCACGGACCACTCGTCGCTGCTGGGCAACAACGGCAACTTCAACCAGGGCCTGTACACGCCCGCCAAGTGGAGCACCAATTTCGCCGGCGCTCCCAAGTACACCGACGGCGACACCGCGGCCAACGGTGCCGTGGACAAGACTGCCGTGCCCGGTGACTGGGTCACCGTGAACCGCTTGCCGGACAAGGCCGCCAATGGCGCCCCCGTGGACCAGACGCAGCGCGACCCGGTAGACGAGCGCTCCTACCGGGACAACCTGTCCACGGGCCAGCAGCAGCCGGCCCAGCCGCTGCCCATGGTGTACGGCACGTTCGACCCCGCTGCCGTGGCCGCCGCTTCCGGCGACGTCAACAAGCTGCCGCTGGGCGGCTATGACCCCACGCCGTTCACCCTGGTCAAGGACGCCGCAGGCAAGGACGTCCCCGCCGCGGAACTCAAGCCGTCCCTGAGTGCCACCGGCCTGGCGAGCCAGTCCGCCGGTGCGATCACCGACTACTACGGACTTGCCGCAGCCCGGGGCTACAAGCAGAACGCCGCAGTAATCGATGCCGTCCGCGTCCGCGCCAAGGCTCCGGGCAGCTGGAAAGAAGCCCAGCCCGAGGTGGAGAAGCTCGCCGCCGAAATCCGGGACATGGGACTGGACGCCACGATCGTGGCAGGTTCGGCCCGCGAGGACACCAGCATCGCCGTCCCCGGCTACTCCAAGGACGGAGCGGGCAAGGAGTCCCCGCTGGGAACCGTCCAGCAGTCCTGGGTCCGGCAGAACGCAGCCGACGCCGTGGCCGGATCCCTGTCCGGTACCAACGTCACCCTGCTGTTCCTGACCCTGTGCGGCGCGGCCCTGCTGACCGGGGCGTCAACTGTCAGCTACATCCGGAAACGCCGCAGCGAGGCCGGAACCCTGCGGGCCATGGGCTGGACGCAGCGGCGGATCCGCAGCTGGGTCCTTGAGGAGTTCGGCGTCGGCGCCGTGCTGCTTGCCGCCGCCGGAATCCTGCTGAGCTTGTTGAGCTGGAGCCTGCCGACCGCCCTGGTGTGCGCCGCCGTCGTGGTCCTCTACTGCGGCGCGGCCCTGTTCGCCGCGCAGCAGCTCCGCCACCGCGACGTGGTGGACCAGGAACCGCAGCATGACGAACGGCTCATCCCGGTCGATTCGCCGCTGACCTTCGCCAACCGGCAGCTGGGCACCAACAAGTTCAACACGTTGTCGCTGGCTGTGGCGGTGGGTGTCTTCGGTGCCGCGGTCGGCGGCCTGATCTCCTTGCTGATCGACATTCCACGGGCCGCGGGTGCCAGCGCCCTCAGCGGCCTCGCCGCGGCGAGCGTGACGCTGCCCAGCATCCTGCTGGCTCTTGCCGGCGTGGCTGTGGGGCTGGTGCTTACCCTGGTGACCGGCCGCTTTGAGCTAAACGCCAAGCGCCAATACCTGGGGATCCTCGAGGCGATGGGTTGGAACCCGGACATGCTCCGCCAGGTTCGCTTGTTCGAAAACGCGCTCGTGGGAACCGTGGCCTTGCCGCTGGGCGTGCTGGGCGCCTTGGGCATCGGCCTGCTGCTGGCACCCTACGCGGCCATCTGGGCAGCGGTGGCCGGGCTGGTGGCTGTACTTTGCTGGATACCGATTGCAACGAAAGTGGTCCAATGACAAACCCGACGAATGTCCAGCGCAGCCGCCGGAGCGGCTCCAATGAGGTCCCCCTGCAGACCCGGGCCAACACCATCGTCAAGTCGGCCGATCACGCCACCCCGCTCGAGATGCGCGATATCACCATCCGTTATGGCGGCGGAAAGGGCGGCGCGGACGCCGTCAGCGTGGTGGAGGGCTTCGACCTGACCCTGCACGCGGGGGAAATGCACTGCGTTGCCGGCCGAAGCGGCTCGGGCAAGACCAGCATCCTGACCGTCGGCGCGGGGCTCACCTTGCCGACGTCGGGCCGGGTCTTCTGGGAAGGCGACTCGCTCGAAAGCATGGGCGACGACGAAATCGCCGACCGCCGCCGTGCGCTCATCGGCTACGTGGACCAGGGTGGTGCCCTGATTGACGGCATGAGCGCCCTCGAGAACGTCCTCCTGCCCGCCGTCCCCGACGGCGAGGTGGACCAGCGGCGGGACATGGCCAAGGACCTGCTGGACCTGGTGGGGCTGGGCCGCCGCATGCGGCACCGCCCGGCCCAGCTGTCCGGTGGTGAACGGCAGCGCGTGGCCATTGCCCGGGCCTTGATCCTGGGCACCAGGGTCCTGGTGGTGGACGAACCCACCGCCAGCCTGGACCGCGCCTCCGCCAACCGCATCATCAGCATCCTGAAGGACACCACCTCCGACGGCATCGCCGTCCTGGTGGCCTCGCATGACCACGAACTGGTCCGGCTCAGCGATACCCTGACAGAACTGATCTAGCCCACCCACTTACGCACCGAAGGTAAACGTCCGACCGTGACTGCTCCAGAGAAAACGCCGTTCTACATCACCACGGCCATCACCTACCCCAACGGCGTGCCGCACATCGGGCATGCCTATGAGTACATAGCAACCGACGCCATGGCGCGCTTCAAGCGGCTGGACGGCTATGACGTGATGTTCCTGACCGGCACGGACGAGCACGGCATGAAGATCGCCCAGGCCGCGGAGAAGGAAGGCATCGCGCCCAAGGAACTGGTGGACCGGAACGTCGCGGTCTACAAGGAGACCCACTCCGCCCTGGGCATCAGCTACGACCGGTTCATCCGCACCACGGACGCGGACCACTACGCCGCCTCGCAGGCCATCTGGAAGAAAATGGAGGCCAACGGCGATATCTACCTCGACAAATACGAGGGCTGGTACTCCGTGCGAGACGAGGCGTTCTACGCCGAGGATGAGACCGTGGTGAAGGACGACGGCGTGCGCTACTCGAAAGAGACGGACACCGAGGTGACGTGGACGGCGGAGGAGAGCTACTTCTTCCGGCTGTCCGCCTACCAGGACAAGCTGCTGGCCCTCTACGAATCCCACCCGGAGTTCGGCGCCCCGCAGTACAGGTTCAACGAGGTCATCAGCTTCGTCAAGCGCGGCCTGGAGGACCTGTCCGTCAGCCGGACCACGTTCGACTGGGGTGTCCCCGTCCCGGGCAACGACAAGCACGTCATGTACGTGTGGGTGGACGCGCTGACCAACTACCTCACCGGCGTGGGCTATCCGGACACGGAGTCGGAGAAGTTCCGGAAGTACTGGCCCGCCGACCTCCACATCATCGGCAAGGATATCTCCCGCTTCCACGCCATCTACTGGCCTGCGTTCCTGATGAGCGCCGGACTGGAACTGCCCAAGCGCGTCATGATCCACGGATTCCTGAACAACAACGGGGTCAAGATGTCCAAGTCCTTGGGCAACGTGGTGGCACCCGCCGACTTCGTGGCCCGCTACGGTCTGGACCAGGTGCGCTTCTTCTTCCTGCGGGAGGTCCCGTTCGGCGCGGACGGCAGCTACAACCACGAGGCCATCTTGGGCCGGATGAACTCTGACCTGGCGAACAACTTCGGCAACCTCGCCCAGCGCTCCCTGTCCATGGTGGCCAAGAACTGCGGTGCCGCCGTACCCGAACCCGGAGAGTTCACCGCGGCCGACACCGCCATCCTGGCCCAGGCCAACGGCCTGCTCGACGCCGCACGTGCCGCCTTCGACAAGCAGGAATTCAGCCGCGCGCTGGAGGCCATCTGGGCCGTGCTGGGGGACACCAACGCCTACTTTGCCGAGCAGGCGCCCTGGGTACTCCGGAAGACCGACGTCGAGCGCATGAACACGGTGCTGTACGTAACGCTGGAGGTGCTGCGGATCGTGGCGGTCCTCGCCCAGCCGGTCATGCCCGGCGCCACCGCGAAGCTCCTGGACGCACTGGGCCAGCCCGAAGGCGGCCGCCAGTTCGCCGCGATCGCAACTCCGATCGTCCCCGGCACGGCGCTGCCCGCTCCCGCTCCCGTGTTCCCCAAGTTCGAGGAACCGGCCGAATAGGGCGGCAAACCGTTCCGGGACGACGCGTCCTTGTCCACATTTTGGGATAGGTTGACCAGCATATGGATGTCTTGGCTACCCTGAAATCATGAGCGCATCCTCCATCGATCTTGCAGTTATCCCCGGCGACGGCATCGGCCCTGAAGTTATTGCCGAGGCCCTCAAAGTCCTCGAAAAGGCTGTGGCCGCGGAGGGCGTGCAGCTCAAACCAACGCATTACGACCTGGGCGCCGAGCACTGGCTTGCCACCGGCGAAACCCTGCCTGACCACGTCCTGGCGGACCTGAAGACGCGCGACGCGATCCTCTTCGGCGCTGTCGGTGCCGCCCCGGGCGATACCCGCATCCCGTCCGGCATCATCGAGCGCGAACTGCTCCTCAAGCTCCGTTTCAGCCTGGACCACTACGTCAACCTGCGGCCCTCGCGGCTCTACGGGACAGTTGGCAGCCCGCTGGCAAACCCCGGAACCATCGACTTCATCGTGGTGCGTGAAGGAACCGAGGGCCCCTACGTGGGCAACGGTGGGACGTTGCGTGCCGGAACCCCGCACGAGGTAGCCACCGAAGTGTCCCTGAACACCGCCCACGGTGTGGAGCGCGTGGTCCGCGATGCCTTCCGCCGCGCCAGTCTCCGGGAACGCAAGCACGTCACCCTGGTCCACAAGCACAACGTCCTGGTCTTCGCCGGGCATCTCTGGAAGCGCACCGTCGAGGCCGTCGCCAAGGAATTCCCCGGGGTCACCCACGACTACCTGCATGTTGACGCCGCCACCATCTTCATGGTCACGGACCCGTCCCGCTTCGACGTGATCGTCACCGACAACCTGTTCGGCGACATCATCACCGACCTCGCCGCTGCCATCACGGGCGGCATCGGCCTGGCGGCATCGGGCAACATCAACATGGACCGCACCGCGCCCTCCATGTTCGAGCCCGTCCACGGTTCCGCGCCGGACATCGCCGGCCAGGGCAAGGCGGACCCCACCGCTGCCATCCTCTCCGCGGCACTCCTGCTGGACCACCTGGGCTACGCCGAAGCCGCACGCAGGATCGAAGCCGCTGTGGTTGCGGACGTCGAAAAGCGCGACGGCACCGCCCGCAGCACCAGCGCCGTGGGCGACGCCATCGCCGCCGGACTCTAGCCCACGCCGGGGGCCCCGGCATCGGGCGTAAGCTTGTCTCGAATCACCAAATGCCGCCTCGCTTTTCAGCGCTGAACCCCGGGGCGGCCGATCGTGGAGGAACCATGACTCAGACCGCCCATGGCGTCGAATTCACCCGGCAGCCTTCGGCAAACCCGAAGTCCGCCGAAGAGCGTGCAGCCATCCTGGCAAACCCGGGATTCGGCAACTACTTCACCGACCACACTGCCATCGTCGACTACAGTGTGGACGCGGACGGCAACGGCGGCTGGCACGATGCCCGGATCGAGCCGTACGGCCCGATCGTCCTTGACCCCTCCGCCGCGGTCTTCCACTACGGCCAGGAAATCTTCGAAGGACTCAAGGCCTACCGGCACGCTGACGGCTCCGTCTGGACCTTCAGGCCCGAGGCGAACGCGGCGCGGCTGAACAAGTCGGCCCGCCGCCTGGCCCTGCCCGAACTGCCGGCCGAATACTTCCTCGGTGCCATCCGCGAGCTGGTGGCCGCCGACAAGGAATGGGTGCCCTCCGGCGACGGCGAAGCCCTCTACCTGCGGCCCTTCATGATCGCCACCGAGGCGTTCCTGGGTGTCCGCGCCGCCCGTGAAGTGTCCTTCCGGGTGATCGCCTCACCCGCCGGCAACTACTTCGGCGGCGAGCTGAAGCCGGTCTCCATCTGGATCTCGCGCCAGTACGCCCGTGCCGGCCGCGGTGGTACCGGCGATGCCAAGTGCGGCGGAAACTACGCAGCCTCACTCATCGCGCAGCAGGAGGCCGAAGCCAACGGCTGCAAGCAGGTGCTGTTCCTCGACCAGGCCAACGATAGCGCCGTGGAAGAGCTGGGCGGCATGAACGTGTTCTTCGTCATGAAGGACGGTTCGCTGGTTACGCCGGCGCTCACGGGCACCATCTTGGAAGGCGTCACCCGGATGTCCGTGATCCAGGTGGCCAAGGACATGGGACGCGACGTTGCCGAGCGGAAGATCACCCTTGACGAGTGGCGCGACGGCGTGGCCTCCGGCGACATCGCCGAAGTGTTCGCCTGCGGGACCGCCGCAGTGATCACCCCCATCGGGGTGCTGAAGGATGCCACCGAGTTCATCGGCTCCGAGGACGCCAAGGCCGGGGAAACCACCATGGCCATCCGCGAAAAGCTCCTGGGCATCCAGACCGGGGCCGAACCGGACACCCACGGCTGGCTGACCCGCCTGGCCTAGGCTCTCCACGTACGACGGCGCCTGCCGGACTGAGGTCCGGCAGGCGCCGTTCTGCGTTCCAGCCGCGGCTGCCTAGCGGCGGGATGACGCCTTGCGGGCGGCGTTCTTCATGGCTTTGCGGGACACCGGCTTGAGTGCCTTGCGGGCAGCTTCCTCCGCCAAGGCGCGGTGACGCCGGGCGTCGATGAGGTCGTTCCACAGCGTGGTGGCGAAAACGCCGCCGTCCTGGGCATAAACGTCGTAGGGGTAGCCAGCGAAGACGGCGGGGGTGGAGCCGCTGGTGAACAACTCCTTGCCGTCCGCCTGTGCCACCGCGTCGCCCACAGCCCAGGTCCGCGTCAGGTGGCGGGTGAGGTTTTCCTGCACGAAGACTGCCGCGTCACCGGATCGGGAGGCCTGCTCCAGCAGCGTTTCCAGATCCGAGGCGATCAGCGCGGCGCCGGCCTGGTCAGCGGGCGCGGGGGCGGCGGCCAGTTCGGCCGTGATGCCGGTGACGGCGTCCGTCCAGTCTGTTGTTTCGCGGAACTTCTTCCACGTGGGAAACCAGATGATGCTGCCGGTCGCGTGGTTGTGGATATGCAGGAGGCCGGTGGCTTTTTCGGTCGCGGAGTGATCGTGGCCGTCTGCGTCCGCCTGGGCGAGAAGGTCTGCGAGCGTTGGGGTGGTCATTGGCGGTATCCGGCTTCCTCGGGGGATTGGTTGTCACTGGTGCCAACCCGGAGCCGCCGGTGTTCTATTCCGCTGTGCTCTTTTTACAGCGCACACCGGCAGGGGCTGGGGGAGTGGCGGACCTGGATGCAAGGATGGGTCAGTGACCCCAGTTACCGGCCCCGGTCTGCAGCGCAGCTCCGGGCTCACCCAGTTCATCCTGGCACCCAACCCCGGCCCCATGAGCCTGGACGGCACCAACTCCTATGTCCTGCGTGCCCCCGGCCACCCGTCCGTCGTCGTGGTGGACCCCGGCCCGCTGGACGAAGCCCACCTGGCCGCCCTCGCCCGGTCCGGCGTCGTCGAACTGGTGCTCGTGACCCACCGGCACGCGGACCACACTGCCGGTTCCGCCCGGCTGCACGAGCTGACCGGGGCGCCGGTGCGTGCCGCTGACCCCGGCCATTGCCATGGCGGGGGAGCGCCGTTGGCCGACGGCGAAGTGATCCACGCCGCAGGAGTGGATATCACGGTGCTGGCGACGCCCGGGCATACCTCCGATTCCGTCTGCTTCCACCTGGCCGCCGACGGTCAGCACGGCTCGGTCCTGACCGGCGACACCGTCCTGGGCAGGGGCACCACCGTCCTGGACTACCCGGACGGCACGCTGGGGGACTACCTCGCCACCCTGGACCGGCTGGAGGCGCTGGGGACCACGGCAGTGCTCCCGGCCCACGGCCCGGTGCTGCCATCACTGCAGGACACCGTCCGGGACTACCGCCGGCACCGGGAGGAACGGCTCGCCCAAATCCGCGCCGCACTCCGCAGCCTGGGCCGGGACGCATCCGTGCGTGAGGTGACGGACGCCGTCTATGCCGACGTCGACCCTTCCGTCCGGCGCGCTGCCGAACTGTCCGTGGCCGCACAGCTTTCCTACCTGCGCGGCCACGAAAGCGGCGGCCGTCCGGCGCCGGCGAAACGGTAGGGTAGGAACCATGCGTATTGCGAGGTTTGTTGTCGATTCCGATCCCCTGTACGGCGTTGTGGAAGGTGATGACGGCAGTGAAGAAATCACTGTCATCCACGGCGACCCGTTCTTCAACGGCGTGGAGCGCACCTCCGTGCGCCACAAACTGGAAGACGTCCGGCTGCTGGCGCCCATCATCCCGCGCAGCAAGGTCATCGGGGTGGGCCGGAACTTCGTGGAGCACGCGCATGAGCTCGGCAACGAAGTACCCGCACAGCCGCTGCTGTTCCTGAAGCCCAACACTGCGGTGGTGGGGCCCAACGACCCCGTGGTGCTGCCCGAGTTCTCGGAAGAGGTCTCCTTCGAGGCCGAACTCTGCGTGGTGATCGGCAGGATCTGCAAGGACGTCCCCGAGGACCGCGTTGATGACGTCATCTTCGGCTACACCTGCGGCAACGACCTCACCGCCCGCGATGTCCAGAAGACCGACCTGCAGTGGACCCGCGCCAAGGGTTTCGACACCTCCGCCCCGCTTGGTCCGTGGATCGAGACCGACCTCGACACCGAGGACCTGCAGATCCAGGGCCGGCTTAACGGGGAAATCCGCCAGGACGGCAGCACCAGCCAGATGATCCGCGGCGTCCGGGAACTGGTGTCCGTCGTCTCGCACGCGTTCACCCTGCTGCCCGGCGACGTCATCATGACCGGAACGCCGGCGGGCGTCGGACTGCTCAAGGAAGGCGACCGCTTCGAGGTGGAAATCGAAGGCATCGGCCGGCTGTCCAACCCGATCGTCCGCCGCTGACCCCGGCTGGCGGGCGGAAGGCCGGAAGGCAGCCAGGCGGGTAAAGTTGAAGCCACTATGACTATCGCTTCTTCGTCGCTTGCCGCCTCCATTCCGCCCGTCACTGCCGAGACGCCCGTCCGGGTCCGGTTTTGCCCCTCGCCCACGGGCACCCCGCACGTCGGACTGATCCGGACCGCCCTGTTCAACTGGGCCTACGCCCGCCACACCAAGGGCACCCTGGTCTTCCGGATCGAGGACACGGACGCGGCGCGGGACAGCGAGGAAAGCTACCACCAGCTCCTGGACGCCCTGAAGTGGCTGGGGATCGACTGGGACGAGGGTGTCGAGGTGGGCGGCCCGCACGAGCCGTACCGGCAGTCCCAGCGCGGCGACATCTACCAGGACGTCATCAAGCGCCTGCACGACGCCGGATACATCTACGAGTCCTTCTCCACCCCCGAGGAGATCGAGGCACGCCACCGCGCCGCCGGCCGGGACCCGAAGCTTGGCTACGACGGCTTTGACCGGCACCTGACGGAAGAGCAGCTGGCACAGTACCGGGCCGAGGGCCGGCAGGCTGTCCTCCGACTGCGCATGCCGGATGAGGACATCACGTTCACCGACCTGGTCCGCGGCGAGATCACGTTCAAGGCCGGATCCGTCCCCGACTTCGCCGTGGTGCGGGCCAACGGCGCGCCGTTGTACACCCTGGTCAACCCGGTGGACGACGCCCTGATGGGCATCACGCACGTGCTGCGCGGCGAGGACCTGCTCAGCTCCACGCCGCGCCAGGTGGCCCTGTACCGGGCCCTGTACGCGGTGGGGGTTGCCGAATACATGCCCGAGTTCGGCCACCTGCCCTATGTCATGGGCCAAGGAAACAAGAAGCTCTCCAAGCGGGACCCCGAGTCCAGCCTTTTCCTGCACCGGGAGCGGGGCTTCATCCCGGAAGGTCTGCTGAACTACCTGTCCCTGCTTGGCTGGTCGCTGAGCGCCGACGAGGACATCTTTACCGTCGAACAGCTCGTGGAGCACTTCGATATCCACGACGTCCTGGGCAACCCCGCGCGTTTCGACCTGAAGAAGGCCGAAGCCATCAACGGCACGCACGTCCGGATGCTCGAGCCCAAGGTCTTCCGCGACCGGGTGGCGCACTACCTGCGCGACGCAGGCCTGGTGGGGGAGATCCTGACGGACCGCGAGGAAGAGATCCTTACTGAGGCCGCGCCGCTGATCCAGGAACGCATCACGCTGCTGGGTGAGGCGCCGGACATGCTGGCCTTCCTGTTCAAGGCGGACGACGCCGTCGACATCGCCGACGACGCCCGCAAGGGCCTTCCGGAGAACCTTTCCGAGGTGCTTGATGCGGCACTTGCCGCGCTGGAACCGGTGGCCGACTGGACCGCCGAGGGCATCCAGGCAGCCCTGAAGCAGGCCTTGGTGGAGGACCTCGGCATCAAGCCGCGGCTCGCGTTCGGCCCCGTCCGTACGGCGGTTTCCGGCCGGCGGATCTCGCCGCCACTGTTCGAATCGATGGTGATCCTGGGCAAGGAGTCCTCCCTGCGCAGGCTCCGCGCCTTCCGCGGCTGATGACCGCGCCAAGCAAAGCCCCGGCGGGTATCCCGCATACGCCTCATGGCGTGGTCAGGGGCGTCCTGTTCGACATCGACGACACCCTGGTGGACCTTGAGTACTCGATGACCACCGCGCTGCGCGAGGTCAGTGAGCACCTCCTGCCCGGCCTGGACCAGGCCGGGTGGGAGCGGTTCGGGCGGATTTTCACGCACGAAACCACGCACTATTACGACCGCTACCTGGCCGGCGAGCTGACGTTCAACGAACAGCGCCTGCTCCGGGGCCGCGCCGCGCTGGGACACTTTGGCGTGGAATTGGCAGATGGCGATGAATCGCACCGCTGGCTGGCCGCGTACGTGGAAAAACAACCCTCGTACGTGAAGCCGTTCCCGGACGTTGCACCGCTTCTTGACGTTTTGGACGCCGCGGGGATTCCGTACGGCGCCGTCAGCAACAACGTCCATGATTACCAGCGGGCAAAGCTGGACGGTGCCGGCCTTGAACGCGTGAAGCACCTCGTGGGAACGGACACCCTGGGCGTGGCCAAGCCGGATCCAGCCATATACCTGGAAGGCGTCAGGCTCCTGGGCACCATCCCTGCGCAGACGCTGTACGTGGGCGATAACCGGCTGCTGGACGCGGAAGGCTCGACGGCGGCCGGCCTGGTTGGCGTCTGGCTTAACCGGAACGCGGAGACCGCGGCCCAGTTTGGTGGAACCGCGGTCACCACGTTGGCGGATCTTCTCCCGCTCTTCGCGTAGGTCCTGGCCAGGCAGTCTTTGTCAGCTGGTCTTCGTCAGGCAGTGTTTAGCCGGGCGGCGCGGCGGCGGAGGATGAGATATCCGCCGACGGCGGCTCCCACCAGCAGCGCGATCAGCAGCAGTGCTGTGACGGGGCTGTCCAGCCAGGACGACGGCGACACGGCGGCCACCTTCGTGTGCAGTTCCTGCGTTCCGGCCGCGATTCTGGCATTGCCCTCGGCCAGCTTGCCGGCGCCGTCGGCGAGCTTGCCCGAACCGTCATCAAGCTTCCCGTTGCCGTCGGCGAGCTTCCCGGTTCCGTCCGCCAGCTGGGCGGACCCCGACTGCAGCTGCCCGGCGCCGTGGCTCAAGGTGGTGGTGCCCTCCGACAGGGCCTCGGTCCCGGCCAGGAGCCCCGGGTTGGCCGGGTCCCCGTCGCCGTTGACGCCCGCACTGAGCTTGGTGGTGCCGTCCTGGAGATTGTTGGCGGCGTAGATCAGGCCGGGGCTGTCGGGATCGCCGGGGACGCCGTCCATTCCGGTCCGGATTTTCGCCGTGCCGTCCGCCAGCATGGAGGTACCCAGGACGACGCCGGGGTTCTGGGGATCCGTGGCGTTGAGCTTCTCCGCCAAGGTAGCGAAGCCCGCTTTCAGCCGGCCGGCTCCGTCATTCACCTGTCCGGCTCCCGTGTTCAGCCTCCCCGTACCGGCCTTCAGCTGCCCGGCGCCGTCGTTCAAGGCGCCGGCCCCGGCGTCGAGCTTTGCCGCCCCGGCGTCGAGCTGGGCCGCACCGGCATAGGCCCTGCGGCCGCCGTCGGCCAGTTTCGCGATCTGGTCCTTCAGGACAGCCAGGGGCACCAGGCCCTGGGGTCCGTTCGCCGCTGCTTCCAGCTGGTCCAGCCCCTGGCTGAGCGCAGCCAGTCCATCGCCCTTCGTGGGATCGTTGCCGGCCCCGGGGTATCCCTTGAGCTGTCCCGCGCCGGCCGCAAGCTGGTCCGCGCCATTCTTGAGTGCTGCCGTCCCGGCCGTCAGGTCGGTGGCGCCGGCGTCCAGCTGGCTGGCACCTGCGGCGAGCTGCCCCGTCCCCGCCGCGAGCTGCCCGGCACCGTCGGCAAGGTTGTTCGGTGCATTGCCGGCCGCCGTTGGGGTGAGTGCGGCGGAGAGCGCTACGGCGCCGGCCTGGAGCTTCCGGGCACCGTCATCCACCTGGTAAACGCCCGGCACGAGTTTGTTCAGGACGTCATTTTGCAGCTTGGTGGTGCCGGCATGAAGCTTGTCCACGCCCGGGGCGAGCTGGTCCCGGACGCCTGAGTAGATCCTGCCCGCGCCCGATTGCAGGGCGAGGGCACCGGTATTGAGTTGGCTGGTCCCGTCCTTGACCTTGATCGATCCGTCCTGCACTTGCGCGGCGCCCTTATTGGCCGCTCCCGCACCCGCGGCCAGCTGGCCCGACCCGTCCTTGAGCTGGGCGGCGCCTGCCGCGGCTTGTTCCGCCCCGTCCATCAGTTGAGCGGCGCCGTTGGAGATCTGGCCCGTGAGATATGTGTAAAAGGCAAGGAAGAGGACCAGTAGGAGGGAGAGGGCCATGATGGCGATGAACTGTGGCCGGGGTTTGCGGGTTGCGGATGCAATGGTTGCTGTACGGGTTGTCAACGCTGACACTTCCTAACTTCCGCCGGACAGCGATGTCCGGTGGCGAAACCGGGATTGGCAGGGCGGTCCCTCGACCTCGTGGGTGCCCGTAGTGACAGGGCGGGGAACTTGTTACCGATCGGTAACTTACTCGAGGGTAACCATAACGTTGGACGGTGGGCAAGGTTTGGGCAGTTCTCTTTTTTCGAGGACCGGGGACGCGGCGCGCGGTGGATTTGTGCGAGCCCGAAGTCTCGGGTAAAGTAATTTCTCGTGCTGAGGCGCACGGAGCAGGGAAAACGCCCTGAAATCCGGCCCGAAAGTGCCATTGGGATATGGTGTAATTGGCAACACTACGGTTTCTGGTACCGTCATTCTAGGTTCGAGTCCTGGTATCCCAGCTCTGGTTTGAAGCCCTTTCGGGGGCCACGAAACAGGAGGTTTCCACTCGGTTCACCGATTTGAAACCACGGCAAAGTGTGTGAAATACTCACTGAGCCGAGCGGCGGAAACGCTGCCGGAAAGTACACGGCCCCATCGTATAGCGGCCTAGTACGCCGCCCTCTCACGGCGGTAACGCGGGTTCGAATCCCGCTGGGGTCACCATCGAATGGTCCCGGGCACCAGCCCGGGGCCATTTTTGTTTTTCCGGAAACGGCTGGCGGACAATCCCCTCCGTCTGGACAAAACCCCTCGCCGTTCCGCGGGGAGTGGTCCTTGTTGCGGGGAATGTCCTGCTGGGACCGCCTAGGAGGCCGCCGCCAGGGCGGCAGCTGCCTCCCGGACCTTGATCAGCGTGCGCAGGTTGCGCGTGGTGGTGGCGGCCTTGAACCTGGTCTTCGAGCTGATCTTGCTAAAGGGACTGTCCAGGGTGCCGCCCGCCGGGGCCAGCCACGCCAGCGCTTCCGGTCCCAGGCGCTTCTGGTCCTGGCCGTCAATCGCTGCGGCGGCCGCTTCCAGTTCGTCCAGGACTGCGGTATCGGACGAGAAGGTGATGTAGGTGTGGGTGGACTTGTCGTCCTCCGGATAGGGGCAGGCGTCCACCAGTTCCGCCACCCGACCGGCCGGCACGACGACGACCCACGCCTCATAGCCGAACGCTTTTCGGAGGCATTTTTCGCACTCGCGTTTGACGCCGGCTGCGCCCAGGCTGCTGGAGAGGACGACGTTCCCGCTTGCCAGCAACGTCGTGGCATCCGCGAAGCCCGAGTCTTTCAGTGCGTCCCGGAGGTCCGCCATCTTGATATTGATTCCGCCAACATTGATTCCCCGGAGGAAGACTGCGTAGCTGCCCATGGCCACAGCCTAGTGGCCGGGCAGTCCGACGGAGCCGAAAACGGGCCGAAACCCCTTAGTCGTTGTTTTTGCGCAGCGCTTCGGTCAGGATGCGGCCGGCGTTGCAGACGACTTCGGCGTGCAGGCGTCCGGGCTGGCGGGTCAGCCTCTCGATCGGGCCGGAAATGGAGACGGCGGCGATCACCCGGCCGGACGGTCCCCGCACCGGTGCGGAGACGGAGGCGACCCCGGGCTCACGTTCGCCGAGGCTCTGGCCCCAGCCCCGTCGTCGTACGCCTGCCAGGACTGTGGGTGTAAAGCGCGCGGACTGCAGGCCCTCGAGGAGGCGGTCGTGATCCTCCCAGGCGAGCAGCACCTGGGCGGCGGAGCCTGCCTTCATGGACAGCTGCGTGCCCACGGGGATGGTGTCGCGCAGGCCGATGGGGCGTTCGGCGGATGCAACGCACACCCGCCAGTCGCCCTGCCGGCGGAAGATTTGCGCGCTTTCGCCGGTGGCGTCCCGCAGCTGCATGAGGACGGGCCCGGCGGAGGCGATCAGGCGGTCCTCGCCCGCGGCCGAGGCCAGTTCCACTAGCCTGCTGCCAAGGACGAACCGGCCCTGGATGTCGCGGCTGACCAGCCGGTGGTGGACGAGTGCCAGGGCCAGCCGGTGGACGGTGGGCCGGGCCAGGCCGGTGGCGGCCACAAGCTGTGCCAGCGTGGTGGGTCCGGCCTCAAGTGCATCGAGCACCTGGGCTGCTTTATCAATGACGCCGACTCCACTAGAATTGTCCATGTAATGATATTGCCGTCTCAATATCTGAGATGCAAATCTTTCGGCTGGCGCAGTGCGGAGCCGTCCTGATTCAGTTGGACTAATCAGCCAAACAGCAGTGAAGGGAGATGGCCATGGCAAAGACATTGGCCGAGAAAGTCTGGGACGCGCACGTGGTGCGCAAAGGGGACGGCGAAGGAGCCAACGCCCAGCCCGACCTTCTCTTCATCGATCTCCACCTGGTCCACGAAGTCACGTCCCCGCAGGCCTTCGAAGGCCTGCGGCTCGCCGGCCGTCCGCTGCGCCGGCCGGACCTGACGATCGCCACCGAGGACCACAACACCCCCACGCTGGACATCGACAAGCCCATTGCCGACCTCACCAGCCGCACCCAGATCCAGACCCTGCGCAACAACTGCGCCGAGTTCGGCGTCCGCCTGCACAGCCTGGGCGACGCCGAGCAGGGCATCGTGCACGTGGTTGGGCCGCAGCTGGGCCTGACCCAGCCCGGAATGACGGTGGTCTGCGGCGATTCGCACACCTCCACCCACGGAGCCTTCGGTGCCCTGGCCATGGGCATCGGAACTTCTGAGGTGGAGCACGTCATGGCTACCCAGACCCTGTCGCTGAAGCCGTTCAAGACCATGGCCATCAACGTCGAGGGCACGCTGCGTCCGGGCGTCACTGCCAAGGATATTATCCTCGCCGTGATCGCCAAGATCGGCACCGGCGGCGGCCAGGGCTATGTCCTGGAGTACCGCGGCTCCGCCATCCGTGCGCTCTCCATGGAAGCGCGGATGACCATCTGCAACATGTCCATCGAGGCCGGCGCCCGGGCCGGCATGGTGGCGCCGGACCAGACCACCTACGACTACATGCATGGCCGCCCGCACGCCCCGCAGGGAGCGGAATGGGACGCCGCCGTCGAATACTGGAACACCCTGCGCACCGACGACGACGCCACGTTCGACGTCGAGGTTGACCTGGACGCCGACACGCTGGAGCCGTTCGTCACCTGGGGCACCAACCCTGGCCAGGGCGTTTCCCTCTCCCAGTCCGTCCCCAACCCGGCGGACTTCGGCGACGAGAATGCCAAGGCCGCCGCTGAACGGGCCCTGCAGTACATGGGCCTGACCGCCGGAACGCCGATGAAGGAGATCCGGGTGGACACCGTCTTCCTGGGCTCCTGCACCAACTCGCGGATGGAGGACCTCCGTGCAGCGGCTGACATCATCCGAGGCCGCCAAAAGGACCCCAACATCCGGATGCTGGTGGTGCCGGGTTCCGCACGCGTCCGTCTTGAAGCCGAAGCAGAGGGCCTGGACAAGGTCTTCAAGGACTTCGGCGCCGAGTGGCGCTTCGCCGGCTGCTCCATGTGCCTGGGCATGAACCCGGACCAGCTGGAGGTGGGGGAGCGCTGCGCCTCGACGTCCAACCGCAACTTCGAAGGACGGCAGGGCAAGGGCGGCCGCACCCACCTGGTTTCCCCGGTGGTGGCCGCAGCCACAGCCGTCCGCGGCACGCTCAGCTCGCCCTCGGACCTTGAGCCGGCCCCCGAACCGGTGGTTGAGCCTGTCGAAACCCCATCCGCAAGCCACGCAGCCTAGGACAAGCCATGGAAAAGTTCACCAAGCACACCGGCGTCGGCGTCCCGCTGCGCCAGAGCAACGTCGACACCGATCAGATCATCCCGGCGGTGTACCTCAAGCGCATCACCCGCACCGGGTTCGAGGACGCCTTGTTCTCGGCCTGGCGCAAGGATCCCTCGTTCATCCTCAACCAGGAGCCCTTCACCGCCGGGTCGGTGCTCGTGGCAGGCCCGGACTTCGGTACCGGTTCCTCCCGCGAACACGCCGTCTGGGCACTGAAGGACTACGGTTTCAAGGCCGTGCTGTCTTCCCGCTTCGCCGACATCTTCCGGGGCAACTCCGGCAAGCAGGGCCTGCTGGCCGCCCAGGTGGCGCAGGACGACATCGAACTGATCTGGAAAGAGCTCGAAAACGCGCCGGGAACCGAGGTCACCGTGGACCTTGAGTCCAAGACCGTAGTTTGCGGCAACATCGTTGCGCCGTTCGAGATCGACGATTACACCCGGTGGCGGCTCCTGGAAGGCCTGGACGACATCGGGCTGACCCTCCAGCACGAGGCCGACATCACGGCCTATGAGGCGACCCGCCCCAGCTTCAAGCCGAAGACGCTGCCCGCCCGGCTGTCCTAGCGCGCGGTGACGGGCCCGGCGGCAGGAAACACCCCGCCACGGGCTGCCGCCGGCGCCCGGTTATTTCGGTTCGGTAACACGACCTCCTATGCTTGGTTGGAGCCTTTGCAAGGATTTGTGGGCTAGTGATCGTGAGGAAACCGGTATATGAGTAGTGTTCTGACAATCCGCGGCGGAGTTCCGCTTACAGGCCGCGTCAGCGTCCGCGGGGCAAAGAATCTTGTACCGAAGGCGATGGTGGCAGCACTGCTGGGCAACGAACCCTCGGTGTTGCGCAACGTGCCGGAGATCAAGGACGTAGAGGTCGTCACGTCCCTGTTGCAGCTGCACGGCGTGACCGTGGAGAAAGACCCGGTCAGCGGAGACCTCACCCTCGATCCGACGTCGGCCAAGACGGCCTCCAGCACGGCTATCGACGCGCACGCCGGTGATTCCCGGATCCCCATCCTGCTGTGCGGCCCCCTGATCCACGCGATCGGTGAAGCCTTCATCCCCGATCTCGGCGGCTGCAAGATCGGCGACCGTCCCATCGACTACCACCTGGACGTCCTGCGCCAGTTCGGCGCCGTCGTGGAAAAACGCCCCGGCGGGATCCACATTTCGGCACCCAAGGGACTGCACGGAGCCAAGATCTCGTTGCCGTACCCTTCCGTGGGAGCCACCGAACAGGTCCTCCTCAGCGCCACCCGCGCGGAAGGCATCACGGAGCTGTCCGGTGCCGCCACTGAGCCGGAGGTCATCGACCTCATTGCCGTGCTGCAGAAGATGGGCGCCATCATCAGCGTCCAGACGGACCGGACCATCCGCATCGAGGGTGTCCGCGACCTCGGCGGCTACAACCACCGTGCGCTGTCTGACCGCAACGAGTCCGCGTCCTGGGCCTCGGCTGCCCTGGTCACCCGCGGCGACATCTTCGTTGAGGGCGCATCCCAGCGGGACATGATGACCTTCCTGAACACCTACCGCAAAGTGGGCGGCGGAATGGACATCGGCGAGGACGGCATCCGCTTCTACCACAAGGGCGGCAAGCTCACCCCGCTGGTCCTTGAAACGGACGTGCACCCCGGATTCATGACGGACTGGCAGCAGCCCCTGGTGGTCGCATTGACCCAGGCCGAGGGGGTCTCGATCGTCCACGAAACCGTGTACGAGAACCGGTTCGGCTTCACCGACGCACTCATCCGGATGGGCGCCAGCATCCAGGTCCACCGCGAGTGCCTCGGCAGCGTCCCGTGCCGGTTCGGCCAGCGCAACTTCCTGCATTCTGCAGTCATCTCCGGCCCCACCCAGCTCAAGGGAACCGACATCGACGTGCCCGACCTGCGCGGCGGGTTCAGCCACCTCATTGCTGCCTTGGCAGCCACCGGAACCTCCCGGGTCACGGGCATCGACATCATCAACCGCGGCTACGAGCGCTTCACCGAAAAGCTCGCGGGCCTCGGTGCCGATTTCGACATCGCGACCACGAAGTAGCGGCGGACCGTGAAGGAATCGGCCAAAAGCAGGGCCACGTTCGTGTTCATCGCCGGGATCGCCCGCCCGTTGCTGAACCTCATGATGGCCAAGAAATGGGAAGGCACCGACAAACTGCCTGCCGGCGGCTTCATTGCCGCACCCAACCACTGCACCGAGATCGACCCCCTGGTTGTAGGACACATGCTGTACAACCATGGGCGTGCCCCGCACTTCCTGGCCAAGGCCAGCCTGTTCAAGGTCCCCGGCCTGGGCTGGCTCCTGCATGCCACCAAGCAGGGTCCCCGTTGAGCGTTCGACGGCGGGAGCGAACCGTTCGCTGCAGGTGGCCCAGGAGATTGTGGCTGAGGGGGGAGCGATCATCATCTACCCCGAGGGCACGTTGACGCGCGATCCTGCGCTCTGGCCCATGAAAGGCCATACCGGTGCGGCCAGGCTGGCCCTTGAGGGCGGCATCCCCGTGGTGCCCATCGCCCACTGGGGCGCCCATGAAGTGTTCCCCCGGTACGGCAAGCGGTTCCACGTGTTCCCGCGGAAGCTTTCGCGGGTTGTGGTGGGAGATCCCGTGGACCTGAGCGCCTTCAGCGGCCGCCCCTTGGATAAGGCCACACTGGCCGAAGCCACCGAGGTCATCATGGCCGCCATCACCAGCCTGCTGGCCGGCCTGCGCGGTGAACAGCCGCCCGCGGAACGCTGGGACCCGGCCAAACAGCACCAGGCCAAACAGGGACGCTTCATCGAACGCGGACAGCAGTCCGGCCCGGAAACGGAAGCCCAGTGACCGTTGACCGAAGGCCGGGATCGGCCCGTACGGTGGCTGTCCTGGGCGCCGGTTCGTGGGGCACGACCTTCGCGAAGATCCTTGCAGACGCAGCCACCGCCGCAGGGACCCCGCGCGCGATCAAGGTGTGGGGCAGGCGCGCCGAAGTGGTGGACCAGATCAACCAGAGCCACCGCAACAGCGACTACCTCAAGGACGTCGTCCTGCCCGCAAACATCACTGCGTCCACCGATGTCCGGCAGGTGCTGGCAGGGGCCGATCTTGTGGTCGTGGCCGTGCCTGCACAGTCCCTCCGCCCGCAGCTGCGTGAATGGAAGGACATGATCGAGCCCGGGGCCGTCGTCGTGTCCCTCATGAAGGGCCTCGAACTCGGTACGGACGCCCGCATGAGCGAGGTCATCAAGCAGGAATTGGACCTGCCGTTCGAACGCATCGCCGTGGTCTCCGGACCCAACCTGGCCTTGGAAATCGCGCGGGAGGAACCGACGGCATCAGTGGTGGCCTGCACGGATTCCGCGACCGCCGGGTGGCTCGCCAGGACCTGCACCGCACCCTACTTCCGTCCCTACACCACGTCGGACGTCGTCGGCGTCGAAATCGGCGGCATCGTCAAGAACGTGATCGCCCTGGCCGTGGGCATCTGTGAGGGCAAGGAAATGGGGGACAACACCAAGGCCTCGGTCATTACCCGGGGCCTGGCCGAAACCTCCCGCCTAGCCCTGGCGCTCGGCGGCGAGGCGAAGACCATGGCGGGCCTCGCCGGGCTCGGCGACCTCGTGGCAACGTGCTCGTCCGCACTGTCCCGGAACCACACTGCCGGCAGGCTCCTCGGCCAGGGACTGACACTCGAGGAGGTGGGCCGCAAGATGACCCAGACCGCCGAAGGCATCAAGTCCGGCCAGGCCGTGCACGAACTTGCCGGTAAGCTCGGCGTCGAAATGCCTATTACCGCCGCCGTCGTCGCGGTGCTGGCAGGCAAGTTGTCCGTTGACCAACTGGGGCCGGTTCTGCTGTCCCGGGAATTGAAACCTGAAGGCGATTACTGACCATGTCCCAAGACACACCCATGACAGGGGAAACGGCCGGCAGCAGGAAACCGCGGGTAGCCGTGCTGTTCGGCGGCCGTTCCAGCGAGCACGCCGTTAGCTGCGTGACGGCAGCGGGCGTGCTCGGCGCCATCAACCGGGACAAGTATGAGGTTATCCCGATCGGGATTGCCAAGACCGGGCAATGGGTGCTGGCCCCGGCCGATACCGCGCAGTGGTCCCTGGCGGCCTCATCCTTGCCGGAGGTATCGCCGTCTTCCCAGACCGTGACGCTGGCCGAAATTGGCGGCGAGCACCAACTGATTGTCGCTTCCCCCAACGCGGTTCCACAGGAACTGGGCGCCGTGGACGTCGTCTTCCCGCTCCTGCACGGCCCCTTCGGTGAAGACGGAACCATCCAGGGACTCCTGGAATTGTCGGACACCCGCTACGTCGGGGCCGGCGTCCTGGCATCCGCCGTCGGCATGGACAAGCACTACATGAAGGTGGTCTTCGAAGCCGCCGGGCTCCGCGTCGGCCCCTACGTGGCGGTAAGTGACAGGCAGTGGCGCAAGGACCCCGAATCCGTCCGCAAACAGGTGGACCGCCTTGGCTTCCCCGTCTTCGTCAAGCCCGCCCGCGCGGGCTCGTCCATGGGCATTTCCAAGGTGGACTCCCTCGATGACCTTGACGCCGCCATTGAGGAAGCACGCCGGCACGACCTCAAACTCGTCATCGAGGCCGGAATCGTAGGACGCGAAATCGAGTGTGCGGTCCTGGAAGGCAGGGGTACGGACGCTCCCCGGACCTCGATGCCGGGGGAGATCTCCGTCTCCGGCGGAACCCACGAGTTCTACGATTTCAACGCCAAGTACGTCGAGGATGACGCCGCCGCCCTGAGCTGCCCGGCGGACATTCCGGCCGAAGCCATCTCGCGGGTCCGCGAGCTCGCTGCGCTTGCGTTCGATGCCGTGGGCGCCGAGGGCTTGAGCCGCGTCGACTTCTTCTACACCCCCGACGGTGAGCTGATCATCAACGAGATCAACACCATGCCCGGGTTCACGCCCAAGAGCATGTACCCCCAAATGTGGGCGGCCTCCGGACTGGACTACGCAGAGCTGATTGATGAACTCATCCACCTGGCGCTGAACCGCAAAACCGGCCTGCGCTAGTCCCCACCGGCACCCTGACCTCGCTCCGCTTCGGCCAGGGAACCTTGCCGGCGTGGGCCCGCCGCGGCACCTGCCCTCCGGCCTACTTGCTCTGCGGGAGGTTCTGCAGGTCTTCCTGGCCAACGCAGTTGCGCACCGACGGGACTTTCGCGGCGGCGCCTGCCAGGTCCGCAAGGACTGTTGCGGAGCTGATCTTGTCCGGGTCCATCAGGATTTCGGTTGCCGGTTCGCGCCCGTAGGTGGTCAGCGTCCACACCGGGTCGCCTTCCTTGATGACCCAGTCGACGCCGTTGACGGTCACGCAGCGGTCCGTCGTCGGCCCTGGCACGTTGACGCCGCAGCGGAGGATGACCAGCGAGGGATCACCCCACGCCGCTGTTGCCTGGCTGTTGGTCTTACGCAGCGGGGAATCGCCGATCGCATCCGGAAGGGCCACCATCATCGGCGCGCAGGCCGGATTGGCGGCGTCCTTGGCGGCGCTGACGTCAACCACGGGGGAGCACGAAGTCAAGGACAGGGCGGCGACTGCCCCAAGAACTGCCATCCTGGTGGCACGGGTGGACAGGGGCAGCTGGGGATGGTGCATGCTTCCAGCCTATCGCCGCCAGTGCCCCCGCCAGGACACGATGTCGGCCGGTCGGGGTAGCGTAGTGGCGTGCCCGAACACCTCCGAAACCGCGTTGACCGCCAGCCCACCGTCGCCGGCCTTTCCGAAGCAGACCTGCTGGCCCGCATCTTCCCACGCCTCCGGATGGAGGGATCCCACACATCAAGCACGCTCCTGGGACCCGGGGATGACGCGCGCCATCGTCGCGGCACCGGACGGCAAGACCGTGGTCAGCATCGACACCCAGGTCCAGGACCAGGATTTCCGCCTCCTCTGGCCCAACGGCTACCGCACCACCGGATTCGACGTCGGGTGGAAAGCCGCGGCACAAAACCTCAGCGATATCAACGCGATGGGGGCCACCGCCACGTCGATGGTGGTCAGCCTCACCCTGCCGGTAGACACGCCTGTCGCGTGGGTGGAGGACCTGGCGGACGGGCTGACAGCAGGAATTCAGGCACTTGGAGCGACGGAATGTTCCGTGGCCGGCGGGGACCTGGGCCGCGGCCGCGAAATTTCGGTGACGGTCGCCGTCCTGGGAACGCTCGACGGCGGCCGGGCAGTCCTGCGGTCAGGCGCCCTGCCGGGGGACGTCCTGGCACTGGCTGGAACCGTCGGGCACGCCGCGGCGGGCCTGGCCCTGCTTGAATCCGGCATCGCCGCGGAAACCCTTGGGCCCGCCGAACGGATCTTCCTTGACCTGCAATGCCGGCCCCGTCCGCCCCTGGAAGCAGGGCCGGCGGCACGGGCTGCAGGGGCCACGGCCATGCTTGATATCTCGGACGGACTCCTGCGGGACGGAAAGCGGCTGGCCGCTGCCAGCAACGTCGCCGTCGCCCTCGATCCCGCCCGGCTGGCGTACCTTGCCGAACTCCTGCGCCCGGCCGCAACGCTCCTGGACACGGACCCGGCACAGTGGGTGCTGGGCGGCGGCGAGGACCACGGGCTGCTGGCCACTTTCCCGGCCGGTATTCAGCTGCCACCCGGATTCACTGCGATAGGCTCGGTACATGCACTCGGAACCGACGAAGGCCCGGGCGTCCTGATAGCGGGCCGGGCCGCGGACACCGGGGGATGGGATCACTTTGCACACTAAGGTTGCCGCCAACGCGCTTGCGATGAAGAGGTGGCTGGGCAAGGCGGAAACTGCCCTGGGAAACCACAGCGACCGGCTCAACGCCATCAACATCTTCCCGGGTGGCTGACGGTGATACCGGCACCAACCTCTACCTCACCGTCCGCGCCGCTGCCCGTTCCCTGGTGCTCGCGGACGACCAGCCGGCTCCGGTGGATGTCGGGGAAGTCCTCGCCATGGCGGGGCAGGCGGCCATGGAAGAAGCCAGGGGAAACTCCGGAACCCTTTTCTCCGTTTTCCTGTGCGCAGCGGCCGAGCCCCTGGCCGGTCACACCCGGGTGACGTCCACACTGCTGTCGGCCGCATTGAACCGCGCCCAGATCCGCGCCTGGTCTGCCCTCAGTGATCCCGTTCCGGGAACCATGCTTTCCGTCATGGAGGCAGCCGCCCGGGCCGCTGCCGCCGTGGACGCCGCACAGGACGGCGACGACAGCAACCATGCGCTGGGACTAGCCCTCGACGCGGCGGTGGAGGGGGCCCTGGCTGCGGTGATCCACACCGAGGAACAGCTCGATGCCCTGCAGTCCGCCCACGTCGTGGACGCCGGTGGCGTGGGAATGCTGCTTATCCTCGACTGCCTTCGCTCGGCGGTCCTGGGTGAAGAACTGCAGAATGAACTCCTCGACGGCCTGCATGGCTACGACGTCTCCGATCCCCACATCCACACCGCCATGCCTGACGCCGATGGCGTGGAAGTCATGTGCACCATCACTCTCTCCCCGTTGAACGCCGCCACCCTGCGGCAGCGGCTTGACGAGATTGGCGAGTCCGTCATCATGAGCCAGGTGGGCAGCGGCGCGGACCCTGACGGGAACTACCGGTGGCGGGTGCATGTGCATGTTCCGCATCCGGACCAGGCTGTCGCCATCATCAGGTCTCTGGGCGAACCGTCCCAGATCAGTGTCAGCGAACTCGCGCTGCCCCGGGACCCGGACATGGACGCAGTGAACACCGGCGGGCATGAACGCTGAGCTCGACCTCGCCTTGGAGCGGCGCATCGGGAAGCGTTCCGCAGCGGTCATCGAGAAACATCTCGGTATCACCACGGTCGACGGGCTCCTGAACTATTTCCCGCGCCGCTACATGAGCCGCGGTGAGTTGACCCCCATCAGCGAGCTGCCGCTGGACGAGGACGTCACCTTGATCGCCAGGGTGCTTTCCAGCAGTACCCGCTCTATGCAGGCCCGCCGCGGCACCATCACCGATGTCATAGTCTCCGACGATGACGGCCAGCAGGGGCTCCGACTGGTGGGCGGCCGTGACTTCCGCGGCAAGGTGCCCGGCACCCTCAAGATCAGCTTCTTCAACGGGTACAAAGCCAAAACCGAACTCCTGCAGGGGCGACGCGCCCTGTTTTCCGGAAAGGTCACCAGTTTCAAGGGACAGCTGGGCCTGACCAACCCGGACTTCCAGTTGGTGGACGAAGATCCCTTCAGCGACAGTGGCCAGGACCCGGAGAAGCTCGCGGCCATGCCCATTCCGGTGTACCCGGCCACGGCCAAACTCCCGAGCTGGAAGATCCAGAAGACCATCGCCACCCTCCTGGAAACACTCGACCTTGACGCGCTGCCGGACCCGGTACCCGCCGAGGTTTCCGCCCGCGAAGGGTTCCTGCCGGTCTCCGAGGCCTACCGTTTGATCCACGCTCCCGAGTCCGCCGATGACTGGCGCAGGGCGCGGGACCGCCTCCGCTACCACGAGGCCCTGGTGCTCCAGTCGGCGCTGGCACGGCGCCGGGCCCAGCTCGCGGCCGAGGAAGCCACCGCCCGGCGACCGGTAGGCGACGGCGTCCTGGCCTCCTTTGACCGCAACCTGCCGTTCGCGCTCACGGCCGGCCAATCCGCCGTCGGCAAAACCCTCGCGGCGGAACTGGCACGCGACACCCCCATGAACCGGCTGCTGCAGGGCGAAGTGGGTTCCGGGAAGACCGTCGTGGCGCTGCGGGCCATGCTGCAGGTGATCGATGCGGGCGGGCAGTCTGCACTCCTGGCCCCTACCGAAGTGCTCGCGGCCCAGCATTTTGATTCCATCCGGCGAAGCCTTGGGCCGCTCTCCGGTGACGGCCTCCTGGGCGGCCTGGCCGGCGGAAACGGCAACTCGGTGCAGGTCACGCTGCTGACGGGCTCGATGCCCACCGCGGCGCGCAGGCAAGCCATGCTCGACGCCGCCTCCGGGACGGCGGGAATCATCATCGGCACCCACGCATTGCTGAGCGACAACGTGTCCTTCTACGACCTCGGACTCATCGTGGTGGACGAACAACACCGTTTCGGCGTGGAACAGCGTGACGCCTTGCGGGCCAAGGCGCGCAAGCCGCCGCACCTGCTGGTTATGACCGCCACCCCCATCCCGCGGACCGTTGCCATGACTGTTTTTGGGGACCTGGAGACGTCCACCCTCAGTGAATTGCCCCAGGGCCGGGCCCCGATCACCACGCACCTCGTGGGGCTCGCGGAGAACCCCGCCTGGGCGGCGCGGATCTGGGCGCGTGCTCGCGAGGAGATCGACGCCGGGCGCCAGGTGTACGTGGTCTGTCCCAAGATCGGGACGGACGACGACGGCGACTTCAGCCCCGGCGAGGCCGCACCTCCGGGGGCGGAGGGAGAGGAAGGGCGGGAGCTCGCGTCCGTCACCGCCGTCGTGGACCACTTGCTGGCCGAGCCTTCGCTGGCGGGGGTGCCGCTTGCCCCGCTGCACGGACGCCAGGAACCGGACCTGAAGACCGGGACGATGGCCGGCTTCACCGCCAACCGGATCAAGCTGCTCGTCTCCACCACCGTGATCGAAGTCGGGGTGGATGTGCACAACGCCACCTTGATGGTCATCCTGGACGCTGACAGGTTCGGGATCTCGCAGCTGCACCAACTTCGGGGGCGCGTTGGCCGTGGCGGACTGCCCGGGACCTGCCTGCTGGTCACCGCCCTGGAGCCGGGGCATCCCAGCCGGCGCCGGCTGGAAGCCGTGGTGGCCACCACGGACGGGTTCGTCCTCTCCCAGGAGGACCTCAAGCTGCGCCGCGAAGGGGATATCCTGGGCGCTTCCCAGTCCGGCGGACGTTCAACCCTGAAACTCCTGCGCGTGCTTGAGCACGAAGACGTCATCGCCCGGGCCAGGGAAGACGCCCAGCACATCGTCGGCGGGGACCCGCTGCTGGCAGGCCACCCCGAACTCGCCGATGCCATCGAGAAGTACCTCAACCCCGAGAAGGAGGCGTTCCTTGAACGCGGTTAGCAAGGCAGGCCCCCAGGGCGCGGGCGGACGGCGGAAGCCTCGATGACCCGGATTATCTCCGGCGCCGCGGGTGGTACGCCGCTGAACGCGGTCCCGGGTTCCTTGACCCGGCCCACCACCGACCGCGTCAAGGAAGCGCTGTTCTCCCGGCTCGACGCTTTCGACGTGATCTCCGGCGCCAGGGTGCTGGACCTGTACGCGGGCTCCGGTTCCCTGGGCGTGGAAAGCGCCAGCAGGGGAGCGCAGGCCGTGGACCTGGTGGAGTCGGACGCCAAGGCGAGTGCAGTGTGCCAGCGCAATGCGGACCTTATCGACGGCGTTCTTGGCCGCAAGACCGTCAGTGTGCACCGTTCCAAGGTGGAGCCTTTCCTTGACCGCACGCCGGGCACCGCTGCATGGGACCTGGTGTTCCTGGATCCGCCCTATCCGCTGGATGAAGGGGCATTGGCCGCGGTGCTCCAGAAACTCGCCGGCCACCTGGCAGCAGGGGCCGTGGTGGTGGTGGAGCGGTCCTCGCGTTCTCCGGAGCCGGAGTGGCCCGACGGGCTGGCACGGTTCGCGGACAAGAAGTACGGCGAGACCCGGTTGTGGTTCGCCGAGCCGGCCGTGCCCGATGCCATTTCCGCCGCCGACATGCCGGAAGGGAATGAGGGGCAGGGGCCCTAGGCCGAGAAGGGGTCCAGGTCCACTCCCGAGATGACCCGGGCAGGGTGGGGGCCGCGGGCGGCCAGCTCTGTTGTCCACGATTCAGGCCAAGAGCCCTGCGTTCCCGCCAGGATGATGTTTCCCGGGTACCTCGCCTCGAACATTCCCGCTTCCCCGAAGGCCGCGACATCGGCCATGGCCTTCCGCATGGCCGCAACCTGGCTCCTGACCAGCGTGAGGGCAGGCTCGTCGCCCACGTTGACGATCAGCACCCCGCCCGGGCCCAACCGGTCCCGCGCCTCACGGTAGAAATCACTGGACGCGATGTGGGCCGGCGCCTCCGGCCCGGAAAAGATGTCCAGGATGACGACGTCGAAACTGAGTCCCGGGTCCAGCGCGCCAAGTGCCTCCCGGGCGTCGCCGATCATGGTGGTCAGGTCCGTGCCGTCGGGCAGGGGCAGGTGCCGGAGGACAAAGTCCAGCAGCTCGCGTTCCAGCTCTACCGCGTATTGCGGTGAGCCGGGCCGGGTGGCCTGGATGTAGCGTGCAAGGGTCAGCGCACCCGCGCCCAGGTGCAGGGCCCTGACCGGTTCCCCTGCGGGCGCGGCGAGATCCACCAGGTGGCCGATCCTGCGCAGGTATTCGTAGAAGATCTCATGGGGCCTGATGAGGTTGACATGGGACTGTTCCGCTCCGCCGATGGTCAGCACATAGCCGCCGTCGGTGAACGCATCCGGTTCGATCGTGGCGTGCTGGCCGGTGGTGCGCAGGAACCGGCTGGCAGCCCCAGCGGCGCCGCCGGACATCAGAGCCTGCCGCGGAGGGTGGCCAGCCGGGCGGCAGCTTCCTCCAGGACGCCGGCTTTCTTGCAGAAGGCAAAGCGCAGCAGGCTTCGGGTCCGTTCCGCACCCTCGGGGTGGCAGAACACCGGAACCGGGATGGCGGCAACGCCCACCAGTGCCGGCAGGCGCCGGGCGAGGTCCAGGGCATCCGTGATGCCCAGCGGCGCGGTGTCCACGTTGACGAAGTAGGTGCCCCGGGGCGTGAAGACGTCGAAGCCGGCGTCCCGGAGGCCCGCGCTGAGAATGTCCCGTTTCTTCTCCAGGGTGGCCGCGATGCCGTGGAAGAAGGCGTCCGGCTGGCCGAGGCCCATGGCGATTGCCGACTGGAACGGTGTTCCCGAGCTGTACGTGAGGAACTGCTTGACGGTACGTACCGCAGCCACCAGGTCTTCCGGCCCGGTCAGCCAGCCGACCTTCCAACCTGTCAGGGAGAACGTCTTACCGGCAGAGGAGATGGTGATCGTGTTCCCGGCGGCCCCGGGCAGCGTTGCCACCGGGACATGGGCCACCCCGAACGTGAGGTGCTCGTACACCTCGTCAGTGACGATGATGCTGCCATGCTTGGCTGCGAGGTCCACTACCCGCTGCAGGACGGCCCTGGGAAAAACGGCGCCGGTGGGATTGTGCGGATTATTCAGCAGCACCACCCGGGTGCGGTCGCTGAAGGCCGACGCCAATGCGGAGAGGTCAGGCATGAAATCCGGGGCGGCGAGGGGTACGGTCACATGGGTGGCGCCGGTGAGGCCGATGACCGCACCGTAGGAGTCATAGAACGGCTCGAACGTCAGGACCTCGTCGCCGGGCCCCGCGAAAGCCAGCAGCGAGGCCGCGATGCCCTCTGTGGCCCCGGTGGTGATGATGACCTCCGTGGCGGGATCCGGCGTCAATCCGTAGAACCGTTCCTGGTGCGCGGCCACCGCCTCCCGGAGCGCCGGGATGCCCTTGCCGGGTGCGTACTGGTTGGCTCCGGCCGCGATGGCCGCACGGGCCGCCTCCCTGATTTCCAGCGGCCCGTCTTCATCCGGGAAGCCCTGTCCAAGGTTGATGGCCCCGGTCTGGACGGCAAGGGTTGTCATCTCTTCGAAGATGGTGACGCCCAGTCCGCCGTCCGGTGCCAGCAGGTTGGCGCCGAGCGCGGTCCGCTGCCAGGGAGCAGGTGCCAGGGGCGTGGAAAGTTCCCGTGGAGGATGCATCCAGTCATGGTATCCCGGCCTTTCCATGCGGTAGGTTCGGACCATGAGACGCGCTGTGTGCCCCGGTTCCTTCGACCCCATCCACAACGGCCATCTCGAAGTCATTGCCAGGGCCGCCGGCCTTTTTGACGAAGTCATCGTCGCCATCTCCACCAACTACGCCAAGAAGTACATGTTCACCCTGGAAGAGCGGCTGGACATGGCCCGCGAGACGTTGGCCTCGCTCAAGGGCATCGTGGTGGAGCCTGTCGGCGCCGGGCTGCTCGCGGAATACTGCCGCCATCGGGGGGTGTCCGCCATCGTCAAGGGGCTGCGCTCGTCGTCGGACTTCGACTACGAGCTTCCCATGGCAACGATGAACCGGCAGCTCAGCGGGGTGGAAACGGTGTTCCTCCCCGCCGAAGCCAGTTACGTCCATTTGTCGTCCACCCTGATCAAAGAGGTGGCCGCATTGGGCGGCAGTGTCTCGGACTACGTGCCGCGTTCGGTGCACCGCCGCCTGGTTACCGGCGAGCCTGGCCCGGATCAGCAGCCAAGACGGTAGGCTGGATGGGTACTTCGGCGCCGCCCCATGCCGGTTTGAGTCACCATGGCTCTTCAGGCTAAGATGGTACGTCGGTCATATGTTCAACAGGAGTTCTCATTAAAAGAGATGCTGGTTCGCCCCTGGCGTTCGACGTCAAGGACCTCGGGCGCAGCCCGGGAAGCATGCGGACACTGAAGGAACATGTACCCGCACCAGGTGATCTTGGTGTGGCGCTCATTGGCGTTCAGGAAGGCTCGGATGTCGAGCTCGACCTGAGGCTTGAGGCCGTACACGAAGGAATTCTGGTATCAGGAACCGCTGCCGTCGAAGTAACCGGCGAATGCGGCCGATGCCTGGATCCCCTTGCGTATGACCTTGAGGTCAATGTGCAAGAACTTTTCTTCTATGAAGGCATTGAGCTTTCGGACGGAGAAGAAGATGAAGAGCAACGTCGAGTCGAGCACGATGTAATCGATCTTGAACCGGTGTTGCGGGACGCGGTTGTCACCAACCTGCCGTTCCAGCCGGTGTGCCGGGAAGACTGCCAGGGCCTTTGCTCCGAATGCGGAGCTCGCCTGGAAGACGAGCCGGGGCACCACCACGAGGTCCTGGATCCTCGCTGGGCTGCCCTAGCTGATATGGCTAAGCCTGACCGGCAAAATTGATTTGTACGTGTTTGTCTAGAGAGAAATGAGTTAGCCGTGGCTGTTCCCAAGCGGAAAATGTCTCGCTCGAATACCCGCGCCCGCCGCTCGCAGTGGAAGGCGACCGCCCCCCACCTGGTGAAGACCGTTGAGAACGGCCAGATCACCTACAGCCTGCCGCACCAGGCAAAGGTCGTTACCGACTCTGCTGGCACCGCGCTGTTCCTTGAGTACAAGGGCCGCAAGGTCGCTGACGTCTAATCGGCCCAACAGGCTGACTGATGTCTTCAACTGAAGAGCTTCTGAAGCGTCTCGGTGTCTCTATTGACGCCGGGACGCTTCGTCTTGCGCTCACCCACCGTTCGTATGCCTACGAGAACGGCGGCATACCCACCAATGAGCGGCTCGAGTTCCTGGGGGACTCCATCCTGGGCTTCTCCGTGACCGATGCCCTGTACCGGGACAACCCGGACCTTCCTGAAGGCGAGCTCGCCAAGCGCCGCTCCGCCGTCGTCAGCACCCGGGCACTGGCCGGCATCGGACGCAGCCTGGGCATCGGGGAATACATCTACCTGGGGCAGGGCGAAAAGCTCACCCACGGGAAGAACAAAGCCTCCATCCTTGCGGACACCATGGAGGCCCTGATCGGCGCCACCTACGTCTCCAACGACATCGAGACCGCGCGCCGGCTGGTCATGCGGCTGATCGGTCCGTTGCTGAAGGATGCCGCCGTCCTGGGCGCCGGAACCGACTGGAAGACCAGCATCCAGGAACTCGCGGCAAGCCGGCAGCTCGGAAGCATCCACTACGCGGTGGACGGCTCCGGCCCGGACCATGCCCGCACGTTCACGGCCGTCCTGAATATCGGCGGCAACGCCTACGGCAGGGGTTCCGGGCACTCCAAGAAAGAAGCCGAACAGGAAGCCGCGGCCGACGCCTGGCGGGTGCTTTCGGGGGCCGAAGCCCAGGAGGCCGCCGGTACGTCCGCCGGCTCCGCAGCCGCCAAGTAGCGTCCGTGCCGGAACTGCCCGAGGTTGAAGTGGTGCGCCGCGGCCTGGTCCGCTGGGTCCGCGGCAGGACCATCCATGGCGTCGATGTCCTTGATCCGCGCTCCATCCGGCGCCATGCGCTCGGGGCCGGGGACTTCATCGGCAACCTCGAAGGCGCCACGGTGTCCGACGTCGTCCGCCGAGGCAAGTTCCTCTGGATGCCGCTGACGGACAACGGCGCTGCCGGACCGGGAGATCAGGAAGCCCACCAGGCGCCGGCCGTGGCACTGATGGCGCATCTGGGAATGAGCGGGCAGCTGCTGATGCAGGGCCCCGGCGTTCCCGATGAGAAGCACCTCAAAGTAAGGCTCCGGCTCAGTCCGCGTGAGGGCATGCCGGACCAGCTGCGTTTCGTTGACCAACGGATCTTCGGCGGCCTCTTTGTTACTGCACTGGTGCCCACGGAGGACGGTGGCCCCGGCGGTCTCGCCGAATCGCCGCTTCCGTTGATCGCGGCGGAAGCAGCCCATATTGCCCGGGACCCGCTGGACCCCGCGTTCTCCTTCGACCTCTTCTACCAGCGCCTCCGGAAACGCAAAACCGGGCTCAAACGGGCTCTCCTGGACCAGGGGCTGGTCTCCGGGATCGGCAACATCTACGCTGACGAAGCCCTGTGGCGCGCAAAACTGCACTATGCGCGTGCCACCGATACGCTCCGCCGCAGCGAAGCCCAGCGTGTCCTGGACAGTTCCCGCGAGGTGATGCTGGACGCCCTGGCGGCCGGGGGCACCAGTTTCGACTCCCTGTATGTCAACGTCAACGGCGCCTCCGGCTACTTCGACAGGTCCCTTAACGCCTACGGGCGCCAGGGCGAGCCCTGCAAACGCTGTGCCGCAGCCGGAATCCAGTCGATCATCCGCCGCGAACAGTTCATGAACCGTTCGTCCCACACGTGCCCGGTGTGCCAGCCCCGGCCGCGGAACGGCCGCTGGTAGGTTTCCACAACAGGTCTGCGGATTCTTCGGTACCGCCGGCGGCGTGCCCGCTGCAAGACTGTCTGCACGAACGTCGGGTGGGGCCCGCTGCACGCGCACCGCTTCCCGCCCCGGGAAGGACAGGCAGCCCTTGTATATCTCGATCTCGGACCGCAAAGGCGGCCAACGGGACCAGGCCGCGGCAGGTCCCGCCACGGTCCACCCGGCCTTCCGGTTATCGCCCGTGATCATCTGGCTGGGCGTGGTCAGCATGATGACGGACATTTCATCCGAGTCCGTTGCCGCCATCCTCCCGCTCTACGTCACCGGGTACCTGGGTCTGCCCACCATCGCGTTCGGGGTCATCGATGGAATCAACCAAGGGGCCAGCGCCATCGTCCGGATCGGCGCCGGCTGGGTCTCCGACCGTACCGGCCACCCGAAATACGTGGCCGTAGCCGGCTACGGGTTGTCCATGCTCGCAAGGGTGGGGTTCCTGGTGGCCGGCGGCTTCTGGGCCATCGCAGGCATCGTCGCCGGCGACAGGATCGGCAAGGGTATCCGCACGGCGCCGCGCGACGCCATGATTTCGGCCGAGGCCCAGCCGGAGTACCTGGCCCGTTCCTTCGGCGTCCACCGGATGCTGGACAACATCGGTGCGGCCGCCGGCCCGCTCATTGCCTTCCTGATCCTGATGCTGATCCCCAATGGCTTCAGCACGGTCTTCGGCGTCTCACTGGCCTTCGCCGTGATCGGCGTCGCGGTACTTCTCCTGGTGGTGCCGGACCGGCTCCGGCTGATGCGCCAGGACCGCGACCGGTCCAGGCCCGCTGTCCGCTGGGACCAGTTGCGGTGGTCGCGTCTGCGGGAGCCTGGCCTGGCCCGCCTCATGATCGCCGCCGGTTTGCTGGGCGTCCTCACCATCGGAGATGGCTTCATCTACCTCCTGCTCCAGCACCGTGAGTCTTTCGCCATCCAGTGGTTCCCGCTGTTGTTCGTGGGCACCAACGCTGCCTTCCTGCTGTTCGCCGTCCCGATCGGCAGGACAGCGGACCGGTGGGGAAAGGTGCCGGTCTTCCTCGCCGGCCATGGTGCCTTGTTGGCCTGCTACCTGCTGGCCGGGCTGCCGGCGGCCGGAATCGCAGCCACCATAGGCTGCCTCCTGCTCCTGGGGCTTTTCTACGCCGCCACGGACGGGGTCCTGGCAGCTCTGGTCAGCCAGCTGGCCACGCCGGACAGGCTCGGCACCGCCCTGGGCACCGCGCAGACGGTGGTTGCCGTCAGCCGCATGGCGGCCGCATCCGGATTCGGCGTTCTCTGGTACACGGCAGGTCCGGGCACCGCCATTGCCATCGTTGCCGTGCTGCTGGCGGCGGCCCTTGCCGCAGCTGTCCTGCTGTTCCGGGGCAGCACACCCAAGGTGCAAGCCCCGTGAGGAACCGGTTGCTCCTGCTGCTCGCGGTTGTCGTGGCCACACTCGGCGCAGCGGGGGCCCAGGCATTCACCGCTTTCCAACAGTCAAGCGCCAGCCAACAGGCTGCCCCGGAAGTGCAGGTCGCCTCCGCTGAGGCCTTGCCGGCAGGGCCGTTCGTGCTCTTCAGAAACACGGCTTCAGGCCAAGGATTCGGGCAGGCAGCCACGGCAAGCCTGTCGGAACCCAACGGCCGGCGCACACTGCTCGGCAAGGCCTGCGACCGGGTGTACGCGTCCCGGAACCTGGTCAGCTGCCTGGAGACCAGGAACGGAATGCCCACCACGTTCGAGGCTTCCACCTATGACGCCTCCCTTCAGCAGCAGGGAACGTGGGCGCTCGGCGGGATTCCCAACAGGACACGGATCAGTCCGGACGGTTCCCTGGTGGCCACCACTGTCTTCGTCTCCGGCCATTCCTACGCCGCGTCAAGTTTTTCCACGCAAACGATCATCGGCCCGGCAGACGGAAGCGTGCGCACCAACCTGGAAGACTATGCCCTGATCGACAACGGCGCACGGATCAAGGCCACCGACCGCAATATATGGGGCGTGACCTTCAGCCCCGGAAAACCCAATGACTTCTATGCCACCGCTTCATCCCAAGGCAACATCTGGCTGGTGCACGGGGACATCGCCGCCCGGACACTCACCATCACCGCGTCCGGCGTCGAATGCCCCTCCATCTCGCCGGACGGACAGCGGGTCGCCTTCAAGAAGAGCGCCTCGGGGACCCTGGCCGGAGCCCGGCAGCCTGCCGTCCTGGACCTCACCACCGGGACTATCACGGTACTGGGCGAGCAACGCGATCTGGACGACCAAATCGAGTGGCTGGACAACGGCACCATCCTGTACGGAATGCCCAGGGACGGCGCCGGTCCGGACAGCGACGTCTGGTCCCTGTCCCTGGAACCCGGTGCGGCACCCCAGCTCTTCATCGAGCACGCCTGGTCGCCCGCCGTCGTTCGCTGAAGCTCCGGCTCCCCGGTCCTCAGGGAAGCCGTGTGCCTGCCGTGGAGCCGCCCCGGTAGTACTCGGCCAGCCGGGCCAGGCCCTCATCAAGCGACACCTCAGGAACCCAGTCCAGGAGCTTCCGGGTTTCGCGCTGGTCGAACCAGTGCGCCGTGGACAGCTGTTCGGCAAGGAAGGCGGTCATGGGCGGTTCATCCTGCCGGCCGGCCCGGAGCCAGGCCCGCTCCACCACCGATCCCGCAAGCCGCGCAAGCTTGCCGGGCACGGACCACGACGGGGCCGGCACCCCGCCGGCAGCGCAGATGCCCGCCAACAGCTCGCCGACAGGCCGGGGTTCCCCATTGCTGACAACCAGGGCCCTCCCGTGGACATGGCCGATCCGGTCCAATGCCGCGACGATTGCGGCCGCCGCGTTGTCAACGAACGTGGTGTCAATCAGGGCAGCGCCGGCGTCAAGCAGCGGAAGCCGGCCCCGGGCGGCCCGCGCCAGCACGCGTTCCACCAGCTGGGTGTCTCCCGGACCCCATACGACGTGCGGGCGCACGGCGGTGACGCGGAAGTCCGCGGCGTCCGCGGCGAGGGCCACCAGCTCGGCCCGGGCCTTGGTGCGCGAGTAGTTGCCGTGCGCGTGGTCCGGGTCCGCCGGCTCCGCGCCCACTCCGGCGATGGCGGCTCCCGTATTGGCCACGGACGGGGAGGACACATACACCAGGTCCCGCACCCCGGCCTCGCGGGCGGCGTGGAGCAGGCGCCGCGTTCCCTGGACGTTCACCTCGTCAAATTCCGCAGCTCGGCCGGTGAAGGAAACCTTGGCGGCAAGGTGGACTACTGCTTCCACGTCGCGCACCGCGTCCCGGACCGCTGCATCGTCGGTGAGGGACCCGCAACGGTCCGTGGCGCCGTCGACCCCGGAAGGGCGCCGCTGGAAGGTGGCGACGGTGTGGCCCCGGCGCACCAGCAACGCGGCTGCTTCCCGGCCCAGGAGCCCGCTCGCGCCGGTGACCAGGACCTTCATGGTGTCCCCGGACGGCCGCCGGCCAGCACCTTCGACGCCCAGCGGGACAGGCGGGCCCGGTCGATTTTTGCGTTGTGGCGGATATCGGTGGGCTGGGCAGGCACCGCCAGGACCGCTGCCACGGCCACGCCGGCCGCGGCAGCCGCCGCACGCACTCGTCCGGCCAGCCCGGCATCCGCAGGACCGGCTTTGCGGGCAGGCGGCACGGTTTCCACCACCGCGACGACGGCCTGGGTACCTTCCGGTCCCACTCCAACGATGGCGGCCATGCGGACGCCGTTCAGGGATTCGATGGCCTGTTCGGGGCCCACCGGCGTCACCACCGCCCCTGGCGCCGTGACGATATGCGCAAGGCGCCCTTCCACCCACAGCCGTCCCTTGGCGTCGAAGTGGCCCACGTCCCCGGTACGGTGCCAGCCGGCCGCGCCGGCGCTCGCCTGCTGGGTGAGCCAGAGCCGGTCGTACGAGTCCTTGACATGTGGAGCGCTGACCAGGATCTCACCCGTGACGCAGGGCTCCGCCACGGGGGTGTCTCCGGGAGCGGTGCCGTCCGAGGCCAGCGGGACGACGGCGACCCGGGCGCCATGGACGGGCAGGCCCACGCAAACCCCGTTGCCTGCTCCCTGGACCGTTCCGGCGTCGGCACCGGCGGCCCGGATTAGTTCAAGGCTGATGTCGGTGACGGGAAGGGCTTCGGTCATCCCGTACGGCGTGTGCAGCGAGGCCCGGGGCAGCAGCCCCTGCACCTCGGCGAGGAGCGGTTCCGGCACGGGAGCCCCGGCGGAGAGCAGCAGCTCCACGCGCTGCAGTGCCGCGGCACCGTCAGCGGTGAGGCCGCCGCGGGTGGCCAGGACATTGCGCAGCGCCGCAGGGGAGGCGAAGACCACGGTTGCGTCGATGGCCGACGCTGCTTCCGCGAGGGCACGCGCCGTCAAAGTACGCGGGGCTGTGACGTCCATGGCCGGTGTCACCGAGACGGCACCCAGGGCCGGCCCCAGCAGGGCGAACGGTGCGAAGCCCGCCACCAGGCGGTCACCCGGGTGGATCCCGAAGGTTTCAGCCACAGTATCCCGCATCGCTGCCAGCTGCCGGTGCGTATAGACGACGCCCTTGGCGGGCCCCGTGGAACCGGACGTGAACAGCACGGCTGCGGGCTGGTCCGGGGCCGGACTTCCCACAGTGCGGTGTCCACTCCGGGCACCGGCCCGTGCCAAGGCGGCGAGGGATGTTTCCACCCCCAGGATGCGGCGGCGCGCGGCGGGCAGGTCGCGCACGCTGACGAGCCTGGCGGCCCATCCGAGGGCCCGGGCCGCGGCCAGCGCCTTGTCGATCCCGATCAGGACGTCCGGAGTGGCACCCTTCACCGCACGGCTAAGGCCCTTGGTGCCCAGGCCGGCGTCCGCCACCACCACCACGGCTCCCAGGCGCAGGCAGGCATAGAGGGCTACGGTCAGGTCCACCCCGGGCGGGACCATCAGGCTGACACGGCTGCCGTGGCCGATGCCGATGCCGCCCAGCCCGGCTGCCAGGTCCGCGACGCTCTTTTCCAGACTTTCCCAAGCTGAGCGAGCGGGCAACGCTGCCGTCGGGCGCCATTTCCGAAATGGCAGTCCCGCTTCCGGCGGCCCCGGCTGCAAGTTCACGCAGCTGCGCCCAGAGGGGGCGGAATTCGCCCTGCGCCGCGGGTGCGGCAGGGCTCGGTCCGGCGTCCTTCGGCCCGAAGCCGTCGGCCGCCGTCGTTCCTTCCGTCCCGGAACAGCTTCCGGCGGCGTTCGCCGCGAGCCAGTCGAAAACGGCCGGTGCGATGTTCCGGTCTTCCGCGAGCAGGTGCCCGGCGCCCTCGTAGCGGTGCACCTTGGCGTTCGGGATCCGGCCGATGAGGTCCTTGAGGTACCGGTCAGAGAAGATCGGGTCCCGCGGGCCCCACAGCATCAGGGCCGGCACGTTCAGCCCGCGCAGGCCTTCCGCCACGTGGTTGAGCGCCGGGTAGCTGGGGTGTGATGCGTCCACGGGGATGTCTGCCACAAAGTTTCCCACGCCGTCGCGGCGGGAAGCCCCGCGGTAGGGGGCCATGTACGCGGCCCGGATCTCCGGCGGGAGGGGCGGGTTGGCGAGCGAGTGCGTCACCCGCAGGAAAGCGTCCGACGTCGTGGTTCCCCACTTGTGCACGGCCGGGTGCAGCGCCAGACGAAGGGCCGGCGGGATCCGGGACCCGCCGGGTTGGTGGACGGCCGTGTTGGTGAGCACCACACCGGCGAGTTGCTGCTGATGGGCCAGGGCCCAGCCGAGGCTGATCACGCCGCCCCAGTCGTGGCCTGCGGTGACCACCGGACCGTCCAGGTCCAGCGCCTCCGTGAGGTCGCCGAGGTCGCTGATCCTGTCGGCGAGGCGCCGGAACACGCCGGTGCGTTCGGAGAAGCCCATGTCCAGTTGGTCCACCGCCACCACGCGCCAGGGATGGGCGGGATCGGTTCCGGCGGCAAGCAGGCTCCGCCACAGGTAGGACCAGGTGGGATTGCCGTGCACGCACAGCAGGGTTCCGGCCGGGGCCAGGCCCAGCCGCTCCAACTGGCTGCCGTTGTCCAGCACGTGCCAGCGATGCACCGTGCCTGCCGGGTTCGCGGCCGCCGTGGACGGAACATCGATCATGCGCGACCATTCGGCGTCGACGCCTGGCCAGGCCGCGATCACCAAACGATTTCCAGCATCGCGGTGTTCAGGCCCGAACCGACACCCATGCACAGCACCCTGTCACCGCTTCCCAGGGTCTGGGTCTCGGCAGCAAGGGTCATCGGCAAAGACGCGGGGCCCACGTTGCCCCAGTGCGGGAACGTGATGGGGACCTTGTCCGGGTCAAGGTCGATCGCATTGATGATCGCCTGGGTGTAGGCGTTGCTGACCTGGTGCGTGACGTAGCGGTCCATCTCCGCCCAGTCCCACTCCGGCTGGGCCTCCTGCCAGGCATCGACCACCAGCTGCAGGCCGCCGTCGAGCAGGCCCTTGGTATCGGTGGTCATGCCGTCGATGCCGCCCACGCAGAGGTCGTGGTGCTCGGTGCCGGCGCGCATCACGCCGCCCACTATCCGGTGGGCTCCCGGGTGCTGGTCCGCCGGGCCCAGGACGGCGGCGGCAGCCCCGGAGCCGAGCGTCAGCGTGGCGAACTCCCGGTTGAAATCGTCCCGGGTTGTTTCGGGGCGCTGCAGCCGGGCAAGCGTGGCCTCCTGGGTCATCTGGGCGTCCTCGCCGTTGACGATCACCGCGTACCGGATCTGCCCGGAATCAATCATGTTGGCAGCCAGGGTCAGGGCGTTCACGAACCCCAGGCAGGCATTGGCGAGGTCAAAGTTCATGGCCGACGACGGCAGGCCCAGTCCATGATGGATCTTCACCGCGACGGAGGGTTCCAGGTTGCGCCGTGTCACCGACGTGTTGATCAAGAGGCCCACCTCCGACGCTTCGATGCCCGCCTCGGCCAGGGCTTTGGCGCCGGCCTCGATGGCAGCATCATCGAACGTGGTTCCCGGGGCCCACCAGCGGCGGTGCGTGATGCCGGCAACGCGCTCAAGCAGCCGGGGCGGAAACTTAAGCCGCTGCAGAGTGGAGGCCAGCCTGCGGTCGAAGTCGGTGGAGCTCACAATCCTCGGAGCTTCAACGCTGCTGACCGAGAGCAGCGCGGTGTTGCTGTGGCGGAAGGTTGCATTACCTGCCAATTCAAGCCCCTCTTCGTTTCCGTCCCGCATTCATGCGGTGACTGTACCCACATAAACGCAGGCTCAAGAGCTTAACTATGCCTTTGCAGCGCCCGAACATGCATATTGGCCGGGGGCGCCGGCGCCGGCCGCGGAGTGCTGGACGGGAAATGTCGCTCCTGCGCAGTAGATTATAGGGAGCCGGTTCCAGCATCGTTCCCTACCCCGCCAGGAGACCAGGAAAGCCTTGCACCTCAAAAGCCTCACCGTCCGGGGGTTCAAGTCCTTTGCGTCGGCCACCACCTTCGACTTCGAACCCGGCGTCACCGCCGTTGTGGGTCCCAACGGCTCCGGCAAGTCCAACGTGGTTGATGCACTGGCCTGGGTCATGGGCGAGCAAGGCGCCAAAACCCTCCGCGGTGGCAAGATGGAGGATGTCATCTTCGCCGGGACATCGGGCCGGCCGCCGCTGGGACGTGCCCACGTTTCGCTGACCATCGACAACACCGACGGCGCCCTGCCCATCGAGTACAGCGAAGTGACCATCTCACGGACCCTCTTCCGGACGGGCGGATCCGAGTACGCCATCAACGGAGCGGGTTGCCGGCTGCTGGATATCCAGGAACTGTTGTCGGATTCCGGGCTGGGCCGGGAAATGCACGTCATTGTGGGCCAGGGGCAACTGGACCGGGTCCTGCACGCCACCCCGGAGGACCGGCGCGGCTTCATCGAGGAGGCCGCGGGCATCCTCAAGCACCGCCGGCGCAAGGAGCGGACGGTCCGCAAACTGGAGGCGATGCAGGCCAATCTCCAGCGGCTGACCGATCTCACCGGGGAGATCCGCCGCCAGCTCACGCCCCTCGGCAAGCAGGCGGAAGTGGCGCGCCGAGCCCAGCGCGTCCAGTTCGATGTCCGGGACGCCCGGGCGCGCCTCCTGGCCGATGACTTTGTCCAGCTTCAGCAGGCCCTGGAACAGGATGTGGCCGATGAAGCCGCGCTCAAAGCCAGGCGGACCGCCGTCGAACAGGAACTGGAAGACGGCCGCAGGCAGCAGGCGGCGCTGGAACAACTGGCTGCGGAGGCCACGCCCCGGCTCAACGCTGCCCGCGACACCTGGTACCGGCTGTCCACCGCCCGGGAACGGCTCCGTTCCCTCGGCACGCTGGCCACCGAACGCAGCCGCCTGCTGGGGTCCGACGACGCCCCGGCGCCTTCCGGGCGGGACCCGGAACAACTGGAACGACAGGCCGCACGGGTCCGGCAGGAGATGTCCGAACTCGAAACGGATATTGTGCGCCGTCGCGGCGCCCTGGACGCCGCGAGCACCGCGAAGGCCGACGCCGAGCGGGCTGCGCGCGCCGAAGACCAGCGGCTCACGGCCCAGCTGCGGGCGGCCGCTGACCGCCGGGAAGGCCTGGCCCGCCTGGCCGGGCAGGTCGGCGCGGCGCGGTCCCGGGTGGAGTCAGCCCAGGCGGAGCTGGGCAGGCTCCGCGAATCCCTTGCCGCCGGCACCGAGCGGCGCGCCAAGGCACAATCCGAATTCACGGCCCTGGAAAACCAGGTCGCAGGAGTGGAAGAGGGGGAAGAGTCCCTCGACGCCGATTACGAGGCCGCCAGCGGCGTGCTCGATGCGGTGCTTGGCGACATCGCGGGCCTCAAGAACGCCGTCAACGAGGGCATCCGCAAACGCGACGCCCTCGCCGCGCGCCTGGAGGCCCTGAAGCTCGGCCTTGACCGCAAGGACGGTGCCCGGCACGCGCTGGAAGCCGGGCTGCCGGGAGTCCGCGGCAGCCTCGCGGACGCGTTGACGGTGCAGGCCGGTTTCGAGGCTGCAATCGCGGCGGCACTCGGGCAGGCATCGGAGGCCATCCTGGTCCAGGACGGTGCCACGGCGGCCGCGGTCCTGCAGGTCCTCAAGGACGACGACGGCGGCCGGGCGTCCTTGCTCCTCGCCTCCGCGGCCGCAGGCCAGCCGCGGGACGCCCTGGACGTGGAGCTCCCCGACGAAGCCCGGTGGGCTGCCGGGCTGGTGGACGGCCCGGCGGTGGAGGTGTCACTGGTCCGTCACCTGCTGTCCGGAACCGTCGTCGTCCCCGGAATGGATGCCGCCGCGGCGCTCGTGGCCGCGCTGCCCGGCGTCACGGCCGTCACCAGGGAGGGGGACGTGTTTACCGCCGTCTCGGCCACGGGCGGTTCGGCGAAAGCACCGTCCCTCCTGGAGGTGCAGGCCGCGGTGGACGACGCCGGGCGCGAACTTTCGGCGGTCACCGCGGACTTGGAGCGGAACAGGTTCGGCCTGGCCGCCGCCGAGGCCCGGCGCACCGCGGCGCAGGAAGACGCGGACGCAGCCCTGGACCGGCTGCACGAATCCGATGCCCGGCTCGCCGCCGTCGCCGAACGCCTGGGCCACCTCAACTCGGTGCTGCGCAGCGCCGTCGGCGAAAGTGAACGCCTGGCAGCCTCCCTGGCCCGCGCCGAAGAGAACGTCGCTGCCGAGGAAGAAGCGCTCGCGGCCATCACCGCCCGGCTCGCCGCTGCCCAGGAAGCACCCGTCGAGCAGGAACCCTCCACCAAATACCGGGACGAGCTGGCGGGCGCCGCGTCCGCCGCACGCGCCGCCGAGGTGGAAGCACGGTTGTCCCTCCGCAGCGCCGAGGAACAGCTGGCAGCCACCGGCAACCGGGCCGTCTCCCTGGAACGCGCGGCCGCCACCGAACGCCGGGCCCGCGAGGAAGCAGCCGAACGCGCGCGGCGCCGCCGCATCCAGGCCCGGCGGGCCGCGGCCGTTTCCGCTGGGGTGGACGTGGCCCTTGGCTACGTGGACGTCTCCGTCGAGCTCGCCCGGCACGAACGCGACCTGGCAGAGGAGAACCGGGAGCGGCGGGACCGCGGACTGCGGGACATCCGGGACTCGAACGACGCCCTGGCCCGTGAACTGGCGGACCTGACTGACAATGTGCACCGTGACGAACTTGCCCGGGCCCAGCAGCGGGCCAGGATCGAGGCGGTGGAAACCCGGTCCGTGGACGAACTGGGAATCACGCCGGAGGCCTTGGTCGCGGAGTTCGGGCCGCACGTCCCGGTTCCGGTTCCGGCGGAGGAATCCGGCGACAAATGGGCGGCCCTGCGCGCTGCCGTCGATGCAGGCGGCGAGGAGATCAGGGAAGGCAAACCCTACGTGCGGCAGGAACAGGAGAAACGGCTGCGGAAGGCCGAACGGGACCTCGCCAGCCTGGGCAAGGTAAACCCCCTGGCGCTGGAGGAATTCGCGGCGCTGGAGGAGCGGCACCAGTTCCTCAGCACGCAGCTGGAGGACCTCAAGGCGAGCCGCCGGGACCTGCTGGACATCATCAAAGAGGTGGATGACCGGGTCCAGCGCGTGTTCGCGGAAGCCTTCGAGGACACCCAGGCCCAGTTCGTCAGGGTCTTCGAGCGGCTTTTCCCCGGCGGCGAAGGCCGCCTGGTCCTGACCGAGCCCGACGACATGCTTAACACCGGCATTGACGTGGAGGCCCGCCCCGCGGGCAAGAAGATCAAACGGCTCTCCCTGCTCTCCGGCGGCGAACGCTCACTCACCGCGGTGGCACTGCTGGTGGCCATCTTCAAAGCCCGGCCGTCCCCGTTCTACGTCATGGACGAAGTGGAGGCTGCGCTGGACGACACCAACCTGGGCCGCCTGATCACCATCTTCGAGGAACTCCGGGAGTCCAGCCAGCTGATCGTCATCACCCACCAAAAGCGGACCATGGAGGTGGCGGACGCGCTGTACGGCGTCACCATGCGGGGCGACGGCGTTTCCACCGTCATCAGCCAGCGCCTCGGCGCCGAGGTGTAGCAGCCCCACGCCACCGGCATCGGGGCAGGTCAGGCGCCCTGCCGGCGCCCGAACCGGGCGGACCGTGTGTGAGAAGCTAGGGGAGTGAATGACATCCTTCCCATTGTCCTGTCCATCCTTGTTGCCCTGGTGGTCATCGGCGCGCTGATCCCGGTCCTGATCAAGACGCGGAGGAACATCACCCGTTACCCGGAGACCCGGGACGCAAACGATCCCGAGGTCCGCTCCGGGGGCGGCACGGCGGTGGAGGAAAGCACCGGAACCATCGAGCGCGGGGGCCCCGCCGGCGTCGAACTCGACGACCTCGACACCACCACGGTCCCGGACGATGCTGCCGGGCTGGAAACCATTCCGGTCGAAACCCCGCTGCCCGTCGCCGGGCGCCTCACCCGGCTGCGGGAGCGGCTGGTCCGCTCCAACAACATCATGGGCAAGGGCCTGCTGGCCCTGCTCTCCAGCGACCGGATCGACGAGGGCGTCTGGGATGAGGTGGAGGAGACACTCCTGCTCGCGGACCTGGGCACCGAGCCCACCATGCAGCTGGTGGACGCGCTCCGGGAACGCGTCAAGGTCCTGGGCACCAGGACCCCCGAACACGTCAAGGCCATGCTCCGTGAAGAACTCATCAAGCTGGTCGATCCCACCATGGACCGCAGCCTTAACGTTGAGCGGCACGCGGACAAGCCCGCCGTCATGATGGTGGTGGGCGTCAACGGCGTCGGAAAGACCACCACCGTGGGCAAACTCGCCCGGGTGCTGGTAGCAGAGGATAAGGACGTCCTGCTGGGCGCAGCGGACACCTTCCGGGCCGCCGCCGCGGAGCAGCTGGCAACCTGGGGGGCGCGCGTTGGTGTTCCCACCGTGAAGTCCGACATTGACGGCGCGGACCCGGCGTCGGTCGCCTACGAAGCGGTGAAGGCAGGCATCGAGCAGGAAGTCGACGTCGTCATGATCGACACCGCCGGCCGCCTGCAGAACAAGGTGGGCCTGATGGACGAGCTGGGCAAGGTCAAGCGCGTGGTGGAGAAGCTGGCCGAGGTGGACGAGGTCCTGCTGGTGCTGGACGCCACCACCGGCCAGAACGGCCTGAACCAGGCGCGGGTCTTCTCCGAGGTGGTCAACATCACCGGCATCGTCCTGACCAAACTGGACGGAACCGCCAAGGGCGGCATCGTCGTCGCCATCCAGAAGTCACTGGGCGTCCCCGTCAAACTCGTGGGCCTCGGAGAAGGCGCCGACGACCTCGCGCCGTTCGATACCGAAAGCTTTGTTGACGCGCTGCTGAACTGACCTGTCGCGTCAGTCCCCGGCCGTGCGGAGGGTTTCCCGGGTGGGCAGCCATCCGCCGGCTGCCAGCAGCAGCATGGCGCCGGTGACCGCGAACGCCCAGCCGAACCCCAGGCCGTCCGCCAGCAGGCCCGCCACGACCGGTCCCACGATCGCGCCCACGTCGGAGGTCATCTGATACGCGGCCAGCACCTTGCCGCCGGAGCGGCCATTGCCGATCACGTCCGCCACGGCGGCCTGCTGCGCGGGGCCGAAGAGACCGGATCCGACGCCGGCCAGCGTCGACGCCGCGAGGAACCAGGGCAGATCGTGGGTGATGCCGATCGACGCGGTTGACAGGCCCGCCACCACCAGTCCGGAAATCATCATGGGCTTGCGTCCAAGGGAGTCCGCGAGCCGCCCCGAAAAGGCCAGGGCGGCCGCGTTGCCGGCGGCGAATACCGCCAGCGCCAGTCCTGCCGCCTGCGGCCCCGCCCCAAACGCGGCCGCGGCGAACAACGGCACCGTTGCCATCCGGACGCCGAAGGTGGCCCAGCCGTTGGCGAAGCTGGACAGGAGCGCCGACCGGTAGGTTCCGGCCGCCAGGGCATCGCCGAAACGCATGTCCGGGGCGCGCTTGTGTGCTTCGCCGGCGCCACGGCGCTGGTGGCTCAACTGGGTCTGCACCACGAACGCGGCCACGAGCAGGGCGCCGGCGTATGCCAGGAACGGGACCCGCAGCCCCAGCCCGGCCAGCAGCCCGCCCACGATCGGGCCGCAGACGTTCCCGATCAGGAACGCCGACGCGTAGGCGCCCGACACCCGGCCCCTGCTCTTCGGCGGCGCCAACCGGACCACCAAGGCCATCGAGGCAACGGTGAACATCACCGAGCCCGCGCCGCCCAGGCCGCGGAACAGCAGGAGCTGCCAGTAGTCCTGGGCGAACGCGCATGCAGCCGTGGACAGCGCCACGATCAACAGCCCGGCAACGTAGATGGGGCGTTCGCCACGTTTGCCGATCAGTGCGCCCCCGGCCGGAGCGAAGGCGAGGCGCATGAACGCAAAGATCGCCACGATGACGGCGGCCTCGGTGTTTCCCACCCCAAAGGTTGTTGCGAATTGGGGCAATACGGGGGCAACAAGCCCGAATCCAAGGGCGATGAGGAACGCTGCGGCCAGCATCACCACGATGTCCCGCGGAAGCTTCTCCCGCTGGGGCCTCAGGCGGGCCAAAATCCTTGCCGTGACGCCGTTTAGCGGGGGTGGTGCCGTCATGGTGCTGAAGTCCTTGCTGGAAGGGGAGCCGGGTGGCTGCGCGGGTGCGGAAACATAACCGTAACAAGGCGGATATGCACCATTTACTTCCTAGAGGTTGTTGTAACAGGCCCGCAATCTAAATCCCCCGCGGCCGAAACACGCCAACGACACACTCGTTACAGGACGCAAAAGGCGTTGGCAGGCGGACAAGTCCGCACCGAAAGCAAGAGAGGACGTAGGCCATGGAACTCACCGCAGGTCTCGTTTGGCTCCTGGTTGCTTCAGCACTCGTGCTGTTCATGACCCCGGGCCTGGCATTCTTTTATGGCGGCATGACGCGCGCCAAGTCGGCACTGAACATGATGATGATGAGCTTCGTCGCCATCGGAACGGTCGGCATCACGTGGGTGCTGTGGGGCGCCTCCATGTCCACGAGCAACGAGGACAACTTCTTCCAAATCTTCGCCAACCCGTTCAGCCACTTTGGGCTGCACAACTTCACGGACCCGGCAGACCTGCTGAAGGTGGGCTACGCCGCAACCTTCGCGATCATCACCGTCGCACTGATCTCCGGCGCCGTCGCGGACCGCGCAAAGTTCTCCGCCTGGGTGATCTTCACGCCGATCTGGGCAACGCTGGTCTACGCACCGCTGGCCTTCATGGTGTGGGGTGGCGGCCTGTTCTCCAAGGACGGCTGGTTCGGCCAGACCTTCGCTCCGGTCATCGACTTCGCCGGAGGCACCGTGGTGCACATCAACGCCGGTGTTGCCGGCCTCGTGCTGGTGCTGATCATTGGTAACAGGAAGGGCTTCGGCAAGGACCCGAACCACCGCCCGCACAACATTCCGTTCGTCATGCTCGGCGCAGCCATCCTGTGGTTCGGCTGGTTCGGCTTCAACGCCGGCGCCGCTGCCACGGTCGAGCAGGCAGGCCTGATCTGGATCAACACCCTGGCAGCCCCGGCCGCCGCCATGCTGGGCTGGCTTGCCGTCGAACGTATCCGGGACGGCCACCCCACCTCGCTCGGCGCCGCCTCCGGTGTGGTAGCCGGCCTGGTCGCCATCACTCCGGCCTGTGCCAACGTCTCACCGCTCGGTGCGATTGCCCTGGGCGTCGTCGCCGGTATCGCCTCGGCCCTGGCGGTCGGCCTGAAGTTCAAGCTCGGCTACGACGACTCCCTGGATGTCGTGGGTGTCCACCTCGTCGCAGGTGTCATCGGCACGGTGGCCATCGGTTTCCTCGCCACCCCCGACCAGGGTGCTGCCGGCCTGTTCTACGGCGGCGGCACAACCCAGCTGGTGGCCCAGGTTCTGGCAGCACTGCTCTCCATCGCCTTCACCGCCGTGATGACCCTGATCATCGCCTACCCCATCCACAAGACCATGGGCTTCCGCATCTCCGAGCACCAGGAAATCGCCGGCGCAGACCTCAGCCTCCACGCCGAGACTGCCTACGAGTTCGGCGTCGGCGGCCACGGTGGGAGCTTCCAGCCGCTGCACGACATGGTGACCGGAAAGACCCAGGCGGAAACCCGGGAATCCGCAACCGGAGCTCAGAAGGCACAGCCGGCAACAGGCAAGGAAAGCGTGGGGGCATGAAACTGATCACTGCAATCGTCAGGCCGGAAAAGCTCGAAGCCATCCGGGAAGGACTGGAGGCCTACGGCGTACAGGGACTCACCGTCAGCGCAGCCAGCGGATATGGACGCCAGCGCGGCTACACCGAGGTGTACCGGGGAGCCGAATACAACGTGGACCTGCTTCCCAAGATCCGGGTTGAAGTCCTGGCCACCGACGAACAGTCCGACGACATCCTGGACGTGATCATCGCCAGCTCCAACACCGGCAGGGCCGGGGACGGCAAGGTCTGGACCATCGACGTCCATGAAGCAGTGCGCGTCCGGACCGGGGAACGCGGAGTAGCCGCCATCTAAGGGGAACAAACCGTTCCTGCGGTCAGGAACACCTGACTGCATGAACACGGCGGGCGGGAACCGAAAGGTTCCCGCCCGCCGTGTTGCGTCCAGTGCTTAGTGCCGTTCCTTTGTCAGTCCCCGCCGCCCGCACCCGCTTCGCGGTTGGTGGGCCAGGACGCCGGGCCGGCCGAACCGGCGTCGTACTCCTCCAGCGGGACCTCATTCTTTGCCCACGCCTTGAGCACCGGCTCGACGATCCGCCAGCAGTCCTCCGCGGTGTCGCCGCGGACCGACAGCAACGGGTCTCCGGTCAACACGCCCTCCAGCACTTCGCCGTACGGCAGCAGGTCGGAGGCGCTCAATTCCGCCTCCAGGGTGACCCGGCCCAGGCTGAAAATGTTCCCGGGGCCGTTGACGTCGACGTCGAACTCCAGCGTGTCCGGGCCAAAACCGATCCGCAACTGGTTGGGGGAGTCCACCCCCGTGAAGCCCCCGGGCAGGTGCGGCACGGGAAGGAAGGTGACCACCGCTTCCTTGCGCTTGTCGCCCAGCGCCTTCCCGGAGCGCAGGATGAACGGCACGCCCTGCCAGCGCCAGTTGTCGATGTCCACCTGGATCTCGGCAAGGGTCTCCGTTCCCCGGCCGGCATCCACCCCCTCTTCCTTCGCGTAGTCGGGGACGGCCTTCCCTGCCAGCGACCCCGCCGTATAGCGCGCCCTGCGGGTTGTGTCGGTAAACGGGGCGCGGACGCTGCTGGCCCGAAGGACGCTGGATACCGCGTCGCGGAGGTCGCGCTCGCCGATGGTGGCGGGAGGCTCCATAGCCATGAGTGCCATGACCTCCAGCAGGTGGCTCTGGATCATGTCGCGGAGGGCACCGGCACCGTCGTAGTAGCGGGCGCGGCCCTCAAGGGCCAGGTCCTCGTCGAAGAAGATCTCAACTTTTTCCACGTGCTGCCGGTTCCACACGGGCTCCAGGAAGTTGTTGGCAAACCGCAGGCCCAGGATATTCAGCACGGTCGCCTTGCCCAGGAAGTGGTCCACGCGGTGGATGTGGTCCTCCGGAACCAGGCGCGCGAGGGTACGGTTCAGGGAGCGCGCCGACTCCTCGCTGGAGCCGAACGGCTTCTCCATCACCAGCCGGGTGCCCTCCGGCACCTCCTCCGGCTGGAGTGTCTCGCAGGCCTGCTGGCTGATGCGGGGCGGAAGCGCAAAATATACGGCAACGGGGCCTTTGAGCCCTGCCAGCAGGGCAGCAAGGGCACCCTTGGCCGTGACATCCACCTGGTGGTACGCCGTCTCCTTCTGCAAGGACTCCAGGGCTTCCTTTCCCGGGCCGTCCGCTGCGCCGGCTGCCGCGGCGAACGACGACCGGACCCGCTCCTGCCACTGTTCCGAGGTCCACGGATCAGATCCGGCGCCCACCAGTCGGAGCCCTTCGGCCCGGCCCGCCGCCACCAGCCGGGCCAGGCCGGGAAGGAGGAGCCGGCCGGTCAGGTCGCCCGAGGCACCGAGGATGAGCAGGGTCTGGACAGATGTTTGGCTCGTCATTTGGCCAGCATGCCATCTGACGTGCCTGACTTGATACCCTAGGTAGTCGAGTCCCGATCATCTCTTGAAAGAAGTTCACGGCACGTGTTCAATTCACTCTCTGACCGGTTGACAGCAACCTTCAAAAATCTCCGCGGCAAGGGCCGCCTCACCGAAGCCGACGTCGATGCCACCGTCCGCGAGATCCGCCGTGCCCTGCTGGACGCAGACGTCGCCGTTTCGGTGGTACGCGAATTCACCGGAAAGGTCCGCGAACGTGCGCTCGGTGCCGAGGTTTCGGGTGCGCTGAATCCCAGCCAGCAGATCGTCAAGATCGTCAACGAGGAACTCGTGGAGATCCTTGGCGGCGAAACCCGCCGGATCCGGTTGGCCAAGAACGGTCCCACCATCATCATGCTTGCCGGCCTCCAGGGCGCGGGCAAGACCACTTTGGCCGGCAAGCTGTCAAAATGGCTGAAGGCCCAGGGCCACAGCCCCATGCTGGTGGCCTGCGACCTCCAGCGCCCCAACGCTGTCACCCAGCTCCAGGTGGTGGGCCAGCGCGCCAACGTGCCCGTTTTCGCCCCGCACCCCGGGGCCACGTCCACCGAACTGGACCACCCTGCCGGTGACCCTGTCGCGGTCGCCCGTGCCGGCGTGGAGGAAGCGCGCCAGAAGCTGCACGACGTCGTGATCGTTGACACCGCCGGCCGCCTCGGCGTCGACGCGGACATGATGGAACAGGCCCGGCAGATCCGCCGCGCCATTGTCCCCAACGAAGTCCTCTTCGTGATCGACTCCATGATCGGCCAGGACGCCGTCAACACGGCCCTCGCCTTCGACGAAGGCGTGAACTTCACCGGCATCGTGCTGTCCAAGCTCGACGGCGACGCACGCGGCGGTGCCGCGCTGTCGGTCGCTTCGGTCACCGGCAAGCCCGTCATGTTCGCCTCCACCGGCGAAGGCCTGGACGACTTCGAGCTCTTCCACCCGGACCGGATGGCCTCGCGCATCCTGGACATGGGCGACGTGCTCACCCTGATCGAGCAGGCCGAGAAGTCCTGGGACAAGGACGAAGCGGCCCGGATGGCGAAGAAGTTCGCCGACCAGGAAGACTTCACCCTGGAAGACTTCCTGGCCCAGATGCAGCAGATCCGCAACATGGGCTCCATGAAGAAGATGCTCATGATGATGCCGGGTGCGCAAAACATCCGGCAGCAGCTGGAGCAGTTCGACGAGCGCGAGATCGACCGCGTCGAGGCAATCGTCCGGTCCATGACGCCGCATGAACGGCTTGCACCGAAGATCATCAACGGATCCCGCCGCGCGCGCATCGCCCGCGGTTCCGGCGTCCACGTCTCGGAGGTCAACGGCCTGCTGGAACGTTTCGCGCAGGCCCAGAAGATGATGAAGAAGATGGCCCAGGGTGGCATGCCGGGAATGCCCGGGATGCCGGGTATGCCCGGTGCCGGCGGGGGTGCGCGGAAGAACGCCAAGAACGCGCCGAAGAAGAAGGCGAAGTCCGGCAACCCGGCCAAGGCTGCGCAGGAGCGCAAGGATGCCGAAGCCCGGCGCGCCAATGCAGGCAAGGCGCTGCCCACCGGTGCCGCGTTTGGCCAGCAGGGCGGCGACTTCGATCCCTCGCAGTTGAACCTCCCCAAGGGCTTCGACAAGTTCCTGGGCAAGTAGCAGCTCCCCATCTTCAGGAAGCGCCAGGAGCCGTTTTGACCGCCCAAGACGACACCTGGCGCTTTTCCGTTGGGATGTCGGTGCCGTGGAATAGGGTTGGGTCATGTTCAAGCAGCGGGTAGTTTTCGTGCACGGCGCCGGAGCTTTCGGCGCCGCCGCGTGGCCCCGGCAGCACGGCATGGCGCTGTCGTTCGACGCCTTGTTCCTTCGCCGGCAGGGCTATGACGCCGTCGCGGAACCGGTGGAATCATCCTTTGCGGAGGACACGGCCATCGTGCTGCGGTCCTTGGCGGATGATGGCCGCGGTGCTGCCGGCGGACATGTGGTGGCACACTCCCAGGGCGCGATCCCTGCCATGATGGCCGCCGTCGAACGCCCCGATCTCGTCTATTCGCTGACCCTGGTGGAACCGGCGTGCCTTTCCCTGACCGCAGAGCTGCCGGCCACGGCGGCGCACATCAGCTTGATGAAGCCACTCCTGGATGTCCGCCACCAGCTTAGTGACGAGGACTTCCAGCGCGAGTTCGTCCGGCGGGTCTATGCGACGGACCTCCAGCAGCCTGCCACCACGGAGGAGAAACGCTCCGCACGCCGGCTGCGGCTCCAGGTTCCGTCGTGGGAAGCGCCCCTGCACATTGTTCCCGGCGTTCCCACGCTGGTCCTCACCGGGGGCTGGGAGCCGCTGTACGAGGAAATTGCCGGTTACCTGCGGGAGACCGGCGCCCTGCACTGCGTTGCCGCGGGCGGGCACCGGCCCCATGACTCCGTGGAGGGCGACCGGACCATCCGGCAGTTCATCAGCGATGTCAGCCGGAGCCAACCGGCCCGGGCCTCCTAGCTGCCGGCAGGCACCTGCAGTTCCGGCAGGTAGACCTTGCCGCCCGCGGCCAGGAATTCCTGGCTCTTCTCCCGCATCCCGGAGGCCATGTCCGCCAGGGCCGCCTGCGAGTCGGCTGACCCGTATTCGTTCCGGATGTCCTGGCTGATCCGCATCGAGCAGAACTTGGGTCCGCACATGGAGCAGAAGTGCGCCGTCTTGGCAGGTTCGGCCGGCAGCGTCTCGTCGTGGAACTCTTCCGCCGTCACCGGGTCCAGCGAGAGCGCGAACTGGTCCCGCCAGCGGAACTCGAACCGCGCCTTGGACAATGCGTCGTCCCGTTCGTGGGCTCCCGGGTGGCCCTTGGCCAGGTCCGCCGCGTGGGCTGCGATCTTGTAGGTGATGACGCCGGTCTTCACGTCGTCCTTGTTGGGCAGGCCCAGGTGTTCCTTGGGCGTGACATAGCAGAGCATGGCGGTACCGTACCGGGCGATTTCGGTGGCCCCGATCGCCGAGGTGATGTGGTCATAGCCGGGCGCAATATCGGTCACCAACGGCCCCAGCGTGTAGAACGGCGCGCCCTTGCACAGCTCCTGCTGCCGCTCCACGTTTTCCCGGACCAGGTGGAACGGCACGTGGCCGGGGCCTTCCACCATGACCTGCACGTCGAACTCCCAGGCGCGCTGCGTGAGTTCGGCGAGGGTGTCGAGTTCGGCGAACTGGGCAGCGTCGTTGGCGTCCGCCGTCGACCCGGGGCGCAAACCGTCGCCCAGGGAGAACGCGACGTCGTACTTGGCGAAGATTTCGCAGAGTTCGTCAAAGTGCGTGTAGAGGAAGTTTTCCTGGTGGTGGGCCAGGCACCAGCCGGCCATGATGGAGCCGCCGCGCGAGACGATGCCCGTCACCCGGTTGGCCGTGAGCGGGACGTACCGCAGCAGCACACCGGCGTGGATGGTCATGTAGTCCACGCCCTGTTCGCACTGCTCAATGACGGTGTCCCGGAAGATTTCCCAAGTCAGCGCGTTGGCCTCGCCGTTGACTTTTTCCAGCGCCTGGTAGATCGGGACGGTTCCAATCGGGACGGGGGAGTTGCGGATGATCCATTCCCTGGTGGTGTGGATGTCGTCGCCCGTGGACAGGTCCATGACCGTGTCGGCGCCCCACTGGGTGGCCCACTGGAGCTTGTCAACCTCCTCTGCGATGGAGCTCGTCACCGCCGAGTTGCCGATGTTGGCGTTGATCTTCACCAGGAAGGCCTTGCCGATGATCATCGGCTCGGACTCGGGGTGGTTAATGTTGTTCGGGATGATGGCGCGCCCGGCGGCAACCTCGCTCCTGACCAGTTCCACGTCGCAGTTCTCCCGCAGCGCCACAAAGCGCATTTCCTGCGTGATGATGCCCTGCCGGGCGTAGTGCATTTGGGTCACCGTCCTGCCGTCGACGGCGCGGCGGGGCACCGGCCGGGCGCCCTTCCACTCCGCGGAGGCTGCACCGCGGCGCACGGCCGAGCGTCCGTCGTCGAGCAGGTTGCGTTCCCTGCCGCTGTAGGCTTCCGTGTCCCCGCGCGCCTCGATCCACTCGGCGCGGAAGGGTTGCAGGCCGCGCACGGGATCACTGCCTGGGCCGGCCGTCCGGTAGGTCCGGAAGGGAGGGTTCGGCCGGCCGTTCGGCGATGGCTCGAGGGCGATTTCCGTCACCGGGACCCGGATTCCGGAAGCGGCATCGTCGATCCAGGCCAGGGAATGCGACTTCAGGGACTGCGTCACCTGCGGCGTGGATCCGGTGCCGGGGGCGCCGGCAGAATCGGAACCGGACAGCGTGCGGGCAGGGTTCAACTGGGTGTTTTGTGTACTCAAGGGAATACTCACTTCCTTCGCCGGCATTACCCGGACAGGTTCAACGGTCGCAGACTGCGTCAGCCCGATCTCAGCCCGTGCAAGGGCACCCGTGTGGTCAGCAACGAAGCTACCACAGCCCTCCGGAAGTCCGTTGTAACAATCGATGATGCTAGCCTGACCGGGCAACGAAAGGATGCCCGGATGGCTGGAATCATTCACTTTCGCGGACCCGTCCTGGCTGCGCCGGACCGGGTGCGGCATGGACTCTGGTCGGTGGACGGCAGGCTCACCTTCCACCGGCCCGCCACGCCACCTGACCGGGTGCTTGACGGCTGGGTGCTGCCGGGCTTCGCGGACGCCCACTGCCACATCGGGCTGGGCCCGGCCGGTCCGGTGGAGGCCGCCGTGGCGCAGGAACAAGCTTTGGCCGACGTCAACGCCGGGACACTCCTGGTCCGTGATGCGGGCTCGCCCGCCGATACCCGCTGGATGCAGGGCGGCAAGGAATTCCCGGTGCTGATCCGCGCCGGAAGGCACATCGCCCGGACCCGCCGCTACCTGCGCGGCTTCGCCCACGAAGTCGAACCCGAGGGCCTCGTTGAGGCCGTGCGCAAGCAGGCCCGGGACGGGGATGGCTGGGTCAAACTGGTGGGGGACTGGATCGACCGCGGCGCCGGGGACCTGGCGCCCTCCTTTCCCGCCGCCGTCGTCCGTGACGCCGTCCGTGCGGCGCATGACGAAGGCGCACGGGTGACGGCCCACTGCTTCGCCGAGGACACCCTGGACCAGATGCTCGACGCCGGCATTGACTGCATCGAGCACGCCACCGGGCTGCTGCCACGCCACCTGCCCCGGTTCGCCGAACAAGGCGTGCCGATCGTGCCCACCCTCATCAATATCGCCACGTTCCCGGACATTGCCGCGCAGGCGGAACCAAAGTTTCCACGCTATGCAGCCCACATGCGCTCCCTCTGGGAGCGGAGGCTGGAGCGCGTGGCGCAGGCCCATGCTGCGGGCGTGCGCATCTTCGCCGGAACAGACGCCGGCAGCGTCATCCGCCATGGCCGGATCGCGGACGAAATCCTCGCCCTGCACTTCGCGGGGCTGCCGATGGCGGCAGCGTTGGATGCGGCGTGCTGGGCGGCCCGCCGCTGGCTCGGAGCGGACGGCCTGGAAGAAGGGGCGCGCGCCGACGTCATCGTGTGCCGTGAAGATCCACGGGCGGTCCCGGAGACCATCAGCAGACTGGATCACGTGGTGCTCTGCGGCCGCATCATCCGCTGATCGAAAGTGCGGCGCAGGACTTGGAATAAATTGAAGCTTCAAGTAATTTTAATGTGTGACAGGCCGCCATCGGGACGGCCGCCAGCACAAGGAGCCTCCAATGACCGCAGCAGCCAACAGCCAGGACCTGCTTCCTGCCGACCTCGCCATGGGCACGGTGATGCTCAAGGTGGGGGACATGAAGGTCATGACCGACTACTACCAGCGCGCACTGGGCCTCGAGGTGGTGGCTGAACGGGACGGTGGACTGTACCTGGGCCGTCTTGGCCGCCCCCTGGTCCATCTGGCCCCCGCGCCCGGCTTGAACCTGCCCGGCAGGGGAGAGGCCGGCCTGTTCCATACCGCACTCCTGTTTGAGGACCAGGCCTCCCTCGCTGCCACCATCGCCACCGCGGCGCAGTACGAGCCGATGTCCTTCACCGGCAGCGCCGACCACCTGGTCAGCGAGGCCTTCTACTTCACCGACCCTGAAGGCAACGGCATCGAGCTGTACTGGGACCGCCCGCGCAGCAACTGGTCCTGGAACGGGACGGACGTGGTGATGGACAGCCTGGCGCTGCCCCCGCAGCGCTACCTGGAGCAACACCTCACGGAGGAATCGCTCGAAGGCCAGCGCGTGACGGCCGCCGGCGTAGGCCACGTCCACCTTCAGGTGGGCGACGTCCAGACGGCGCGCGACTTCTACGTGGGCACCCTCGGTTTCGAAAAGACGGCGGGCTGGCATGGGCAGGCACTGTTCGTATCCGCGGGCCGGTACCACCACCACATGGCCATGAACGTCTGGAACAGCCGCGGCGCGGGCCCGCGCAAGGACACCCTCGGGCTCGGCGAAGTCCTCATCGAAGTTCCGTCAGGGGACGACGTCGGCGCCTTGGCTGACCGCCTCAAGGTCGCCGGAGTGCCCGCTCACCACACAGGTGCCGAGCTCCGGTTCGAGGACCCGTGGCGCAACCGGCTGCGGGTGGCTGTCCGCTGACCGGTGTTCCCGGTGGCGGACCGACCCGGTCGGCAGCCCTGCCCGCCGGCTGCCCTGCCGCCCCGGCCCGGCGTGTGCTCCTGCCGGTCCGCAGCTACTAGGCTGATTCCGTACGGCCGGGAAGCAGGCAGCTCCCGGCGCGCAGTTCCGCCAACGTAAGAAGGGCAAACAGCCATGGGCTTCACCGAGATCTTTGTCGCCACCCACGACGCCGCGCTGAAACGCGCCGGCCTCCTCGACGCAGGGAGCGAACCCGCGGCAAACGGCGCCCTTAAAGGAAATGCCGTACGGATCGATGGAATCAGCGACTTCGAAATCGAACAACTTGGCGATCTCGCCGGGACGGCCGTGCACGCCGGCGGAGCCGACTATGAACTGACCATGGTGGATGTGGCCAGCGACTCCCTCCTCGCCGTTCCTCCTGCCATGGTCCGCGCGCTGGCTGACCTGCTGTCCTATGAGACCGAAGGCGAGGGCAATATCCTCGAGGACGTCGCCGAACAGTGGGCCGCCCAGGACGACATGCCATTTGGCGCAGCCCAGGCCCGAACCTATGTGGAGCAGCTCGCCGCGCTTGCGGCCGGGCTGGACGACGCCGAGCGGACCGGACTGTACGTCTGGTCCGCCTGACAGGAGCCGCAGGGTCCATCCTCCGGGCGGCCGCGGCGAAATGCAGCGCAACGCCAAGTCGAAATAAGCTCGCTGATCTGGCACAATAAACAGGTACTCGATCTGCGTGGCCCCTCTCTCCGCGTCCGGATCCTGTCCTTCGAACCCGCAAGTACGGCCCGCCCCACGGGTGCAGAACGCCGGGTTCACCCCTTTTCTGAAACAGGAGTGACCACAAAAGTGGCCGTAAAGATTCGCCTTAAGCGCTTCGGCAAGATGCGCGCCCCGTACTACCGCATCGTCGTCGCGGACTCACGCACCAAGCGTGACGGCCGCGCCATCGAAGAGATCGGCAAGTACCACCCCACCGAAGAGCCCTCGTTCATCGAGGTCAACTCCGAGCGTGCCCAGTACTGGCTGTCCGTCGGCGCCCAGCCGTCCGAGCAGGTTGCCGCCATCCTGAAGATCACCGGTGACTGGCAGAAGTTCAAGGGCCTCCCGGGCCAGGAAGGCACCCTCAAGACCAAGGTCGCGAAGGAAGCTTTCGTTGCTCCGGAGAAGGGCTCGGTCATCATCCCGGAAGCCATCACCAAGAAGGCCTCCAAGTCTGACGCTGCCGAGGCCCCGGCCGACGCCGAAGCTGAGACCACCGAGGCTGAGTAGATTGCTGGCAGAAGCGCTGGAGCACCTGGTCCGGGGAATCGTCGATTCCCCGGATGACGTCAAGGTCAGTTCGAAGAACAATCGCCGCGGGGACACCCTCGAGGTACGGGTTCACCAGGATGACCTCGGACGGGTGATTGGCCGCCAGGGCCGCACGGCACGCGCACTGCGCACCGTTGTGGCAGCACTGGCCGGCGGCGAACCGGTCAGGGTCGACGTCGTCGATACCGACCGCCGCCGCTGAGCGCTCGGCAACTTTCAGTTTTGCTCCGGCCCCTCCACCCTCAGGTGGAGGGGCCGGAGTGCTTTCACCCCACCCCAACCACAACCCGGAACAGAGGAACAGATGCAGCTTCAGGTGGCGCGGATCGGCAAGCCGCACGGCATTCGCGGGGAAGTCACGGTCCAGGTGCTGACCGATGCCCCCGAAGACAGGTTTGTCCCGGGCACGGAGTTCGTCGTTGAACCTGCCGCCTCCGGACCCTTGACGGTGGACAGTGCGCGCTGGAACAAGGACATCCTGCTGCTGGGCTTTGCGGAAGTGACTGACCGCAACCAGGCCGAAACCCTCCGCGGCGCCAAGCTGTTCATCGAAACCGAAGAACTCGAAGAGGACGACGACGAGGGCTGGTACGAGCACGAACTTGTCGGCCTTCACGCCCGGATCGGCTCACAGGTGGTGGGCAAGGTAACAGCCCTGGCCACCATGCCCGTCCAGGACCTGTTGACTGTGACCACCCCGGAGGGCAAGGAGATCCTCATCCCCTTCGTGGAGCAGATTGTGCCCGAGGTCAACCTCGAGGAAGGTTTTGTGCTGCTCACCCCGCCGGACGGCCTCTTTGAACTGAACGCCGACGAAGCCGCGTCCCCGGAACCCGAAGGCAGGGAATAGATGCGGATCGACGTCGTCAGCATCTTCCCGGAATACCTGGCCCCGCTTGAGCTCTCGCTGATAGGCAAGGCCCGCCAGGATGGCATCCTGGACCTGCACGTCCATGACCTCCGCAGCTTCACCACCGACAAGCACCGTTCCGTGGACGACACCCCTTACGGCGGCGGTGCAGGGATGGTCATGAAGCCCGAACCGTGGGCACAGGCGCTGTCAGCGGTGGCAGAGGGCCGTCCCGACCCCCAGCGCAAACCCGTCCTGATCGTTCCGTCTCCCGCCGGCGAGCGGTTCACGCAGGCCCTTGCCTATGAGCTGGCCGAAGAACAACACCTCGCCTTCGCCTGCGGTCGCTATGAAGGCATCGACGAGCGCGTCATCGAGTGGGCCCAGGACCACTTCACCGTTCGCCCCGTAAGCCTTGGCGACTACGTGCTCAATGGTGGGGAGGTCGCCGTCCTGGCCATGGTGGAAGCCATTGGCCGCCTCCTGCCCGGCGTGGTGGGCAACCCCGAGTCCCTGGTGGAGGAGTCCCACTCCGACGGTCTGCTGGAATATCCGGTCTACACCAAGCCGTCCGTGTGGCGGGACCGCGAGGTCCCCCCGGTCCTGCTCAGCGGAAACCATGGCAGGATCGCGCAGTGGCGCCGGCACGAGCAGTACCGCCGGACAGCCGAACGCCGCCCGGACCTGCTGGCGGCGTTCGACGCCGGCAACCTTCCGCGTGCCGACCGCACCGAACTGCACAACCTGGGGTACGACGTCGTCGCCGGCAGGCTGGCGCGCCGTCCGGATCCGGCGCCAGGGGAGCAGGACTAGCTCCCGCGCCGGCGCGGAATTGGCGTAGCCCTTCCACTGTGGCAAAATTGACCTTTGTGTCTGCTGGGTCCGCACCTGCCACAGGGGGTAGCGCGGCCAACAGCCGGACAACCGGCCCCGTCAATCATTGAAGCGGCCGGACCACTTTACTTCGGCGGCAATAATCCGGCCCGCTTTCCGGCGGCCTGACTTGCCTGCCGTGACCCAAAGTGAATGACCTGTGGCGTTCACCAGGAGTGCAACCATGCATATTCTCGATTCCCTCGATGCAGCTTCGCTGCGCAACGATGTTCCCGAATTCCGCGCGGGCGACACCCTCAAGGTTCACGTGAACATCATCGAAGGCAAGAACTCCCGTGTCCAGGTCTTCCAGGGCTTCGTCCTGGGCCGCCAGGGCGATGGCGTCCGCGAAACCTTCACCGTCCGCAAGGTTTCCTTCGGCGTCGGCGTGGAGCGTACCTTCCCGGTACACTCCCCGATCATCGACAAGATCGAGGTCGTTACCAAGGGTGACGTCCGTCGCGCCAAGCTTTACTACATGCGTGCACTGCGCGGTAAGGCTGCGAAGATCAAGGAAAAGCGCGACTTCGCCACCGGCAAGTAAGTTCCCTTCGGACTTATCACCAGGCTGGGACGCGGCCGTAGCCGGCAAGCGCCGGAGCAATCCACCAGCGCCAGGATACGGACCATGCACCAGACAAAACGCCAGCCCCGCACCATGGGCTGGCGTTTTGCGTTCCTGGCCCTGGTCCTTGCCGTCACCATCAGCGGCGTGGTGCGGTCCTTGTGGCTCGATGTCTACTACATTCCCTCGGAGTCCATGGAGCCGCTCCTCCAAGGTGGTGACCGGATCCTGGTCTCGCGCACGGATTTCCAGGCCGACCCCATCAGGCGCGGGGATATCGTCGTCTTCGACGGACGCGGAACATTCGCGCCCCTGAACAGCGGCAGGGGTCCGCTGATGGATGCCGCCACCGGCCTCACCCAGTGGCTGGGCCTCACCGGGAGCGATACCACCTACGTCAAACGGGTCATAGGGCTTCCGGGCGATACCGTGGTCTGCTGTGACGCAGCCGGCACAGTCACCGTGAACGGGGTGCCGCTGGACGAGCCGTACATATTCCCCGGCGATGTCCCCAGCACGCAAAAATTCAACTCGGTGGTCCCGGAGGGCAGGCTGTGGCTGATGGGGGACCACCGGTCGGTCTCCGCGGATTCGCGCAGCCTGCTGGGCGCTCCCGGGGGCGGAATGGTCCCGCTGGAGCGCGTGATCGGCCGGCCGGTCCAGATCCTGTGGCCCCTTGATAGATTTGCTCCAGTAGCACGGCCGCCAGTGATGGGGCCGACAACACAGAACGGACGGTAAATGCCCGAGAACCCAGCGCGGAATCCTGAACCGCGCCATGAAGGCACCGCAGAAAACCAGGCCGTTCCAACCCCCGAAGAGCCCGGCGACGGTCCTGAAGCGGGCGCGCCCTCCCACCGGAAAGGGCGGTCGGGATCCAAGCCGGCCGGCAAGTCCACGGGCAACCCCCTGCTCGGGTGGCTCAAGGAGATCGCCACCGTCGTGGTCATCGCCGTTGTGCTGTCCTTTCTCATCAAGACCTTCCTCTTCCGGGCGTTCTTCATCCCCTCCGAGTCCATGGTGAACACCCTTGATGTGGACGACCGGATCTTCGTCAATCTCCTGGTCCCGGAGCCGTTTGCGCTCAGCCGCGGGGACGTTGTGGTTTTTCGTGACACCAAGGGCTGGCTGCCGCCCACGGCAGCCAAGACCCAGGGGCCGTTCACGTGGGTCCAGGATGGCCTGACGTTTGTGGGGCTGCTGCCCGACAACACGGACCAGCACCTGGTGAAGCGGGTCATCGGGCTGCCGGGCGACCACGTGGTGTGTTGCGACGCCGGCGGTAAACTGACCATCAACGGAACCGCCGTGGACGAGAAATATATCAACCCTGCCGAAGTCCCGCAGGTCCGCAACTTCGACGTCACCGTCCCGGAGGGCAAAGTGTGGGTGATGGGCGATAACCGGAACCATTCCGCAGATTCCCGGTCGCACATGGAAAATGATGGCGGATTCATCGACCTTAGGGACCTGGAGGGCAAGGCCGCGGTCATCGCGTGGCCGCTGAACAGGATCAAGACCCTGGACAACTACCCGGACGTGTTTCGCAACGTACCGGCGGCCCGCTGACTATGCCACCTGCCACCCGCACCGTACCGCCCGGAACACCGCGCACACGCGCCGGTGCAAATCCGGCGCGCGGGGCCAAGGCGCCCACACTGCGGCATGAGCGAACCTTCAAAGCCCAGGGCGTGCGGCTCCTGGCCGGCGTGGATGAGGTAGGCCGCGGTGCGCTTGCGGGGCCGGTCAGCGTGGGAATCGCCGTCGTGGACCTGGAGCGCCAGAAGTCACTGGCCGGGGTGCGTGACAGCAAGCTGCTCAGCCCGGCCGAGCGGGAGCGGCTGGAACCCTTGGTGCGCCGCTGGAGCGTCGCCTCGGCGGTGGGTCATGCCACCGCCGCGGAGATCGATTCGCTCGGGATCATCGCAGCCCTGCGGCTGGCAGGAACCCGGGCCTGGGGGGCCATCCTGGGCGCCGGAGTCATTCCGGAGGCGGTGCTGCTGGACGGAAGCCACAACTGGCTCTCCCCGGCCGGGCAGCTCTCCCTGTTCGACCAGCCCGTGCTGGATGCCGCCTGTGAAGCGCCCGTCCACACCAAGGTCAAGGCCGACATGCAGTGCCTGAGTGTTGCTGCCGCGAGCGTCATTGCCAAGGTGGAGCGTGACCGGATGATGCGCGAACTGCACCTCGAGTACCCGGATTACGGCTGGGACGTCAACAAGGGTTATGCCACCGCAGGGCACCGGGACGTCCTTCGTTCAGCAGGACCCACCCCCTACCACCGGATCAGCTGGCGGCTGCTCGGCGGAGAGCTGCAGGGCGCCGAATCCCCGGACGAAGAAGCACAGGACCAGGACTGAGTCCCGCCCCCGGCGCCAGCCCCGCCGGACATGGTGCAAGATGGAAGCATGAGTGCCGAGGATCTTGAGAACTATGAAACCGACATGGAGCTTCAGCTCTACCGTGAATACCGCGACGTCGTCGGCCTGTTCACCTACGTTGTCGAGACCGAGCGGCGTTTCTATCTCGCCAACCACGTGGATCTGCAGGCCCGCAGCGCCGACGGCGAGGTCTACTTCGACCTGACCCTCCAGGACGCCTGGGTCTGGGACGTCTACCGCTCGGCCCGCTTCGTCAAGAGCGTCAGGGTCCTGACCTACAAGGACGTCAACGTCGAGGAACTGCCGCGCAACGAGGAACTGGCCCTGCCCAAGGACGTGGACCTGGGTAACTAGCAGCTCCCCGACTTTCCCTCCACAGAAAGGCCCTGTCCACATACGGCAGGGCCTTTCTGTGCTCCGCGGCCGCCCGCCGCCAAGCTGGTTGCGGAGGTAGAAATGAAATCGAAGGACCTGCTGGGCCGGCACGGCGAAGACCTCGCCACCGGCTATCTTGAAACGCTGGGCATGCTGGTGGTGGAGCGCAATTGGCGGTGCGCCGAGGGTGAGATCGATATCGTGGCCCTTGACGGTGACGCGCTGGTCATCGCTGAAGTCAAAACACGCCGCTCCCTGGACTTCGGCCACCCCTTTGAGGCCGTTGGCCCTGAGAAGCTGGCACGCCTGCACCGGCTCGGTGCCGCCTGGTGCCGCGACCGGGAATTGCGGATGCCTTTGCGCCGCGTGGATGTCATCGCCGTGGTAGACGACGGCGGCGGCCATCCAGTGGTGGAGCATCTCAAGGGGGTAGGGTGATGGCCCTGGGGCGGACATATTCGATCGCGCTGGTAGGCCTGAACGGCTACGTGGTTGAAGTCGAGGCCGACATCGGCCAGACGCTCCCGGCCTTCGTCATCCTCGGGCTCCCGGATGCGGCCCTGAACGAAGCGAAGGAACGCATCCGTTCTGCCGCGAAGAATTCCGGCATTCCGCTCAGCCGCAGGAAGATCACCGCCAACCTTATCCCGGCGTCGCTGCCTAAACGCGGGTCGGGCTTTGACCTTGCGGTCACCATGGCCGTGCTCCGGGCATCGAACGACGTCAAAGCCACCGGACGCACCGTCTTCATTGCGGAGCTGGGCCTCGACGGACGGCTGCGGCCCGTCCGGGGGATCCTGCCGGCCGTGATGGCCTCAGTACAGGCCGGCTACCCGGACGTCGTGGTGGCGCAGGCAAACCTTGCCGAGGCCTCCCTCGTGCCCGGTGCCAGGGTCCGCGGCTACCGCACTCTTGCCCGCCTCGCCCTCGACTTTGGAGCGGATCCGCAGGAGCTCGCCCTGGACTTCGAACCGGACGACGCCGAAGATGTTGACGAGGGCCAGCTGCTGACCGGGCAGTGCCCCGACATGGCCGATGTTGCCGGCCAAGGCGATGCGCGTCAGGCGTTGGAGGTGGCTGCCGCAGGGGCACACCATCTCCTTCTCACGGGGCCGCCGGGTGCCGGGAAGACCATGCTTGCGGAGCGGCTGCCGGGGCTGTTGCCGGATCTTGGCGACCATGAGTCCATGGAGGTCACGGCCATCCACTCGCTGTGCGGACTGCCGTCGTCCGCGGTGCAGCTTCTGCGGCGGCCACCGTTCGAAAACCCGCACCACTCGGCCACCGCGGCGGCAATTATTGGGGGTGGTTCAGGGCTTCCGCGGCCGGGTGCCGCATCCCGCGCGCACCGTGGCGTGCTTTTCCTGGACGAAGCTCCGGAATACGAACGCCGGGTTCTGGATGCCTTGCGTCAGCCCCTGGAGAGCGGTGAGCTGGTGATCCACCGGGCTGCCGGCACTGCCGCCTACCCGGCCCGCTTCCAACTGGTGCTGGCCGCCAATCCCTGCCCGTGTGGCAAGGCCTCCGGCAAAGGGCTCGACTGTACGTGCACGCCCATCATGCGCCGCCGGTATCTTGCCCGGATGTCCGGGCCCCTCCTTGACAGGGTGGACATCCAGCTGCAGGTGGAGCGGGTGTCCCTGACCGAGTTCGGACAGGCAGGCGGGGAGGAGGACACCGCAACGGTTGCCAGCCGGGTCAGGGATGCGCGTGACCGGCAGCGGGAGCGGCTGCGTTGCTTTGGCCTGGAAACGAACTCGCAGGTGCCGGGGCGTATCCTGCGCGGTGAGTTGCGGCTCGCTCCGGCGGCCACCCGGATCCTGGACCAGGCCCTGGAACGCGGGGTCCTGACCGCCCGCGGCTACGACCGCGTCCTTCGGCTGGCCTGGACCCTGGCTGACCTGGGGGAGCGGGAGTTGCCGGACGCGAACGACATCGGACAGGCCCTTGGCTTGCGGCAGGCTGCGGCGGCGGCATGAAGAGGATGGCTGAGGTGAACGAACTGAAGGAACCACGCGTGGCAAAGGAATCAGCAAGGGATGAGGAACGGTTGGCCCGGGCGGCGCTGTCCCGGCTCATGGAGCCGCAGGACGCCGCAGGCCTGGCCCTCGTGCAAATTGCAGGGGCACCGGATGCGCTTCGCATTGCCACGGGAGTGGTCACCGCCGGGCCGGACCTGGAGCGTGAGATCACCGGGCTGCTGGCTGACAGCGGCGCGGCAAACAGCTGGGCTGGAATGGCCGCCGCATTGAAACGTTGGCAGCCGCGAATCCCGGACCTGGCGCCGGAACGCGACCTGGCCACGATGGCACGGCTGGGCGGCCGCCTGATCATTCCCGCGGACGAACTATGGCCGCCCCAGTTGGCCGACCTCGGAATCCAGGAGCCCATTTGCCTGTGGTGGCGCGGCCAGGAACAGCCGCTGCCGGGCGCAGCAATGTCCATCGCCCTGGTAGGTTCCCGGGACAGCACCAGCTACGGGGCGGCGGTAACAGGGGACTTGGCGTACTCGCTGGCGCAGCGGGGCTTCACGGTAGTCTCGGGCGGAGCCTATGGGATCGATGCCCACGCGCACCGTGCCGCCCTCGCGGGCGGTTCCTCCGCTGTCCCGACCATTGCCGTGATGGCGGGGGGAGTGGACCGGTTCTATCCCTCAGGCAACGAGGACCTGCTGCGGGCCGTGGCCAACCAAGGTGCGGTCCTGGCGGAAGTGCCGCCAGGATCAGCTCCCACGCGATACCGATTCCTGCAGCGGAACCGCCTGATTGCGGCCCTTTCATCAGTGACAGTGGTGGTGGAAGCGCGGTGGCGCTCCGGTGCGCTGAACACAGCCCACCACGCCGAGACCCTGGGCCGCGCAGTGGGAGCGGTCCCCGGATCAGTCCACAGCGCCAACTCAGCGGGCTGCCACCGGCTGCTCCGGGACGGCGGCGCGGTCTGCGTCACCGATGCCGCGGAAGTGGCCGAACTTGCCGCTCCCAGCGGAGCGGGGATGCCCGAACAGCGGGCAGGCGAAGCGGCCGTGCAGGACGGGCTGACGCTGGAGGACCTGATCCTGCTGGACGCACTGCCGCTGCGCTCGACCACGTCAGTGGAAAAGCTCTCAACGGTCGCCGGCCTGGGACAGGACTCGGTTCGGGCAGGCCTGGGCCGGCTGGGGCTGCTCGGACTTGCAGTCTCTGAACGGGGCGGCTGGAAACGAGGCAAGGTATGACCGTGTCCGGCTCCGGCGAACGCGGGGAAACTGGGAAAGTGTAGGAGTGGACAATGAAGAACTGCCCAAGGACCTCGGCACGGCACTTGATGCCTTTGCCGGCTACCTGTCGGGGGAGCGGGCCGTGTCGGCGCACACCCGGCGCGCCTACCTTGGCGACCTGCGGAGCCTCTTGGCGCACGCGGCATCCGAGGGCGCGGCCGGGTTGAAAGACCTCGAACTGGGCACCTTCCGCCGTTGGCTTGGCGGCCAGAGTTCGGCGGGCGCCTCACGCTCCACGCTCGCGCGCCGCTCCGCTACGGCCAGGGCATTCACCGCCTGGGCGCTCCGGGAGGAACTTCTGGTGACGGACCCCGCCCTGCGCCTGAAAGCACCCAAACGCGAAGGATCGCTGCCGGGAGTCCTGCAGGCCTCCCAGCTCGCGCGGCTGCTGGAAGGCCTCGAAAAATCAGCGGTGGACGGTGAACCGCTTGCCGTTCGGAACCGTGCCATCGTGGAACTTCTGTACGCCACAGGCGTTCGGGTCGGTGAACTTGCCGGGCTGGACGTCGACGACCTGGACCCGGACCACCGGACGCTGCGGGTCATCGGTAAAGGCAACAAGGAGCGCACCGTGCCGTACGGGGTGCCGGCCGCCCTCGCAGTTGACGACTGGTTGCGGCGGGGCCGTCCTGCCTTGGTGAAGGACACCAGCGGGCCCGCACTCTTCCTCGGGGCCCGCGGTGGCCGCGTTGACCAGCGCCAGGTCCGTACCCTGGTCAACGCTCTTTTCGGCGCGTTGGGTGATACCTCCGCGTCTGGTCCCCACGCACTCAGGCACTCCGCTGCAACGCACTTGCTTGACGGCGGCGCGGATCTCCGTGCGGTGCAGGAGATCCTGGGCCATAGCAGCCTGGCCACCACCCAGATCTACACGCACGTCTCGGTTGACCGCCTGCGCAAGAGCTACCAGCAGGCCCACCCCCGGGCGTGAAGAGTGTGGCTAATCGCACTGGCGTAATTCCACGGGGTACGGCACAATGAGAGTCACGTCCGGCAACTTTCAAGTGTCGCTTGAAGCTCCCTGAGCTTCATGTGGCTCGGCAAGTCCGGACACAGCTTAATCTGATACATCTGAATATCTGGAACCACCGCCGCAGTGCAGGGCACGGCAGTTCCATCCGGGCAGAGGTCGTTGGGGAAGACGTACCTAGAGCTATGGAGGATGGAATGTCTGTTGCAATGACCCGCGGTGTGCTGTTCGTTCACTCAGCCCCTACGGCGCTGTGCCCCCACGTTGAGTGGGCGATCGGAGCCGTAGTGGATAAGCGGACGGACCTTGAGTGGACCCCGCAGCCTGCCGCGCCCGGAATGTTCCGCGCCGAGCTTTCCTGGACCGGCACCCCCGGGACGGGATCCAAGCTGGCGTCCTGCCTCCGTGGCTGGGCCCACCTGCGGTATGAGGTGACCGAGGAGCCCACGCAGGGTGTGGACGGCGGCCGGTGGTCGCACACGCCCGAGTTGGGGATTTTCCATGCCGTCACCGACGTGCACGGCAACATCATGGTGTCGGAGGACCGCATCCGCTACGCCTACGAATCGGGTGCCGGCGATCCCGCCGCCGTCTACCACGAACTCTCCCTCGCGTTGGGTGAGGCCTGGGACGAAGAACTGGAACCGTTCCGCCACGCTGCCGAAGGCGCCCCCGTGCGCTGGCTGCACCAGGTGGGCTGACCGCCGTCGCCCGCTCCAGGCGGCCAAACAAAAACGCATCCATAGCACAAAAGAGGAGACCCCGCCAGATGGCGGGGTCTCCTCTTGTCCTCCAGGTGTTCTCCTGGCAGCGACTAGATGCTGCGGATGGCCACGACGGCGTTGTGGCCGCCGAAACCGAAAGAGTTGCTCAGTGCCACGATGCTTCCTTGCGGCAGGTCACGGGCCGAGGTGACAACGTCGAGCGGGATCTCGGGATCCTGGTTCTCAAGGTTGATGGTGACCGGCGCCTTGCGCTCGTGTATGGCCAGGACGGTCAGTACCGCCTCAACAGCGCCGGACGCACCCAGGAGGTGTCCCATCTGCGACTTGGTGGCGGAGACCGCCACGCTGTCCACGTGGCTGCCCAGGGCGGCACGCAGGGCCGTGTATTCCGGCTTGTCGCCTACCGGCGTGGACGTGGCGTGGGCGTTGACGTGCACCACGTCCTCGGCCTGGATGCGGCCGTCGAACATGGCTGCCTTGAGCGCGCGGGTCGCTCCGAGTCCTTGGGGGTCCGGGGCGGTGATGTGGTAGGCGTCGGCAGTGACGGATGTACCCGCCAACTCGGCGTAAATGCGTGCTCCACGGGCCAGGGCGTGCTCCTCGGCCTCCAGGACCAGGGCTCCGGCACCTTCACCCATGACGAAGCCGTCACGGTCGATGTCGTAGGGACGGGACGCGCGCTCGGGGTCGTCATTCCTGCGGGACAGCGCCTGCATGGAAGCAAATGCCGCCAAGGGCATGGGGTGGATTGCTGCTTCTGCGCCGCCGCACATCACCACATCCGCCTTGCCGGAGCGGATCAATTCGAGGCCAAGGTGCATGGCCTCCGTACCTGAGGCGCAGGCGGAAACCGGCGTGTGGGCACCGGCGCGGGCGCCGAGGTCCAGGCTGACGGCAGCAGCCACGCCGTTGGGCATCAGCATGGGAACAGTCATGGGCAGGACCCGGCGCGGGCCCTTCTCCTTGAGGGTGTCCCATGCATCCAGCAGGGTCCAGACCCCGCCAATGCCGGTGGCGAACGCAACGGCCAAACGGTCCTGGTCGAATTCGGTGATGCCGGAGTCGGCCCAGGCCTCGCGGGCGGCAATGACGCCGAACTGGGTGGAGGGGTCCATCCGCCTTGCTTCCACGCGGCTGAGGACGTCCAACGCCGGCGTGCTGCAGCGGGCAGCGAAATGGACAGGGAGTTCGTACTTGGCTACCCAGTCGTCCTCCAGGGTGCGGGCACCGGAGACCCCCTTGAGGGCGTTGTTCCACATGGTGGGTACATCGCCGCCGATGGGCGTGGTGGCACCCAGACCGGTAATGACTACTTTGCGTGTCATGGGATCGCTCTTTCGTCGGTGGGGAGTCCGCCTGCGCCAACCGCAGGGTCCCGCACATTTGATGATCGGCCAGTCCCGGTCGGGGCACTGTGCCGGTTAGATGCGGCGGGCTGCCGATCCGGTCAATCCGGACCGGCAGCCCAGCCAAGCCGTGAGACGGCGGAAGCCTGGATCAGGCCTGTGCTCCGGCGATGAAGCCGACGGCGTCGCCGACGGTCTTGAGGTTCTTGACCTCTTCGTCCGGAATGCGGACGCCGAACTTCTCCTCGGCGTTGACCACAATGGTCATCATGGAGATGGAGTCAATGTCCAGGTCCTCGGTGAAGGACTTGTCCAGCTCCACGGCCTCCGGGGCCAGGCCGGTTTCCTCGTTGACGATTTCAGCCAAGCCGGCCAGGATCTCTTCGTTGCTAGCCATTGATGGCTCCTTTTCTTGTATTGCCGGCAGGGGCTGCCGGAAACGGTCGGGCCGCGGTTGCGGACCCTTGGGCGTATCTAGGGAAGGACAACTACCTGCGCGCCGAAGACCAGTCCGGCGCCGAAGCCGATCTGCAGGGCCAGCCCGCCGCTCAGCCCGGGATTTTCCTGCAGGAGCCGGTGCGTTGCCAACGGGATGGAGGCCGCAGACGTGTTGCCGGCCTCGGCAATGTCCCGTGCCACTGTAACCGTCTCGGGCAGCTTCAGCTTCTTCACCATCTCGTCGATGATGCGCATGTTCGCCTGATGCGGGATGAAGGCAACCAGGTCTTCAGCCTCGACGCCGGCAGCGTCGAGCGCCTGCTGGGCAACTTTTGCCATTTCCCACACGGCCCAGCGGAACACGGTCTGGCCGTCCTGCCGGAGCGTGGGGTAGAGCTCCTGCGCCTCTTCAAGGAGGGCAAGGTCGCCGGTGGAATCGGACTGGCGGGCCGCCATTCCGAGGTCGCGGACGTCCAGCAGGGAGCGGGTCATCCCAATCGCATCCCATTTGCTGCCGTCCGAGCCCCACACCGACGGGGCGATGCCGGGGGTGTCGGAGGGGCCCACCACGACGGCGCCCGCGCCGTCACCGAGCAGGAAGGAGATGGTGCGTTCCCGGTTGTCGATGACATCCGAGAGTTTTTCCGCACCAACCACCAGGACGTACTTCGCAGCACCGGAACGGACCAGGGCGTCGGCCTGGGCAATGCCGTAGCAGTAACCGGCACAGGCGGCGGAAATATCGAAGGCCGGTGCCGGCGTTGCGCCGAGGCGGTCGGCAAGGCTGGCAGCGGCGGAGGGGGTTGCGTAGGGGTGCGTCACGGTGGAGACGATGACGGCGCCGAGCTGCGAGGCTTCGATGCCGGCCTTCTCCATGGCCTCCCGGGCAGCGCCCTCGGCCATGTCGATCACGCTGACGTCGGCGGACGCGCGGTGGCGGGTCACGATGCCGGTGCGCTGGCGGATCCACTCATCAGAGGAGTCGATCCACTGGCACACGTCCTCGTTCGTCACGATGACGTCCGGGCGGTACGCTCCCAGCCCGAGGATGCGGGTGTGCTCCTGGATGGGAGCCTGCTTCAGCGTGGGGACGCTCATGCGTTGCCCTCCAGTTCTGCGAAGAGTGCCAGGGCGGCGGAGAGGTCGTCGGGGGTCTTGACGGCGACGGTCTTGACGCCGGGCATGCCGCGCTTGGCGAGCCCGGCCAGGGTGCCGGCGGGGGCGAGTTCGATCACGCCGGTGACACCGCGGTTGACCAGGGTTTCCATGCAGAGGTCCCAGCGGACGGGGCGGGACACCTGGGCGATCAGGCTTTCGACGGCGGCATCACCGTCGGTGACCTCGCCGCCGTCGTAGTTGGACAGCAGGGGCACCTTGGGGGCCACCGGCTTCAGCTGCGGCTTCAGTTTCTCAAGCGCGCTGACGGCGGGTGACATGTGGCTGGTGTGGAAAGCGCCGGCCACCTTGAGCGGGATGACGCGGGCCTTGGCCGGCGGATTCTCGGCCAGGGCCTTCAGCTGTTCAAAGGTTCCGGCCGCTACGGTCTGGCCGGCGCCGTTGACGTTCGCGGGGGCCGCTCCGGCTGCCTCGATGGCTGCCAGGACCTCGGCGGGGTCTCCGCCCACCACGGCGCTCATGCCGGTGGGGGTGACGGCTGCCGCCGCGGCCATGCTGTTGGCCCGCTCGCGGACAAACGTCATGGCTTCCTGCTCCGTCAGCACACCGGCGAGGGCGGCAGCGGTGATTTCACCCACCGAATGGCCGGCCAGGATGACCGGGAGGGAATTGAGCTCCACGTCGAAGAGGGAGGCCGCGGTGACCAGGCCTGCGGCGACAATCAGGGGCTGCGCCACGGCAGTGTCCTTGATGGTTTCCTCGTCGGAGGTGGTCCCGTGGGCGATCAGGTCGATCCCCGCGATGTCGCTCAGGGCGGCCAGTTGGCCTGCCACCGAGGGTAGTTCGAGCCAAGGGGCCAGAAAACCCGGGGTCTGCGAGCCCTGTCCAGGGCAGACTATTGCAAGCACTTAACCAGCTTTCCAAATTACTGTGTGATCCAGCGGTGTTTCTCCGCACCAAGCTCACGGGGTCAGGTTGTAGGAAGTCTACAATGACTCACGTCTGGTTCCGGGACACCTGCCGCTCCGTGGCGGCCTTTGGCGGGGCCGAAAGCCGGCCCACGACGAGTGCCGCCTGCAACACAAACGCTTCCCGCGGCAGCAGCGGGTCCCAGCCGGTGACGTCGCAAACACGCTTCAACCGGTACCGGACGGTGTTGGCGTGGACGAAGAGTTCCCGAGCCGTGGCCTCCAGCGAATGGCCCAACTCCAGGTAGGTTCCCAGGGTTTCCACCAGGCCGTTGGACGCTGCCACAAGCGGCCGGTAGATATTTTTGACCAGGGAGCGTCGTGCGGCGTCATCGCCGGAAATCACCCTTTCCGGCAGGAGGTCATCGGCGGCAACCGGCCGCGGCGCTGAGGGCCACGCCCGGGCGGCGGTGAGGCCGGCGAACGCCGATTGCGCCGAACCGCTGGCCTCCAGCAGGGAACTTGCCTCCGGACCGTAGACCACGGGGCCGGGCGCGAACATCTCGCTCAGCTTCACATACGCCGATTCGCGGTCCTGGACCCCGCCGAGGATGAGGATCAACCGGTCGCCCTGGATTCCCACCAGTGCGTCCTCTGCAAAACGCCCGGCCGTCCGCCGCAATTCGCTCACATAGCTGGCGCTGGGTTCGGACGGCGAATTGCCCACCATGACCGTGAAACGCTCCTGTGCCTTCCAGCCAAGGGCCGCGATGCGGGAGCGCAGTGCATCAGTGTTTTCGCCCCGAAGGATCGCATCGACGATCAGGGCTTCCAGCCGGGTGTCCCACGAGCCGCGGGACTCCGCGGCCCGCGCGTAAACGTCAGCGGCAGCGAAAGCGACTTCCCGCGAGTACCGCAGGACTGCTTCGCGCAGGGACGGTTGGTCGGCCTCGGGCGCTATGACGGGAACCTGGTCTTCCACCACCTCCACCACGATCCTGATCAGCTGCAACGCTTTCTGCAGGCTGATGGAGCGGGTCAGTTCCGTGGGCGCCGTCCCAAAGACGTCCGTCAGGATCCACGAAGGCGAGCTCGGACGCTCGTACCATGTCACGAAAGCCGCGATCCCGTTCTGCGCCACCATGCCCAGCGCCGACCGCTCGTCGGCACTGAGCCGGCTGTACCAAGGCAGCGATTGCTCGAGCTTGCGCATGGTGGTGGTGGAAAGCTGGCCGACGTTGGCCCGCAGCTTCTTGAGGGTTTCGGACTTCTCCGGCGTGACCTTCGGCGGGGTTGGTTTCCGCTTTGCGGACGGGCTGGCTGGTGCTGGCATTCTTTGAGCATACGGCCCCTGCCGCGCAAGCTCCATTTGTGCGAAGGCTACAATCCGCATTGCGCTGCGTCACAGCGCACAGGCCCCTTTGCAACGGACGACGGCGGCCCCCTCCGTTGTGGAGGGGGCCGCCGTCGTTGCTGCTGCCGGAGGGTTTGTCAGGCTTCCCCGCCGGCGTTGCCGGTGGTGCCGGCATTGACGTTAAGCAGCTTGTACTTCTCAATCGCCTTGACCGGGGCGTCGACGTCCACCTCGCCGCGGCGCGCCAGCATTTCAAGGGCGCGGACCACGATGGAGTGGGTGTCGTTTTTGAAGTAGCGGCGGGCTGCTGCGCGGGTGTCGGAGAAGCCGAAGCCGTCGGCGCCGAGGGTGGCGAATTCGTTGGGGATGAATTGGCGGATTTGGTCGGGGATGGCTTTCATGTAGTCGGTGACGGCGACGATGGGGCCGGTGGCGCCTTCGAGTTGCTGGGTGACGAACGGGGTGCGGGCGGGTTGGCCGGGGTTGAGGAAGGCTTCCTCTTCGGCGGCGAGGCCGTCGCGGCGCAGTTCGTTCCAGGAAGTCACGGACCAGACGTCGGCGGAGACGTTCCAGTCGTCGGCGAGGACGCGTTGGGCTTCGAGGGCCCAGGGCACGGAGACGCCGGAGGCGAGGATCTGGGTGCGGGGGCCGTCGATCTTGGCGGGGGCGAGGAGGTAGATGCCCTTGATGAGGCCTTCGACGTCGAGGTTTTCGGGTTCGGCGGGTTGGATGATGGGTTCGTTGTACACGGTGAGGTAGTACATGAGGTTCTTGTCCGTTGAGTCCGGCCCGTACATGCGTTCCAGGCCGGAGCGGATGATGTGTCCGATTTCGTAGCCGTAGGCGGGGTCGTAGGTGAGGACGGCGGGGTTGGTGGAGGCCAGGAGGGGGGAGTGGCCGTCGGCGTGTTGGAGGCCTTCGCCGGTGAGGGTGGTCCGGCCTGCGGTGGCGCCGATGATGAAGCCGCGGGTCATCTGGTCTGCTGCTGCCCAGAAGGCGTCGCCGGTGCGTTGGAAGCCGAACATGGAGTAGAACACGTAGACCGGGACCAGGGGGACGCCGTGGGTGGCGTAGGAGGTTCCGGCGGCGGTGAAGGCTGCGACGGCGCCGGCTTCGTTGATGCCGGGGTGGATCAGTTGGCCTGCGGGGGACTCTTTGTAGGCCAGGACGAGGTCCCGGTCCACGGAGAGGTAGTTCTGGCCCTTGGGGTTGTAGATCTTCGCGGTCGGGAAGAACGCGTCCATCCCGAACGTCCGGGCTTCGTCGGGGATGATCGGGGCGATGTGCTTGCCGAAGTTCTTGTCCCGCATCAGGTCCTTCAGGAGCCTGACGAATGCCATGGTGGTGGCGGCCTGCTGCTTGCCGGACCCGCGCTTGGCCACCTCGTAGGACTTCGCGTCCGGCAAGGTGATCTCAGAGTGGGTGCTGCGCCGCTCCGGAACAGAGCCGCCCAGGGCTGCGCGGCGTTCCATCATGTACTTGATTTCCGGCGCGTCGGTGCCCGGGTGGAAGTACGGCGGCCGGTACGAATCCTTCTCGAGCTGTTCGTCGGTGATGGGGATCCGGAGGTGGTCGCGGAACTTCTTCAGGTCATCCAGGGTCAGTTTCTTCATCTGGTGGGTCGCGTTGCGGCCCTCGAAGTGTGGTCCGAGTCCGTAGCCTTTGACGGTGTGGGCGAGGATGACGGTGGGTTTGCCCTTGAATTCGGTGGCGGCTTTGTAGGCGGCGTAGACCTTGCGGTAGTCGTGGCCGCCGCGTTTGAGGTTCCAGATCTGGTCATCGGTGAGGTCCGCGACGAGGTCTTTGGTTTGCGGGGTTTTGCCGAAGAAGTGTTCGCGGACGAAGCCGCCGGATTCGGCTTTGTAGGTCTGGTAGTCTCCGTCGACGGTTTCGTTCATGATTTTCACGAGCGAGCCGTCGGTGTCGCGGGTGAGCAGGTCATCCCATTCCCGGCCCCAGACGACCTTGATGACGTTCCAGCCCGCGCCGCGGAAGAACGCTTCGAGTTCCTGCATGATTTTCCCGTTGCCCCGGACCGGGCCGTCGAGGCGCTGGAGGTTGCAGTTGATCACGAAGTTCAGGTTGTCCAGGTTCTCGTTCGCGGCGAGCTGGAGCAGGCCGCGGGATTCTGGTTCGTCCATTTCCCCGTCGCCCAGGAACGCCCAGACCTGCTGGTCCGAGGTGTCTTTCAGGCCCCGGTTGTGCAGGTACCGGTTGTTTTGGGCCTGGTAGATCGCGTTCATCGGCCCGATGCCCATGGACACGGTGGGGAATTCCCAGAAGCCCGGCATCAGCCGCGGGTGCGGGTAGGAGGACAGGGCGTGCCCGGCGCGGGACTTTTCCTGCCGGAACCCGTCGAGGTCTTCCTCGGAGAGCCGGCCTTCCATGAATGCCCTGGCGTACATGCCGGGGGAGGCGTGGCCCTGGAAGAAGACCTGGTCCCCGCCGCCGGGGTGGTCCTTGCCGCGGAAGAAGTGGTTGAACCCGACCTCGTACAGGGTCGCGGCCCCGGCATAGGTGGAGATGTGCCCGCCCACACCGATCTCGGGACGCTGCGCCCGGTGCACCATCACCGCGGCGTTCCAGCGCATGTACGCCCGGTACCGGCGCTCGAACTCCTCGTTGCCCGGGAATTCGGCTTCCTGGTCCACCGGGATGGTGTTCACGTAATCGGTGGTGGTCACCATCGGCACCCCGACACTCTGCGCGCCGGCACGCTGCAGCAGGCTCCGCATGATGTATTGGGCACGCTCGGTGCCCTGTTCCCTGATCAACGCATCCAGGGACTCAACCCACTCGGCAGTCTCTTCCGGATCACGATCAGGCAGCTGGTTAGTCAACCCGCTGAGGATATGGGAGGTATCTTCTCCTGCAGCCACGTCCAACCTCTCTTTGCGCGCATGAATCGGCGCACTCAGGCCAGGCAGGGTGACTGCCCGGCGTATATACGCCGTGTGCGACGTATCGGTTACAACAGCCCGGTCATGTGTGCCGGGCAGCTTCCTAGCGCTCCTATGCCTGCCCGGAGTCACAGGGTGTCGTCCCGCGGGCATAGTTGTCATCAGTCACTCTAGCCCTGACGGCAACACGATGCGTAGCTGCGGTCCGGGTGCTGCTGTTGTATTTCGTTCGTCATACTGGTTGTGTGGCCAAAAGCCCTTGCCAGGGCGCCGCCGCAACGGGATGTGACGCAGAATATGCGCGATCCCGGGGGCGGCAGCTTGAAGCGCAGGCACAAAGGGTGTTGGCTTGGGAGTAATGGAAATCACTATGCACAACGCATATATGACGTATTGGAGGAACACGTGAGTGAGGCCGACGCCGCCACTTCGGTAAATGTGGCGGAAAAATTGGGTTTCAAAAATGGGGATCTGATTCAGGAGTTCGGTTACGACGACGACGTCGATTTCGACTTGCGTGACGATATTGAAGACCTCACCGGTTCAGAGCTGCTGGATGAGGACGACCACGACGTGGCGGACGCTGTCATCCTCTGGTGGCGCGACGGCGACGGAGACCTGGTGGACAGCCTGATGGATTCGCTCACTACCCTGAGCGAAAACGGGGTCGTGTGGGTCCTGACCCCCAAGTCGGGCAGGGACGGTTACGTTTCGCCGGCGGACATCCAGGAAGCGGCGCCCACTGCCGGCCTGCATGTCACCACCTCTGCCGGTGTCTCCAAGGACTGGAGCGCGGCGCGCCTGGTCAGCAGGAAGAACAAATGACGGCAGCGGTTGAGGCCGCTTCCGCAGTGGTTCCCGCAGTGGGCACAACCGCGCCCGACTTTGAGCTGGCCAACCAGTACGGTGAGCCGGTTCGCCTCTCGTCATTCCGCGGACAGAACGTGGTGCTGGTGTTCTACCCGTTTGCGTTCTCGGGGATCTGCACCGGCGAGCTGTGCGAGATACGGGACAACCTGGCCACGTTCGAGGATTCGAATGCCGTGGTCCTGGGAGTGTCCGTTGACAGCAAGTTCAGCCTCCGGGCCTACGCGGCCCAGGAAGGGTACGGCTTCGACCTGCTGGCCGATTTCTGGCCGCATGGGGGCGTGGCCAACGCCTACGGCGTGTTCGATGCCGGCAGCGGCATGGCCAAGCGGGCCACCTTCATCATCGATGCTGACGGCAAGGTCCGGTACAGCGTGGTGAACCCGAGGGGCCAAGCCCGCGACTTCGGCGAGTACCGCGCAGCTTTGGTGGATTTGAAGCGGGCCTGAGGCAGCATGGCAGATCAGCGGCGGGGGACAGGCCTGACGGGCTTTGCCAGCAGGCCTCCGGTGGCCCCGGCCCCGCCCTCCGGCGAGGACCTTGAGGTGTTGGTCCGGATCCGTGACCTGCTGGCGGGCGTACGTTTTGCCCTGCTGACCGGCGCCGGGCTCAGCACGGATTCCGGGATCCCCGATTACCGTGGCCCGGACTCGCCGCCACGTTCGCCCATGACGTACCAGGAGTTTGTCCGCGACGCCGCCAACCGGCGGCGTTACTGGGCCAGGAACCACATCGGGTGGTCCCATATGCGGCATGCTGATCCGAACCAAGGCCACTATTCAGCGGCTGAACTTGAACGGCGCGGTTACCTCACCGGCCTGATTACCCAGAACGTCGACCGGTTGCACCAGGACGCCGGCAGTTCGAACGTCGTCGATCTCCACGGCCGGTACGACCAAGTGATCTGCCTGGACTGCGGGCGGACCTACACCCGGCGCCTCCTGGCCGGTGTCTTCGAGGAACTCAACCCCGGCTTCCTGGAGCGGGCGGCAGCTTCCGGACTCGTGGAAATGGCGCCCGACGCTGACGCCACGGTTGAGGACCAGGCGCTCATCCACGGCTTCGTGGTGGCCGTTTGCCCTGCCTGCGGCGGGACCCTGAAACCCGATTTTGTCTACTTTGGTGAAAACGTGCCCAAGGACCGGGTGGAGCGGTCCTATGCGATGGTGGACGAAGCAGCCGCCCTGGTAGTGGCCGGTTCATCCCTGACGGTCATGAGCGGCTTGCGGTTCGTGCGGCACGCCGCCAAGCAGTCAAAGCCCGTGGTCATCATCAACCGCGGTGCGACCCGCGGTGATGACAAGGCAACCATCAAGCTGGAAGCGGGGGTCAGCCAGGCGTTGGGCTACCTGGCGTCTGAGCTTCCTCCGCTCTAGCGGGGAGCTTTCCGCCCTGGGGCCGATTCGCGTTTGCGGTCCATCGTCGGGTACAGTTTATGTTCGTTGGTTGCGGCGTTACCGCCGGAAACCGCGTTATTTGGGTCTTTAGCTCAGCTGGTAGAGCGCCACGTTTACACCGTGGATGTCATCGGTTCGATCCCGGTAGGACCCACCCGTCACAAACCCCGTTGTCCCGCCTCTCCGGCGGGGCGGCGGGGTTTTTCTGTATTTAGGCCTTGCCACTCCCATTGTCAGTGCCCTGCCATACCTTGCAGGAATGGAACACGTCATAGTGCACACAGACAGCGAGGGAATGCCGACGACGGTGCTGAGCCGGGGCAGGGAATGGGCGGTGGGTGCCGAGCCGGTGAGGTGGTTCGAACGCATCAATTGGTGGGAGACGAGCCGCCGGATGCCGAAGGGCAACAGCGGCGTGGATGTGGAGGTCCTCCAGCTGCAGGTGAGGCTGGGAAACAACAGCCGGTCCGCCCTGACTACCATGTATCTCCAGCGCGACGGCCTGGGCGGCGGATGGCGCCTCAGGGAGTCGGAAGCGGGTGCGGCCTGACCGGCCCCGTTCCGTCCGCCGGCTTCAGGGCATTGGAAAACCCTCCACCGCGACTATTGGGGGATGCCGCGGTGGAGGGCCTGGGATGAATATACCGTGAACTCCCGGAAACAAAAAGTCCTGCGGGGCCTTCCTGCCTTGCGCGGCGGAGGCCAGCACCCAATCCCGGTCCGGTCAGCCACTATGATGGTTTGTGTTCAGCTGAATGGACAGCACTGAAGAGCGCACGCGCCTACTGAAGGAGAATCATGGCCGATTCCCGCACCCCACGTTCCTCCGACGGGCCCGCCAGCGCTTCGCCGGCGCCGGCCGTTACCCGCGCCGCTGCCGTCCTGGAGGCACTGGCGGCGTCCGCGGGTGGAAGGCTGACCCTCAGTGACCTCGCCCGTGAGCTGGGGATCCCGAAATCATCCACCTCCAACCTGCTGTTGGCGCTGGAGGACGCCCGCCTCATCAACAGGCAGGGCTCCGAATTCACCCTGGGCCGCAAGCTGGTTGAACTTGGCGCGGCCTATCTCAGCCGCATGGACGAGGTCCAGGAGTTCTACCGGTACTGCGAGCAGGCACCCACCCTCTCCGGCGAGACGGTCCGGATCGCCATGCTGGACGGGACCAACGTCATCTATTTGGCACGCTATGAGGGGCATCCGGCCGTCAGGCTCACCTCCAACATCGGCGACAAAATGCCGGTCTCGCTCTGTGCCGTGGGCAAGGTTTTGATCGCCAGGCTTCACGACCACGACATCGAGGCCTTGTTCGCCGATGACGCAGAGTTGCCGGTCCTCACCCCAAAGTCCCTGCGGACAGGGCGCGACCTCAAAGCCCAGCTGCGGTCCATCCGGGAACAGGGCTATGCATTTGAGGACGAGGAATCCACCACGGGTGTGGTCTGCCTCGGAGTGGCCGTTCCCACCAGGGGGTCCCACGGACCCAGCCTGGGACTGTCCGTGACGGCGCTGAAGGCCACGTATACGGCAGAACAGGGCGCGCAGATGGTCAAGGAATTGCAGGAACTCGCGCGGTCGCTGGGCAATCCCATGAGCTAGGGGTCAACAGGGAAGCGCCGCACCCCGGCACGCCGGAGCACTTCCTTCGCCTCAACCCCTTGCCACGCGTCCAACTTGCTGTACGCTGTTCAACATAGTGATCGGCACGTTGGGTGCTGTCGCTGACCCGCCAGGCCAACGGGGGCCTGGCGCGTGATGAGGGAGTTCTTGTGACAACTCGTACTAATGCACCGCAGGCCGCGGACGGCACCGTCGTCGACGCGGACCAGCTGCGAAGGGCAACTCTTGCAAGTTCCGTGGGCTCCGCACTGGAGTACTACGACTTCTATATCTACGGCCTGGCGTCCGCGCTGATCTTCGGCCCGCTCTTTTTCGCGCCACTTGGTGAGAGCGGCGCTGTCATTGCCTCTTTTGCCACCTACGGTGTGGGATTTGCGGCCCGGCCGTTCGGCGGCGTCGTCTTTGGCCACATCGGGGACAGGTTCGGGCGCAAGATGGTCCTGATCCTCACCATCGGCCTCATGGGAATGGCCAGCTTCGCCATTGGACTTCTGCCCACCTTCGACCAGGCCGGAATGCTCGGCGCGGTCCTCCTGGTAACCCTCCGCATCATCCAGGGCCTCGGGGCCGGCGCTGAACAGGCGGGCGCCACCACGCTCATCTCAGAGGTGGCGCCGCCCCGCCGTCGTGGTTTCTTTGCCTCCTTGCCCTTCGTTGGCATCCAGCTGGGTACCCTCCTGGGCGCCGGGACGTTCGCCCTCATGGCCCTGGCGGACAAATCCGTCCTGCAGGGCTGGCTGTGGCGCGTGCCGTTCCTTGCCGGCATCATCCTGGTGGCCATTGCGATCTTCATCCGCCTCCGCCTCAAGGAGACGCCGGTCTTCCAGGAACTCGAGAAACACAAGGCCGTGGTCAAGAACCCGGTCTCCCAGATCTGGCGGCATTCCAAAAAGAATGTCCTGGTGGGCATCGGTCTGCGCATGGGTGAAAACGGTAACTCCTCCATCTACTCAGCCCTTCTGGTTTCGTTCATCAGCATGCCTGCGGGTGTCTTCCCCGGCGACAAGTTCATCGGCCCAACCGGGCTGCTGATCGCGGCCGGCTTTGCGGCGGTCATGGTGGTCGCCTTCGGAGCCCTCTCCGACCGCTATGGCCGCGTACCTGTGTACCGCTACGGGGCCCTGTTCCAGGCGGTCATCGCGCTGCCGGCGTTCTACTTGGTGACCCTCGGCAGCGTCACGCTTGTCTGGGTGGTCATGGTGGTGGGCATCGCCCTGGGTGTCCAGGCCATGCTCGGGCCGCAATGTGCCCTTCTGCCGGAACTGTTTGGCTCCCAGCACCGCTTTACCGGGGTTGCGCTGAGCCGTGAACTGTCAGCCGTCCTTGCCGGCGGCTTCGCGCCGATGATCGGCGTTGCGCTGCTGGCAGCCACCAACCACTCCTGGCTGGTTCCGGCGCTGTACTCCCTCGTGCTGGCTTTGATCTCGTTTATCACCACCTTCTTCACGCCGGAAACCGGCGGGCGCGACCTGGTTCTCGTCGAAGACGCCAGCTGACGCCGGCCTGGACGCCCGGCCCGGATCATCCGGGCCGGGCGTTTGGCATGTGCGGGAGAAGGGGCCTGCCGCTATCGCAGAGACCGGGAAGTCCCGACGCCTGCGGTCAATGCTGCCTTGAGCTTCACGGGCCGGGCAGGGCGGCGCCCCGCACAAAAAAGTACGGCCGCTGCAACCCCTTGGGCGGGGGTTGCAGCGGCCGTACGTGGTGCCCTGGCCGGGTGCCGGGTTAGTAAAAGTGGACCGTGTCCACAAGGTGGGGGAGTTCGCCGCCGTCGAGGAAGGTGCGCAGGTTGCTGCAGAAACGGTCCACGATCAGCCTGTTCTCGGCGGCGCTCAAGGCGGACGTGTGCGGCGAAACCAGGACCTTCGGGTGGCTCCAGAGCGGGCTTTCGAGGGGGAGCGGCTCCACTGCGAAGACATCGAGGCAGGCGTAGGAGACCTGGCCGTTGTCCAAGGCCTCAAGCAGCGCTTCCTCATCCACCACGGTGCCCCGTCCGACGTTGACGAAGACGGCGCCGGGCTTCATGGCAGCGAATACTTCCCGGTTGAAGAGCTTCTCCGTGTACGGAGTGCCAGGGAGGGTGTTCACCACGGCATCAGCGGTGGCGAGGAGGCCGGCGAGGCCGTCGTTTCCCGTCACCTGGTCGATGCCGTCCAGGGGCTCCAGGGTCCTCTTGGTTCCGCTGACGGCCATGCCAAGGGCGCGTGCCAGCCGGGCCGTCTCAAGGCCGATTTCGCCAAGTCCGGCAACGACCAGCCGGGAACCGCTGACCAGCCGCGTGGGGGTCCGGAGTGCAGGCCAGTTTCTGGCCTGCTGGTCGAGCCCCAGTTCGGCGGTGCGCTTGAACCCGTTCAGGATGCCCATTGCCGCGAACTCCGCCAGGGGAAGGGCGTGCACACCGGCGGATGTTGTTACCTTGAACTTTTGCAGGACCTGCTGGTCCAGGCCTGAGGCTTTTACCGCGCCGCCCGCGCCGGCTGCCATGGCGTGCACCCATTGCAGGTGTTCGTTGTCGGTGGCGATCCTGGCCAGCCCTGTCGGGCTTTCGTTGGGGAACCCGTAGAGGACCTGCGCGCTGTTCAGCATTGACCAATAGCGTTCCTCCTGTGCCGGGGTCCGCCGGAATTCCGGATCTCCGGTGTGGTCTGCCGGAAACCGCTCCGGCGGCAGGAGTTCGGGCTCGTACAGGACGGTGACGGACGGGTCCACGGCCCTGATGCGGTCCACCAGCTCAGCTTCGAGCGGCACGGCAATGGCCACGGTAGTTGTAGAAGTCATAGTGTTCATCATACTGAATTATGGCTAGGATATTGAACAATTCTTTTGCACGACGACGTGAGGCTGGGTCATGGACGACAAACGCGCAGGCTTTGCAGGCCTGGGATTGATGGGCGGACTGATGGCGGCGAACGCCGCCCGCAAAGGCTGGCAGGTCACGGGCTGGAACCGCTCACCCGCTGCGGCGGACCGTCTGCAGGACCTCGGCGGAACAGTTGCACAGCGGGTGGAGGACTTGGGCCACCTTCCCGTCATAGTTTTCATGCTGCCGGACCTGCCCCACATAGAGGAGGCCGCTGCCCGGCTGCTGGCCGGCTGGAAAAACCAGCCGCCCGCGCCCGGCACCGTCCTGCTGGTCATGAGCAGTGTCTCACCCACTGCCGTCCAGGCTTTTGGACACCGTGTCACCGAACTCAGCGGCGGCCGCGCCCAGGTTGTCGATGCCCCGGTCAGCGGCGGCACCAAGGGCGCCGCTGACGGCACCCTCGCCATCATGGCCGGCGGAGAGGACGCCGCATTCGGCAGGGTAGAGCCACTCCTGCACACTATGGGCACCACCGTCCGCCACCTGGGTCCCCTTGGCGCAGGGTCACTCGCCAAGGCGTGCAACCAGCTGGTGGTGGGGACAACGGTGGCGGCACTCGCCGAAGCTGCCGAACTGGCCGAGCGTTCCGGGCTCGACCCGGCGGCGCTGTTCGACGTCCTGTCCGGCGGTTTGGCCGGCAGCAGGGTCCTGGATGTCGTCGGCCCGCGCCTGGTCAGCAAGGACTACACCCCCACGGGCCCGGCAAAATTCATGCATAAGGACCTTTCCTTCGTGCTGGACGCAGCCCGTGCGGCGGGGACGGCAGCACCCATCGCCACGGCCGCCGTCGAACTTTACGCTGAACTGAAGCGCCAGGGCCTCGGCGACCAGGACCTCGCAGTGGTGCGCCAAACCATCTCCCACCTCAGCCACAGTGCCGCGGCCGCGGCGGAAGGAACAGTTGCACAATGAGTTCACTTTTTGATCTCACCGGCCGGGTGGCGTTGGTGACGGGTTCGAGTCGGGGGATTGGCAACGCGTTGGCCCGGGCGCTGGCCGACGCCGGCGCAACAGTTGTGTTGAACGGTGTGAACGGGGAGCGGCTCAAGGATGCCGCGGCTGCGATGGCTTCTGACTATGCGCCCGGCCGTATCCATAGCGTCGCCTTCGACGTCACGAGTGACGCGGAGGCGGCGCGCGGGATTGCGTGGGTGGAGGAGACTGTGGGTCCGTTGGAGATCCTGGTGAACAACGCCGGGATCCAGCACCGGGTGCCGATGCTGGATTTGGACGTGAAGGACTGGGACCGGGTGATTTCCACGGACCTGACCAGCGCGTTCCTGGTGGGCAGGGAAGCGGCGCGGCGGATGATTCCGCGGGGCCGGGGCAAGATCATCAACATCTGCTCGGTGCAGACCGACCTTGCCCGGCCCACGATCGCCCCATACATCGCCGCGAAGGGCGGGTTGCGGAACCTGACGCGGGCGATGACGGCGGAGTGGGCCGGTTCGGGGTTGCAGATCAATGGGATCGCCCCGGGGTATATCCATACGGAGATGACGCAGAACCTGGTGGACGATGAGCAGTTCAATGCCTGGATCCTCGGCCGGACACCCGCCCACCGCTGGGGCACCGTTGAGGACCTGGCCGGTCCCGTGGTGTGGCTGGCCTCGGACGGGTCGAACTTCGTGAACGGGCAGACCATCTTCATCGATGGCGGAATGACGGTGGTGGTCTGATGGCAACGCCCGTTGACCTTGAATTGCCGGCCACGGGTCCGGCGCTGGTGGCCCATGCCGCCGGTGACCTGCGGATCGATGAGGTCCCGCTGCCCCAGCCGGCAGCAGACGAAGCAGTGGTGGAGGTGGCGTTCGGCGGGATTTGTGGTTCGGACCTGCATTACTGGCTGCACGGTGCGGCCGGGGAGTCCATTCTCAAGGCGCCGCTGGTCCTGGGCCACGAAATTTCCGGGACGGTGGTGCGCCAGGCGGCCAACGGGGAAGGCCCGGTGGCCGGAACAGCCGTCGCGGTGCATCCGGCCACGCCCGGTCCGGGCGCCGCGCGATATCCGGTGGACCGGCCCAACCTGTCCCCGGGGTGTACGTACCTGGGCAGCGCCGCCCGCTACCCGCACACGGATGGCGCGTTCAGCCGGTACGTGAACCTCCCGGTGCGGATGCTCCGGGCCCTGCCGGCGGGACTGGACCTCCGGACCGCGGCGCTGATTGAACCGGCGTCCGTGGCCTGGCATGCCGTGTCCCGGGCCGGAGACGTCCGCGGAAAAACCGCGCTGGTCATCGGCTCCGGCCCCATCGGCGCCCTCGCCGTCGCAGTCCTGAAAAGGGCCGGCGCGGCCCGGATCACCGCCGTCGACCTGCACCCCAGGCCGCTGGAGATCGCCCGCGCGGTGGGGGCCGATGAGGTGATCAACGCCGCGGACACCGCAGCGATCGCCGCCGTGGAGGCCGACGTCGTGATCGAATCCTCCGGCAACCACCACGGCCTCGCATCCGCCATCACCGGCGCGGTCCGCGGCGGGACCGTAGTCATGGTCGGGCTGCTGCCCACCGGCATGCAGCCGGTGCCCATCTCCCTAGCCATCACCCGCGAACTCGACCTCAAAGGCTCCTTCCGCTTCAACGACGAGATCGACCAGGTCATCACCGCCCTCGCGGACGGCACCCTGCACATCGAGCCCGTCATCACCCACGAGTTCCCGCTGGCCGATGCCCTGCACGCATTCGAGGTGGCCAAAGACTCCACCAGCTCGGGCAAAGTCCTCCTCAGCTTCGGCGGGGAAGTCCGCTGAGCGTCACTGCCGGACGGGGATGAACACCCGTGGTTGCTCCGTCCATGTGTCGGCCATCTGGGACATGGTCCGCCGCATGATCCGGTCCGATGCCTCGCGGGCAGCGGGAGCGTCACCCTTGGCGATTGCTTCCGCGACATCTTCGTGCCACTGCAGGGCGGCCTGGTGGGGATGGTCCGGCATCAGGCCGTGCACGGTCCGGCCCGTCAGTGTTTCGGCCACCTGCCCCATGAGGTTGGCGAACATTTCGTTGCCGGAGCCGGAGAGCAGCAGCGAATGGAAGCGGATGTCCAGTTCCAGGAACCGGGCAACTTCGCCCTTGTTGCCGGCTTCCCGCATGGCGCGGGCAACGTCAACGAGTTCCAGGCGCAGCGGCGCCGGCGCGTTCTCTGCTGCCAGTTCGGCAGCTGCAGGTTCCACGGCGGCGCGGAGTTCGGCGAGGGAGCGCAGCTGGGCGCCGCGCGCGTCACTGGCCAGCCGCCACCGGATCACCTGCGGATCAAAGGGATTCCAGCGGCTTGAGGGCAGCACCCGGATGCCAACCCGCTTGGTGGTTTCCACCAGGCCCAGGGACTGCAGTACGCGTACCGCTTCGCGGATTACGGAGCGGGAAACCTTCAGTTCATCCTCCAATTGCTCGGCGAGCATGACGTGTCCCGCGGGGAGATCCCCTGAGATGATCCGGGTGCCCAGGTTCTCGATGGCACGGTGGTGGAGGCTGCTGGTCATGCTGCTAAGCCTAGTTGCTGGCGGATGCGGGTTTGCCGGCAATCCGGTGCGGCCGGGACAGGGGAGGGCGGCAGTCCTAGACTGGCACCGACACAATCGGTTTCATGACGCGGACGTTACTTTCGCGTCACCGCCAGAATATATATGCTTTATTCCGACCCCCTGATATGCCCCGGGGTCCCAACCCGCAGCGGAACCCTGGATCCGGGGCAAACAATGAATTGGAGTTATTGATGTCTGCACACATCGGTGTCACCGGCCTCGCAGTGATGGGCGCCAACCTGGCCCGCAACCTCGCCCGCAACGGGTTCACGGTTGCCCTGCACAACCGGTCGGTGGAGAAGACCGACGCGCTGCTGGAGAAGCACGGCTCGGAAGGCGATTTCATCCGGACCGAATCCCTGCAGGAACTGGTCGATTCCCTGGAGAAGCCGCGCCGGGTGTTGATCATGGTCAAGGCCGGAAAGCCGGTGGATTCGGTGATCGAGCAGCTGGAGCCGCTGCTGGAACCGGGCGACATCATTATCGACGCCGGCAACTCGCACTACGAGGACACCCGCCGCCGGGAAGCCGCGCTGGCCAAGAAGGACCTGCACTTCGTGGGCGTCGGGGTGTCCGGCGGCGAAGAGGGTGCGCTGAACGGGCCGTCCATCATGCCCGGCGGGTCCAAGGAGTCATACAAGGCCCTCGGCCCGCTGCTGGAAAAGATTTCGGCAAAGGTCGACGGCGAGCCCTGCTGCGCATGGATTGGCACCGACGGCGCCGGCCACTTCGTCAAGATGGTCCACAACGGCATCGAATACGCCGACATGCAGGTCATCGGTGAGGCCTTTGACCTGCTGCGCTCGGGCGCCGGCATCGAACCGGCCGAGCAGGCAAAGATCTTCTCCGAGTGGAACCAGGGCGAACTCTCGTCCTTCCTGATCGAGATCTCCGCCGAGGTCCTGGGCCACGTCGACGCCAAGACCGGCAAGCCGTTCGTGGACGTCGTCGTCGACGCCGCGGGCCAGAAGGGCACCGGACGCTGGACCGTCATCTCCGCACTGGAACTCGGTTCCCCCGTGTCCGGCATCGCCGAGTCCGTGTTCGCCCGTGCACTCTCCTCCCAGGCCGCGCAGCGCAAGCTTGGCCAGGAGCTGCTGGCCGGCAACGAGGCAACGGTTGAGATCCCGGAGACGTTCGTTGAGGATGTCCGCCAGGCGCTCTATGCCTCCAAGCTGGTCTCCTACGCCCAGGGCCTGGACATGCTCACCTCTGCAGCCAAGGAATACGGCTGGGACCTGAAGCTGGACGAAATCGCCTCACTGTGGCGCGCGGGCTGCATCATCCGTGCGGAACTCCTCAAGGACATCACCAAGGCATACGCTGCCGATGAGAAGCCGGCAAACCTGCTGTTCGCTCCGGCGTTCACCAAGGCCATTGGCGACGCCCTCCCGGCATGGCGGCGTGTAGTTGCCACCGCGGTGCAGCTCGGCATCCCGGTGCCGGTGTTCTCCTCCTCGCTGGCGTACTACGACGGCCTGCGCCGCAAGCGCGTTGCCGCCGCCCTGATCCAGGGCCAGCGCGACCTCTTCGGCGCCCACACCTATGGCCGCGTGGACACCGAGGGCACGTTCCACACGCTCTGGGGCGAAGACAAGTCCGAAATCGAAGCAGTAGATACCCACTAGGTTCCGCTGCAGGTATGCACAAGGCGGGCAGTTTCCGGTGATCCGGAAACTGCCCGCCTTGTGTTGTCATGCGCTTGCTGGACGGCCTTAGGCCTGATCAGCACGGTTAGAGATGGTATTCGATGTCGTACTCGGCCGGATCCACTGCGGGCTTGGTTTCCCGCTGCGCATCCCGGTGGCGCCACTTCGCAGGGACGCCGGTAACGATCGATTCCGGCGGCGCGTCCTTGACCACCACGGCGTTGGCGCCCACGGCGCTGTCCCGGCCAATGGTGATGGGCCCCAGGATCTTGGCGCCCGCCCCGATCGTCACGCGGTCACCGATGGTGGGGTGGCGCTTAATCCGCGCCAGGGACCGCCCGCCCAGCGTGACACCGTGGTAGATCATCACGTCCTCGCCGATTTCGGCGGTCTCACCGATCACCACCCCCATGCCGTGGTCGATGAAGAACCGCCGGCCGATGGTGGCGCCGGGGTGGATCTCGATACCGGTCCAGGACCTTCCCAGCTGCGACAACAACCGAGCCGGGAAACGCAGGGCAGGGTTCTGCCACAGCCGGTGCGTCAACCGGTGGATCCAGATGGCGTGCAGGCCGGAATAGGCGAAAAAGTTCTCAAAAGAACCTCGAGCCGCCGGGTCGTGGGACCGGGCGGCCTCGAGGTCTTCCTTCAGTCTTGCGAAAAAGCCCACAAAGTTCTTTCTACAGGAAACGGGCGGACGGCGGACTGATCAGCCGCGGATGTCGTCATAGAGCACGGTGGAGATGTAACGCTCACCGAAGTCGCACACGACCGCCACGATCAGCTTGCCGGCATTTTCCGGGCGCTTGGCCAGTTCCAGTGCGGCCCAGACGATCGCTCCCGAGGAGATGCCGCCCAGGATACCTTCCTTGATGCCGAGCTCGCGGGCGACGCGGACCGAGTCCTCAAGGGTGGCGTCGATGACCTCGTCGTAGACGGTGGTGTCCAGCAGTTCCGGGATGAAGTTGGCGCCCAGTCCCTGGATCTTGTGCGGGCCGGGGGCGCCGCCGTTCAGAATGGCGGAATCCTTGGGCTCCACGGCCACGATCTGCACACCGGGCTTGCGTTCCTTCAGAACCTGCCCGACGCCGGTGATGGTTCCGCCGGTGCCGATGCCTGCCACGAAGATGTCAACGGCGCCATCAGTGTCTTCCCAGATTTCCTCGGCGGTGGTCTTGCGGTGGATCTCCGGGTTGGCTTCGTTGGCGAACTGCTGCGCCCAAATGGAGTTCTCGGTATTGGCCACGATTTCCTGGGCCTTTTCCACGGCGCCGCGCATGCCCTCGGACCCCGGGGTGAGCACGATCTCGGCGCCAAAGGCACGGAGCATGACGCGGCGTTCCGTGGACATGGTCTCCGGCATGGTCAGGATGACCTTGTAGCCGCGTGCGGCGCCCACCATGGCAAGGGCGATCCCCGTGTTGCCGGAGGTACCCTCGACGATGGTGCCGCCGGGCTTGAGGGCGCCCGACTTTTCCGCGGCGTCGATGATGGCCACGCCGATACGGTCCTTGACGCTGTTGGCCGGGTTGTAGAACTCCAGCTTGACCGCAACGGTGGCGTCCAGTCCCTCGCTGAGCCGGTTCAACCGGACCAGCGGGGTCCCGCCGACCAGTTGCGTTACATCGTCATAGATCCGTGCCATGTACATACGCCTATCTCTAAGGGGTGAATACTGAGGTCAGCCTAACGAGGCCGCGTAACGGTGGCTAAGCGTTAAGCCATGCAGAGTAATATTTCCTGGCCTTGGCGAGCTTGGGGTTGATGATCACCTGGCAGTACCCCTGTTCGGGGTGCTTGGCGTAGTAGTCCTGGTGGAATTCCTCCGCCACGTGGAACCGGGGCAGGCGGCTGACCTCGGTGACGATGGGATGCTTCCACAGCGACTGGTTGCGTTCGATCGCTTCCTCGAACAGGATCTTCTCTTCCGTGGTCTCGTAGAACATGGAGGAACGGTACTGGGTGCCGACGTCGTATCCCTGGCGGTTCAGGGTGGTGGGATCATGCAGGGCGAAGAACATGTCCAGGATGACCTCGGCCGGAATGACCTCCTCATCGAACGTCACGGCCACCACCTCCGCGTGGCCAGTGGTCCCGCTGCACACCGAGTAGTAGTCGGGCTGGGGGTCGTGCCCGCCGGTATAGCCTGACACCACCGAGCTGACGCCCTTGGTCTTCTGGTAAACGGCGTCGAGGCACCAGAAGCAGCCCCCGCCAAGAACAAAAGTTTTCATGACCTCTTCAATGGTTGACGGCGCCGGATGATTCCCGCCGGCTTCACCCTGCGCCGCAACATGCGGCGGCCGGAACACTATGGGGTAAAACTAAGACTATGGAACCTGTGGACACCGACGCTACCGGCCAGGCGGATCACGACGCCGAAACCTCCTCCGACACGCCGGCCCGGGGCGGTGCCTCCGAGGCTCCCACCCTGGCCGAACTGCTTCTTGCCGTGGAGGAGCTGTGGCCGGAATCGCTGGCGGAGAACTGGGACGAGGTAGGGCTTGTGGCAGGCCACCCTTCCGCCCCGGTCACCAAGGTGATGTTCGCGGTGGACCCCACCCTGGAAGTCATTGAAGAAGCCATTGAATGGGGTGCCGGGCTCCTCATTACCCACCACCCGCTGCTCCTGAAGGGTGTCACGTCGGTGGCTGCCACCACGGCCAAGGGCCGGGCGGTCCACCGGCTCATCGAGTCGGGGACGGCACTGTTGACCGTGCACACCAACGGGGACTCCGCCGTCGGAGGGGTTTCCGACGTGCTGGCGGATGCGCTGGGACTCCAGGACGTCGCGCCGCTCACCATGGCGGCCAACGGGCTGCCGGAGGAAGGCATTGGGCGTGTTGGCGACCTGGCTGACGCCATGAGCCTGGGGGATTTCGCGGCACGGGTGTTCGGGATTCTTCCGTCAGTTGCGGGGGGTGTGCGCGTTTCCGGTGACAAGGACGGGCTGGTGCGGCGGATTGCCGTGTGCGGCGGCGCCGGGGACTCCCTGTTCAATGAGGTCCGGGCCAGCAATGCGGACGTGTACGTGACCGCCGACCTTCGCCACCACCCCGCGTCCGAGGCCCGCGAGGCTGCCCTCAACGGCCGGCCGTACCTGGTGGACGTCTCGCACTTTGCCAGTGAATGGCTGTGGTTGCCGGCCGCCGCGGCAGCCCTGGGCAACGTCCTGGCCGACCAGGGGCACGAGCTGGAGATCCAGGTCAGCACCACCAACAGCGATCCGTGGGACTTCATCCTCACTCCGGGCTGAGCCTGGCAGCGAGGCGGCGAAGCAGCCCAGGCGATAGAGTCTAGGAAGCGCCGGTAAGGTGCCCGGCCCCGGGCCGGAAGGGATCAAGCGGAGGTAACAGTGGCGAAGGCAGCACCGGCGGAACAGTTGAAGTTGCTCGAACTGCAAGGACTGGACGCCAGGCTGACCGGCCTCACCAACCGCCGGCGCACGCTTGAAAATGATCCCCGCATCAAGGACCTCGAAGCGGCACTCTCCGTGGCCAACGGAGAACTGGGTGCTGCCAAGGTGGCGGTGCACGACGCCGAAGCCGCGCTCAAGCGGGCGGAAGCCGACGTCGAACAGGTCGCGTCGCGCATCGAACGCGACGAAGCCCGGCTCAACAGCGGCACCGGACTTTCGAAGGACCTGGTGGCCCTGCAGAAGGACATTGTCTCGCTCAACAAGCGGCGCTCCGACCTCGAGGACGTGGAACTGGAAATCCTGGAGCGGCTGGATACGCTGCGGGAACGGCAGGCAGCCCAGCAGCAGATCGTCGATGACATCCAGGGCTCGTTTGGCACTATCCGGGCCGAGCTGGATGCTGCCCTCGCCGAGGTTGCGGCTGAGGCTTCAGGGCTCGTGGCCCGGCGTGCCGAATTCGCCGCAGGCCTGGATACGGGCATGCTGGCCGTCTACGAAAAGACCCTCGCCAAGCGGGGCGTGGGCGCCGCGCGGTTGTTCCACGGGACGTCGGAGGCTTCGGGCATGAAGCTCAGCCCCGGCGACCTCGCAGCGATCAAGGCGGCCGCGGCGGATGAGATCGTGTTCTGCCCGGACTCCGGCGCCATCCTGGTCCGTTCGGACGAATGGTCCTGAACCGCCCGCGGGTCAGCCGGGCAGGATGATGTTCAGGGCATGGGGCTTGCGTGCCGTGCCCGGCACCAGCTCTGCGTCCCATTTTTCGCGCGCAACCTTCAGCAGGTCCGACGCCGCGGCCGGGGCCTTTCCGCGGCGTACCAGCAGGTGCCGCGCCAGTTCGCCCCGGGTGTGCTTGGCGAAATGGCTCACCACTTTCCGCACGCCGGCAGCCTCCGTGAACACATTCACCGTGACGGTCTGCTCCGGCGGCGCCGCCCACGCGGCCGCGTAGGTGCTGGAACGGCAGTCAACCACCAGGTGGTCCTCGGCGGCACGGCCCAGCGTGTCATCCAACTGTGCCTTCCAGAACGGAGCCAGCCGGCCGACGTCGGGCAATGCCGTCCCCATCGAAAGCCGGTAGGCGGGGACGCTGTCGCCAAAGCGAAGGGCCCCCCACAGCGCGGAAACCACCAGCACGGACGCGTCCGCCTTGCGCCGCTGCGCGGGCGTCAGGCTCCGGTATCCCAAGGCGTCGTACAGGACGCCTGAATAGATGCTGTGGGCCGGGGCAGCAGGCTCGACGTGGAGCCGCGTGTTGCGTTCGACGTCGCCCCGCAGCGAGGCACCCACGCCCAGCAACGCGAGGGCGTCCTGATGCGCGCTGACCGTTCCCAGCGCCTCCAGGACCTTGGCGCGGGACGGATTGAGCTCCGGGAAACTCAGCGAGGGCCAGTCGACGGCGGACCCGCGGCGCGCGGGTGTCTTTCCTTCGGAAGGGGGGAGCAGAATCAGCACCGTCCGATCCTACCGGCGACAAAAGCGGTCGGGGGCGCCGGTAGACTGGACCCGGATGGGACAGCCAGACGGCCGCGCGCCACGCAAGTGGCTCGAGGAACGTCCGGGCTCCGCAGGGCAGGGTGGTGGGTAACGCCCACTCGGGGTAACCCGCAGGCCAGTGCCACAGAAAACAGACCGCCCGCATTTCCGGCCTTCGCCGGAAAGCGCAGGTAAGGGTGAAACGGTGGTGTAAGAGACCACCAGCTTCCCGGGTGACCGGGAAGGCTAGGTAAACCCCACCCGGAGCAAGGCTAGACAGGACAGCGTTCGAGGGCTGCCCGCCCGAGTGTCCGGGTAAGCCGCTGGAGGGTGCCGGCAACGGTACTCGTAGATGGATGGCCGTCGCTCCCTTGCCGGCAACGGCAGGGGAGAACAGAACCCGGCGTACCGGCTGTCCCATCCGCAAAACCGGGTTTGACCTCGGGCGCTGTGTTGGGGATGCTGGACCGTGCCCGTTATTACTGATGTCCGGCCGGCCGCCGGAACGGCCGGACGCCGGCCCGGCCTGCGTTCCCGGATTCTCGCCCTTGCCGGGTTCCTTGGACTGTCGGCTGCGGCCTGGGTGCTGGCGTCGATCCCCATCATCCTCAATTCCAGCGGCTGGTATGCCGGCTCACTGAAAGCGCCGTGGATGCCGCCGCCGCTGATGTTCCGGATCACCTGGATGGTGCTGTACATCGGAGTTGCGGCCGCGGCCTGGCTGGTTTGGTGCAAGGGCCGATTGAAAGGGCCGGCCCTGGCCGGTTACGCCGTCCAGCTTCTGCTTAACGCCGCGTGGCCGGTGACGTTCTTCGCGATGTACCCCATGGCCGGTACCGCTGCCCTGTGGGCGGCGCTTCTGGTCATCTGTTCCCTGGCCGCGACCCTGGCCTTCCTGATCGTCCGGTTCGGTCCGATCGACGCCACCGCCGGGCTCCTGATGTTGCCGTACTTCGCCTGGGTGGTCTTTTCCGCCAGCCTGAACCTGTACTCCGCCGTCCATAACTGAGAGCTGTGCCGCCCCGTGTGAGTGATTTCACGCAGCGCAGGCGTGATCGGGGAGCTGCGCCAAATTAGAATGGATACCGGACGCAGGAGTTCTACCGCCGAAAGTTGCGTTCGCAATCGGCGGTTTTTCTTTGCACGCGATCCAGGTGCCTGGGGGCCGACCCCTGCAGGTGCCGGTGCCCCTGGACATCATCAGGTGGCCTACATCTGTGTACGAGGACGTACACGGCTGAACCGAGGAAGGTATTTCTGTGAGCCAGACGTCTGATTCTTGTCTTGATACGTGGATGGGCCGGGAGGCCCTCGCCGAGGCCATGATCCCGGTGATCGGCAGGCTGTACCGCGAAAACAACGTGGTGACCAGCATCCACGGCCGGAGCCTGATCAATAAGTCCACGATGAACATCCTCAAGGCACACCGCTTCGCGCGCCGGATGAGCAAGGACGAACTGCTCCTGGAGGACACGGCGCCGCTGCTGAACACCCTGGCCGGGCTGGAACTGGGCGCTGCAGCGATTGACATCGCCCGCCTTAATCAAAAGTTCAAGGAAGAGGGCAACGGAGCCACCCTTGAAGAGTTCCTCCGCGCCGAACTCGCCGAGATCGTTGGCAAGCGTGGCGGTGACGAGCGCACCAGCACGGATGTGGTGCTCTACGGATTCGGCCGCATCGGACGGCTCCTGGCACGCCTCCTGATCGAAAAGGCCGGCGGCGGCCACGGCCTGCGCCTGCGTGCCATCGTGGTTCGCCGCGGTTCTGACAATGACCTTTCCAAGCGGGCCAGCCTGCTCCGCCGGGACTCCGTCCACGGTTCCTTCGAGGGCACCATCCGGGTCGACGAAGAAGCCAACACCATCACGGCAAACGGTGTCCGTATCCAGGTGATCTACTCGAACGACCCCGCCACCATCGACTACACGGCCTACGGCATCAACAACGCGCTGGTGGTGGACAACACGGGCCGCTGGCGCGATGCCGAGGGGCTGTCCCAGCACCTCCAGAGCAAGGGCGTTGCACGCGTCCTGCTGACGGCTCCGGGCAAGGGCGAACTGAAGAACATCGTCCACGGCATCAACCACCGGGACATCAACGATTCGGACCGGATCGTGTCCGCGGCTTCCTGCACCACCAACGCCATCACCCCGGTCCTGAAGGCCATCAACGACAAATTCGGCGTGGTCCACGGGCACGTGGAAACCGTGCACTCCTTCACCAACGACCAGAACCTGATCGACAACTTCCACAAGGGCGACCGCCGTGGCCGTTCCGCCGCGCTGAACATGGTCATCACCGAAACCGGTGCCGCCAAGGCGGTGGCCAAGGCCCTGCCCGAGCTCCTGGGCAAACTGACCGGCAGCTCCATCCGGGTCCCCACCCCGGACGTCTCGCTGGCCATCCTGAATCTCAGCCTGGAGAACGGCACCACCAAGGATGAGGTGAACAATTACCTGCGCGAGATGTCGCTGCACTCGGACCTGCGCAAGCAGATCGACTACATCGACTCGCCTGAAGTTGTCTCCACCGACTTCGTGGGCTCCCGCCGCGCCGGGATTGTTGATGGCCTGGCCACGGTGTCCACCGACAAGAACCTGGTCCTCTACGTCTGGTACGACAACGAATTCGGCTACAGCTGCCAGGTGGTCCGGGTCATGGAGGAAATGGCCGGCGTGAACCCGCCGTCGTTCCCTGCCAAGGAAAGCGCGGCCGCCCTGGCCGCGATCGCCGTCTGACCAAAACCGACACGTCCTGCCAATTCCCGGCTGGTTCACTGGAATCAGCCGGGAAACCGGACCAGACTGGTGGCATGGACAACGAATCGACGCTTCAGCACGAAACCACCCTCGAACACGCACTCGACGTGGCCAAGGCCAACCACAAGGAAGCTGTCAGGCTCCTTGAAGGCGCCCGCGCCGCGCACCAGGCAGGGGACGCCAGCGAGAAGCGCGTGCGCCAGCTCGAGGAACTCCTGGCGACCGCGGAGGAAGATCTCCGACGGGTCACGCGCGAACAGTAGCGCCATGGCCGTGTGATCCATCACTCGTCCTCAACAGTGTGGATATCGGCGGCCGGCCGCGCTCCCTGTCCTAGGCTCTTGGGGTGCCCCACTTTAGCCACCCGGCATCAGAGCCGTGACTGTCAGCTGGTCCGCCTACCGCCGTGCGCGCCGACGTTCCCGCCAGGCATGGGGGCTGCTGGTTGCTGTTGCCATCTCCGTTATTGCGGCGCTGTTCTGGTTCTTCACGGCCGGACAGTTCGCGGCAGCCGGACCTGCGGCCAGCGGCCCAACGGAGGCGCCGGTCTTTGTTGCCGCCTGGATGAAACCGGTGGCGGAGCCCAACCCCGTGCCCCCGGGTGCTGCCCTCTCCGCCCTGGACGGTTTGGCCGTGAAGGGCAGGGCACCGAATACCGGCTACAGCCGCGAGGCTTTCGGCCAGGCATGGCTGGATGTGGACCGCAACGGCTGCGATACCAGGAACGACATCCTGCGTCGCGACCTTGCCGATGTGGTGTTCACCGAAGGCTCAACGTGCAAGGTGACGGGCGGCCATTTCCAGGAACCGTACACCGGACAGGTTGTGGAATTCCGCCGTGGCGCCGAGACCAGCAGTGCGGTGCAAATTGACCATGTGGTGGCATTGGGCGACGCCTGGCAGAAGGGTGCGCAGGGGCTGACGCCCAAGGAACGCCAGAGCCTGGCCAACGATCCGCTGAACCTCATAGCCGCTGACGGGCAGGCGAACCAGCAAAAGAGCGCGGGGGACGCCGCAACGTGGCTGCCGAAAAATACCGCCATCCGCTGCCACTACGTGGCCCGGCAGATCTCTGTCAAGGCGGCCTACGGTCTGTGGGTGACTGCGGCTGAGAAGGATGCCATGAAACAGGTACTGGCATCCTGCCCCGGGCAGCAGACGATGACCGCCAGCTAAACGGCGCTACGGGAACCGGTTAGTGTCCGAACGGATCGGGATCGACGCCGGGCATCCAGGTCAGCCCCGGAACACCCCACCCGTTCTTCTTGGCCTGCTTGAGGGCCTTGCGGGAGTAGCGGTCCATCAACCGGTTGACGTACAGCTTGCCGTCCAGGTGGTCGAACTCATGCTGGATGACCCTGGCAAACCAGCCCGTAGCCTCGAACTTCACCGGTTCGCCATAACCGTCGAAGCCTTCCACGCGGGCCCACTCGGCCCGCTTGAGCGGATACTGCTCACCCGGGAAGGACAGGCAGCCCTCTTCTTCCTCGTCCGGGTCCGGGGCGGCGCCGGAGACCTTGGACAGGGTCAGGACAGGATTCACCAGTACCCCGGTGGGGGGAGCGCCGTCGTCGTTGGCGTACTTGTAGACGAAGATCCGCTTGCCGACGCCGACTTGCGGTGCAGCAAGGCCCACGCCGTTGGCGGCGGCGTTGGTTTCGAACATGTCGGCGATGAGGGTGCGCAGTTCGTCGTCGAAAACTTCGACTTCCGCCGCCCGGCGGTGCAGTACTGGCTCGCCCCAGATGGTGATCGGCAGAACGGTCATTTCGTTAGTCCTTCGGCTTCGGGGCCGGCGCCGCCGGCATCCCTGCACGTATCTTGGTGGGACACAACAAAGGAGGCCGCACCGGATATCCGGTGCGGCCTCCTTTGTTGACGGCTGCAAGTGCCGCCCCGTGAGGGTGAGCGACGGGGGTTGAACCCGCGACCTCCTGGACCACAACCAGGCGCTCTGCCAACTGAGCTACGCCCACCATGAGCTTCAAGGGCTTTCCGTGTTACCGGCTCCCTGGAAACGCAACTCAAATAGCTTACCTGCTCGGAAGGGGTGCTTTGTCCACTTTCTGCGATTTCGGCAAAATTTCATCCAAACGTGGCGCAGATTACTCGCCGGCGGCATCGTCGCTGGTGATGCGCCGGGCGATCTTCTGGGCCGTGGCGCTGTCGGGGCCGGGGGCAGGCACGAACACCGCCTCGCGGTAGTAGCGGAGTTCGTCAATGGAGTCCTTGATGTCACCCAGTGCGCGGTGGCCGCCTTTTTTTGCCGGCGACTGGAAGTACGCCCGGGCGAACCAGCGCCGGGACAGCTCCTTGATGGTGCTGACGTCGATCACCCGGTAATGCAGGTGCTCCACGACGGCGGGCATGTCGCGGGAAAGGAATACCCGGTCCGTGCCTACAGAGTTGCCGCCGAGCGGTGCCTTCCGCGGATCCGGAACCCAGGCTGAGATGTACTCCATGACTGCGGCCTCAGCCTCGGCCATGGTCTTGCCGTGGGGGAGTTCCGCCAGGAGACCGGACTTGGTGTGCATGTCCCGGACGAAGTCGGACATCTGCGCGACGGCGGCGTCCTCGGGCTTGATCACCACGTCGACACCGTCCCCAAGGATGTTCAGTTCCGAATCGGTGACCAGGGCTGCCACCTCGATGAGGGCGTCGTTCTTGATGTCCAGGCCGGTCATTTCGCAGTCGATCCAGACGATTCGTTCGTTAGATATAGGCACCGGACCAGCCTACCGTTACACTCCCGGACGCCCGGCCGATGCTAGGATTTCGGGTACGCGGCGGGTCGCCCCGCCGCCTTCGAGCACGTCCCGGCCGGCCTTGGTGGTCCGCCGGGCAACAGCGGAAACGCAAGAAGATTGGACATTCCTGAGATGACGGCGCCTGTGCCCGCAGCGGGGGAGATGGCGGCGGCCGGTACTGCCCCGGCGGGCGGTGTCGAGGTGGACAATCCCCGCTCACCCCTGCTTGCCGGGTTCCTGGGGTCGGTGTTCATGATGTTCGGTTCCGCCGGCGTGGGCTGGCTCGCGCCGGTCTCCGAACTCCGCCGCATGCCCCTGTTCATCTGGATGCGCACCGAAGCGCCGGGGGTGGCCCTGTCCATCGTGCTGGTCGCGGCAGGGGGAATGCTGCTGGTGCGCGCCTGGCTGCGGCTCGGCCAAAAAGTCAGGGTGTGGGGCGATCAAGCCCGGCGCGCCACCCTGGCGGCTGTGGTGGCGTGGGGGTTGCCCATGATGTTCAGCGTTCCGTTGTTCAGCCGCGACGTCTATGCCTACATCGGCCAGGGACGGTTGATGGTGGAAGGGTTCAACCCCTACGAAAACGGTATCTCCGCCCTGTCCAACTATTTTCAGCTGGGCGCAGACAAACAGTGGACCGAAGCTCCGGTTCCTTATGGCCAGCTGTTCCTCTGGATCGAGCAGTTCGTCGTGTGGGTTACCAGCGTCCAGCCGGAAGCCTGCATCATGCTGTTCCGGCTGGTTGCCGTGGCCGGAGTGGGCCTCTGCGTGGTCTACGTGCCCCGCCTCGCAGAGTTGCACGGCGTCAATCCACACAGGGCCCTGTGGCTGACCGTGGCCAACCCGCTTTTCCTGACCAATTTCATCGCCAGCGTGCACAACGACTCCCTCATGATCGGGCTGGCGCTGGCCGGTCTCTATTACTCTGCGACCCGGCGGCAAGTCCGGGGCATTGTGCTGGTGGCGCTGTCCATCGCCGTCAAGCCCATCACCATCGTCTTCCTGCCGTTCATCGGCCTCCTCTGGGCGGGCAGGAATGCGGGGTGGCTGCGGAAGGTTTCGTTCTGGGCGCTCACGGCCGGCCTGAGCCTGGCAGTGTTGGCCCTTATGAGCCTGGTCAACGGCTTCGGCTTCGGCTGGATCAACGGGCTTTCCGCCCCCGGCAGCCTCTCCATCTGGTACGCCCCGGTGGGCCTGCTTGGCATGGTGGTGGGGTCCCTTGCCAACGCGTTCGGGCTGGACGGCTCAGTCCCGGCCGGCTGGGTGTTCGACGCCGGCAAGCTGCTTGCTGTGGGCATCCTCGCCTGGCAGATTTTCAAGGGCGACCATGACCGCCTGATGCGCCGCCTCACGCTCGGCCTGGCCGCAGTGGTCCTGCTGGCCCCCATCATCCAGTCCTGGTACGTGGTGTGGCTGATCCCGCTTTTTGCCGTGACGGGCATCCGGAACGACTGGCAGGTCAAGGCCCTGTACTTTGTGGTGTCGTTCTTCATGATTTACGCAATTTCGGACCAGCTGGACGTCTTTCCCTACCTGCAAACCCAGGACCTGGGCTTCGCGCTGCTGCTGGCCCGGATTGCGGCGGCGCTGACCGCCCTGCTCTTTGGGCTGTACCTGATCTTTTGGGACCCCGGCACCCGCCGGCTGTTCCGCAAGACGCACGAGCCCGTCGTCGAACGTCCCGTGATCTAGCGGCGGTGAGCTAAGGCCGGCCGGCGCCGGCGCCGATCCTGCGCAAGGCCTCCCTGCGTGACAACGGACTCAGCTCCTGCCGATGCCGGGCGACGAACTCCTCCACCCATTCAGGTGCCGTTTTGGCGAATTCACGGAGCGCCCAGCCAATCGCTTTGCGGATAAAGAATTCCCGGTCCGCCAGATTCGGCTCAATGACATCGGCAAGCAGCACCGTGTCGGTGGCGCGCTTCGCCCGAAGCTGCGACGTGATGCTGGCGCGTCGAATCCAGAAGTCCGGATCGCGGCTCCACGTCCTCAAAACCGCGGACATCTCAACCGGGTGCGCCAGCAGCAGGGCACAGATCCGGCCGGACACGCCGTCCACAAAATCCCACCACGCCCCGGTGCGGATGATTTCCTCGTATACCGGCAGCATCTCCAGGTCCTTGGCAACCAGGGGGTTGCCGGTCAGGTCAATGGCTGCATAGCGTTCTTCCCGGAATGCGGACGTGCGCCACAGTTCCAGCACCGTGGCGCGCACGCCGCCGGCCGATGCCGGCGGAAACTCTGCCGTGGCCTGTGCCGCGATCCGCCGGACATCCGGGACCCTGACGCCCAGTGAGGGCAAGGAAGACTTCATGTACGCCTGCGCGCCGGCGGCACGCGCGGGATCGGAGAGCTCCCACAGCGCGCTCCGGACGGCGGCGATAAGGTACTGGTCGGGTGCCGCTTCCATGGAGCAACTCTAACGAGCCGGGCCCCGGCAGGATGAAGTATGCTGTTTAGCGCTAACAAATTCTCGTTGAAGGACGCCATGCCCGGAACAGAAGTCCGCATCGCCCACGGACCCTACACCGCCGTCGTGACCACCCGCGGCGGTTCCCTCCGGGAGCTGCGCTGCGGAGATCGGGATCTGGTGGTGGGCTTTGGGCCGGAGGGAGGGGTTCCGGATTACCGGGGCGTGATCTGCGCGCCGTGGCCCAACCGGCTGGCTGACGGCACCTACGCCTACGCCGGCCAGTCCTATGCAGCCACCATCAACGAGCCGGAGCGCGGGTCGGCCCTGCACGGGCTGGCCATCCATCAGGCCTGGAACGTCCTGGAGGCGTCGGCGGACCGGGCGGTGCTCGGCTGCCGCGTTCCGGCCGGACCGGAATACCCGGGCGACCTGGAACTCACGGTCGCCTATTCCCTGTCCGGGGAGGGCCTCCGAGGTACGGTCACCGCTGTCAACGCCGGTACCCGGGCCGCGCCGTACGGCGTTTGCCCCCATCCCTACCTTGTGGCCGGCACTGCTCCGCTGGATGACTGGACGCTGGAACTTCCGGCCGGCGCCTACCTCGAGGTCACCCCGGACCGTTTGCTCCCGGTGGCCATGCGGCAGGTGGAGCAGGACGCGTTCGACTTCCGCCTACCGCGCAGGCTGGGGCCGGTCAAGATCGACCACGCTTTTACCGGTATCTCCCGCGACGGGGCCGGGTTGGCTTGCGTCCGGGTACTGGATCCGTCGGGAACGGGCGTGGAGCTGGAATGGGGGCCGGAGTGGCCCTGGGTCCAGGTGCATACGGGGGACAAGCCTGTTGGTCCGGACCGGCTGGGCCTGGCGGTTGAGCCCATGACTTGCCCGCCGGACGCCTTCAATTCCGGAACAGACCTGATACACCTCGAGCCGGGCGGCTCCCACTCGGCGAGCTGGACCATCCGCGCTGTGGGCCGGCGGGACTAGGTAACGCTAGCTGCCGCGGCCACCGGCTGCGGTGCGGGCTGCTTCGGCCGTTGAATCGGTCCAGCCGGCACGTTCCAGCCATGACGCGCACAGGGACGTCCACTGTCCGGGTCCCGGCTCGCCTGCTGCGAGGCCCAGGCCGTGCCGCCCCTCCGGGAAGACATGCAGTTCGGCGGGTACGCCGGCGGCGATCAGCGCCTTGGCGTAGTCCAGGCTGTTGCCAACCGGGACCGCGTCGTCGTCCGCGGTGTGCCAGAGGAAAGCCGGCGGGGTCCTGGCCGTCACGTTCAGCTCGGCGGACAGGGCCGCAAGGAGGTCCGACGGCGGCAGCTCGCCGAGGAGGTTGTCCACAGACCCCTGATGCATGTCGTGGACCAGGGACACCACCGGGTAGCAAAGCACTGAGAGGTCCGGGACGGCGGCCTCGACGTCGAGGCCCCGGTTGCCGGTGCCTGCTGCCGTGGACAGTGTGGCCGCCAGGTGGCCGCCGGCCGAGAATCCCAGGACTCCCACGCGCTTCTGGTCCACGGCGAGGCCGTGCGGTCCGCTCCGGATGAAGAGCATGGCCGCCTTGGCGTCTTCAAGGGGTGCGGGGTGGCGGTCCGGGGCCACGCGGTAGCGCAGGACGAAAGCGTGGATACCCAGCGATGCGAGCCATTCCGCGACCGGCTCGGCTTCGTGGTCCGCCTGGCGCGCGTAACCGCCGCCCGGCAGGACCAGGATGGCGGGCCGGGGGCCGGCGGCTTCAGCGCGCGCCGGAACCGCGGTGATCCTGCGCGAAATCATACGGCGGCGGCCTCGGTGCTGCGCCGAAGCGTGACCTCCCCGGTAACGGCTTCGTCGGGGCCGGCTTCCTGGTCCTCACCGGCAGGCCGGGGGCGGGTGGCCCGGGTGGCAAGCCGGCCAATGTCTTCAAGCGGCAAGCGGACGGTAGAGAGGGCAGGCCTGAAGTCCCGGAGCGTTTCGATGTCATCAAAGCCGGCGATTGAGGCGTCGCGGGGGATCCGCAGCCCCTCGGACCGAAGGGCTGCCGCGGCGCCGATCGCCATCACGTCGTTGACCGCGAAAATGCACATCTTCGGAGCGGCGGAGTCCGCGGCCGAGGCTGCCTTGATGCGTGCAGCCAGTTGCAGGCCGGCCTCGTAGCCGCCGGCCCGGTTGAAGGCGCTCCTGAGCACCTCCGCCGGCCGGCGCCCGGCCCGGGCCAGGCCGTCCTGGAAGCCGCGGATCCGGTCATCGGAGGTGTACAGGCCTTCGGGACCGCCGATAATCACAAAATCGCCGTCCCAGCCGGCGGCCAGTTCCGTGGCCAACCGGCCGGCAAGCTCCTGGTTGGGGACTTCGACGACGTGGTAGCCCTCCAATGCGGTGGCACCCACCACTGCATGCCCCACCACTGCCACCCTGCCGCCGTTGCGGCAGTACCGGTCGAGTTCTGCGGCCAGCTGCGCGTTGCCTTCCTGGTCCTCGGTCCGGCAGGACCGGGAGCCGGCGATCACGATCGAATCTGCACGGCGGGCAGCGAAAGCCGCCACGGCTTCCTTTTCTTCCGCAGGTCCGCCCCCGGTGGTGGCGAGGAGCACCATTTTCCGCTGTTCCCGTGCGGCATCCTGCACGCCGCGGGCAATGGCGGCGAAATACGGGTCGGCGATGTCGTGGACAATCAGGCCGATGAGTCCGGAGCTGGATTTCGCGAGGCCCTGGGCCTGCGCATTGGGGATGTAGCCCAGTGAGTCGGCCGCTTGGCGGACGCGCTCGGCAATGTCCTTGCCGGGGGTCCGGGCTGAGCCGTTCAACACGCGTGAGGCCGTGGCAGGCGAGACGCCGGCGAGGCGGGCAACCTCGGTAAGGGTACTAGCAGCCACAGCATCTCCTGGTGGTCGGGGCGGGCTCAAAGGGTAAGGACATTATGACAGTTCAAACTACTTCCGGAAAGCGCTTGCCAAGCGGAACGGTGCGGTGCATCATGGAAACAGAGGGAATGCGCTTTCCCGATTCGTCTTGAGTACACTTTGCTCACTCACCGTGGAGGACACATGGGCTTCGAAACTAAAACGATCCGTATTGCCATGAACGGCATCACCGGCCGCATGGGCTACCGCCAGCACCTGCTGCGGTCCATCCTGCCCATCCGCGACGCCGGCGGCTTCACCCTGGAAGACGGCACGCGCGTCCAGGTTGAGCCCATCCTGGTGGGCCGCAACGAGGCCAAAATCCGCGAGCTGGCGGAAAAGCACAAGGTGTCCGAGTGGACCACGGACCTGGACGCCGTGATCAACGACCCCACTGTGGACGTCGTCTTCGACGCTTCCATGACCAGCCTGCGCGCCGCCACGCTCAAGAAGGCCATGCTGGCCGGCAAGCACATCTTCACGGAGAAGCCGACGGCAGAAACCCTGGAAGAGGCCATCGAACTGGCCCGCATCGGCAAGGAAGCCGGCGTCACCGCCGGCGTTGTCCACGACAAGTTGTACCTCCCCGGCCTGGTCAAGCTCCGCCGGCTGGTGGACGAAGGCTTCTTCGGCCGCATCCTGTCCATTCGCGGCGAATTTGGCTACTGGGTCTTCGAGGGCGACATCCAGGCGGCCCAGCGCCCGTCCTGGAACTACCGCAAGGAAGACGGCGGCGGCATGACCACCGACATGTTCTGCCACTGGAACTACGTGCTGGAAGGCATCATCGGCAAGGTCAAGAGCGTCAACGCCAAGACCGCCACCCACATCCCGGCACGCTGGGACGAGGCCGGCAAGGAGTACAAGGCCACTGCCGATGACGCCTCCTACGGCATCTTCGAGCTCGAGACACCGGCCGGGGACGACGTCATCGGCCAGATCAACTCCTCCTGGGCCGTCCGGGTATACCGCGACGAACTGGTGGAGTTCCAGGTGGACGGCACCCATGGTTCGGCTGTTGCCGGCCTGAACAAGTGCGTCGCCCAGCAGCGCGCCCACACTCCCAAGCCGGTCTGGAACCCGGACCTTCCGGTCACCGAGTCATTCCGCGACCAGTGGCAGGAAGTACCCGCCAACGCCGAGTTGGACAACGGCTTCAAGCTGCAGTGGGAGGAATTCCTCCGCGACGTCGTCGCCGGCCGCGAACACCGCTTCGGCCTGCTCTCCGCCGCCCGCGGCGTCCAGCTCGCCGAGCTGGGGCTGCAGTCCAACGACGAACGGCGCACCATCGACATCCCGGAGATCACCCTCTAATGACTTCCCTCATCCTTCCCTCCGAAGACGGCGGCACCAGGGAATACCGGCTGCAGGGCGGCGCCGCCTGGGGCCGCCCCACGGCACCCCTGACCGCGCGCCGGGCGTACGCGGCTGCCCACGTCATCCCTGAAGTGCTCGCCGACAATACCCCGGGTGCCCCGGCACGGCTGGACTGGGACGCCACCATGGCGTACCGCCACGAGCTGTGGTCCTATGGCCTCGGCGTGGCCGACGCCATGGACACCGCCCAGCGCGGCATGGGCCTGGACTGGGCCGCCACCCAGCAGCTCATCAAGCGCACAGGCGTAGAAGCCGCCTCGGTGGTTTCGGCCGGCAATGCGGCAACCGCGGGCAAGTCCGTTCGCGACCTGGTCTCCTGCGGCGCAGGCACCGACCAGCTCGACATCGACGCCCTGCCCTCCGGCGAGGCCGGCATCAAGGCCGTCCTGGAGGCCTACCGCGAGCAAATCGCCGTCGTCACCGAGGCCGGACCCAAGGTCATCCTCATGGCATCCCGCGCCCTGGCGAAGGTGGCCGGCGGCCCCGAAGACTACCTGAAGGTGTACTCCACCCTCCTGCAGGAAGTGGACCAGCCGGTCATCCTGCACTGGCTGGGCACCATGTTCGATCCCGCCCTCGCCGGCTACTGGGGATCGGATGACGTTGCCACGGCCACCGAAACGTTCCTCGGCCTCATCAAGGACAATGCGGCCAAGGTTGACGGCGTCAAGGTCTCGCTGCTCGATGCGAGCCACGAGGTGGCCTTGCGGGCAGCCCTGCCCGAAGGCGTCCGGCTCTACACCGGCGACGACTTCAACTACCCGGAACTCATCGACGGCGACGGCAGCCACCACTCCGACGCCCTGCTGGGAATCTTCGCGGCAATCTACCCGGCCGCCTCGGTGGCCCTGCAGAACTACGACGCCGGCAACGCCGCCAAAGCCCGCGAAATCCTCGACTCCACCCGCGAACTGGGCAAGCACATCTTCAGCGCACCCACTTTCTACTACAAGACGGGCATCGCCTTCATGTCCTGGCTCAACGGCAAGCAGCCGGGCTTCCAGATGGTGGGCGGCCTGCACTCCGGCCGCTCGGTCTGCCACCTGGCCAGGACCTTCGAACTGGCGGACCAGGCCGGACTGCTGAAGGACCCCGCACTGGCCGCCTTCCGGATGTCCGACTACCTGCGCATCAACGGGGTGGGGGTATGAGCAACTTCGCGCGCCTTTCCATCAACAGCGCCACCACCAAGAAGTGGACGCTCGCCCAGGTCGTGGAAGGGTGCGTCAACGCCGGCATTCCCTCGATCGGCCCGTGGCGGGACCGCGTGGCGGAAGCCGGCCTGGATAAGGCGGCCCGCCTGATCAAGGACGCCGGCCTGCGCGTCTCCTCACTGTGCCGCGGCGGGTTCCTCACCGCGGCTGACGCCGAGGGCCAGGCGGCCGCGCTCGCGGACAACCGGGCAGCAATCCTTGAAGCCGTGGCCCTGGATACCCGGGAACTGTTCCTGGTGGTCGGAGGCCTTGCCCCGGGGGAGAAGGACGTCGTGGGAGCGCGGCAGCGTGTTGCCGACAGGCTCGCGGACCTGGTCCCGTTCGCCGCGGAACACGGCGTCCGCCTGGTCCTGGAGCCGCTGCACCCGATGTATGCGGCCGATCGTGCCCTGATCTCCACCCTGGGGCAGGCGCTGGACCTCGCAGCGCCTTTCGACGCCTCAACGGTGGGCGTCGCCGTGGACACCTTCCATGTCTGGTGGGACCCGGAACTGAAGGCGCAGATCGGGCGAGCGGGCCGGGAAAACCGGATCGCCTCCTACCAGGTGTGCGACTTCAACATGCCCATCGCCGCGGACCCGCTGCTGTCCCGCGGGTACATGGGCGACGGCGTGGTGGACTTCGCAACGATCGGCACCTGGGTCCGGGACGCCGGCTATACCGGAGACATCGAGGTGGAGATCTTCAACCAGGAGATTTGGGACACGGACGGCAACACCGTCCTGGCCACGGTCAAGGAGCGGTACGCGGAGCTCGTCCTCCCGTTCGCCTGACCTGATACAGACCGCGGGCTCCTGCCGACGTTTTCCGCAGGCAGGAGCCTGCGCCCCACATGGAAGGACCCGGACCGCTGCCAGCGGTCCGGGTCCTTCCTGGTTTTGCGGACCGTCCTAGGCGTAAGCCGAGGCGAGCCGGCGGTACCGGGCCAGCACACCGGCGTCGTCCGTTGCCCCGGGGAGGTCGACGGCGTCCGACGCCCACGCGGGGAAATGTCCGGTGAGTGCCGCGGCGGCCTGGCGGGCCGCTCCATCCGCGACATACTCGCCCGGCCGGGGAACCGTGACGCGGGTTCCCAGCAGGCGCGCTGCGACGTCCTGCACGGCGTCGGACTGGGCGCCGCCGCCCACCAGGAGGATCCGCCGGGCGGCCACGCCCTGGTCCTGGAGCGCTGCCAGGCCGTCGGCCAGGGAACAGACCACGCCTTCGACGGCGGCACGTGCCAGGTTGGCGGGGGTGTAGTTGGCCCGCGTGATGCCATGCAGGGAGCCGGTGGCGTCCGGCAGGTTGGGCGTCCGCTCCCCGTCGAAGTACGGGACCAGGGTCAGCCCTCCGGCGCCCGGTTCAGCGGACAGTGCCAGCCTGTTGAACTCTGCCAGGTCCACTCCCAGCAGGGCGGCCGTGGCATCGAAAACCCGCGCGGCGTTCAATGTGCACACCAGCGGAAGGTAGTGCCCGGCAGCGTCGGCGAAGCCCGCCACCAGCCCCGATGCATCTGCCGCAGGCGTGTCCGAAATGGCAAAGACGGTGCCGGAGGTGCCCAAGGACATGACGACGTCGCCCAGTTCCGCTCCGGCGCCGAGCGCAGCCGCCGCGTTGTCCCCGGCACCTGCGGCGAGCATGCTGCCTGCGGGGGTCCGGCCCGCCGGCTCCAGCGGGCCGAGGACCTTGGGGAGGGCCGGGACATGTCCCAGCGCGGCTGCCAGGACGTCCGGCAGGTACCTGCCCTCCGCCGTCGAGTAGTACCCGGTGCCGGAGGCATCCGAGCGGTCCGTTGCCAGCGCCGCCAGGCCTTCCCCGCCGCTGCCCGGGCCAAAGCCGGCGAGCCGCCAGGTCAGCCAGTCGTGCGGGAGGCACACGGCAGCCACCTTTGCGGCGTTGTCCGGTTCGTTCTCCGCCAGCCAGCGCAGCTTGGTTATGGTCAGCGAGGCCACCGGGACGGTGCCCGTGGCGCCGGCCCAGTACCGGGCGCCGGCCACGGGGTCCCCGCCGCCGGCGCCGTTGATGAGCTCAGCAGCCGCCCCGGCGCTGCGGGTGTCGTTCCACAGCAATGCAGGGCGGACAACCGCGCCGTCTGCGTCGAGGCACACCATGCCGTGCTGCTGGCCGCCGACGGAGATGGCGGCCACGTCATCCAGGCCGCCCGCTTCGGCAATCGCCTTCTGCAGCGCCGTCCACCAGTGGTCCGGATGGACCTCGGTGCCGTCGGGATGGCCGGCGCGGCCTTGGCGGACCAGCGCGCCGGTGTCCGCGTCGCGGACCACTACTTTGCAGGACTGGGTGGAACTGTCGATCCCTGCGACGAGTGCCATGGCCTACCGGGCGCCCAGGAGGTGTTCGATGGCGAGCTGGTTGAGGCGGACGAACGCGAAGGAGCGCTCGGCGACCTTGTCGGCGTCGAAGTCCTCGAAGGAGGCGGCGTCAGCGAGCAGGTCCGCGGTGCTTTCGCCGGCCTTGAGCGTGGGTTCGCCGAGTTCGAAGACGCCGGAGGCCTTGAGGGCTTCCTGGACGTCCGGGTTGGCGCGGAAGGCCAGGGCGCGTTCCTTGAGCAGGAGGTACATGGACATGTTGGCCTTCGCGGATTCCCAGACGCCGTCGTAGCCGTCGGTGCGGGAGGGCTTGTAGTCGAAGTGGCGCGGGCCGTCGTACTTCGGGCCGCCGCCCGGGAAGCCGTTTTCGAGCAGGTCCACGGTGAAGAAGGCGCTGGTGAGGTCGCCGTGGCCGAAGACGAGGTCCTGGTCGTACTTGATGCCGCGCTGTCCGTTGAGGTCGATGTGGAAGAGCTTGCCGGCCCAGAGCGCCTGGGCGATGCCGTGGGTGAAGTTCAGCCCGGCCATCTGCTCGTGGCCGGTCTCCGGGTTCAGGCCCACGATGTCTCCGTGTTCCAGCTGGGCGATGAAGGCCAGGCCGTGGCCTACGGTGGGCAGGAAGATGTCGCCGCGGGGTTCGTTGGGCTTTGGCTCCAGGGCGATGCGCAGGTTGTAGCCCTTGTCCTTGATGTAGCCCGCTGCCGTGTCCACGCCTTCCTTCATCCGGTCCAGGGCGGCGGCGAGGTCCTTGGACCCGTCGTATTCGCTGCCTTCCCGGCCGCCCCACATGACGAAGGTCTCGGCGCCGAACTCGGCGGCGAGGTCGATGTTGCGCAGGACCTTTGACAGGGCGAAGCGGCGGATGGAACGGTCGTTGGAGGTGAAGCCGCCGTCCTTGAAGACCGGGTGGCTGAACAGGTTGGTGGTGACCATCGGAACCTTCAGCCCGGTTTCCGCCAGGGCTGCGCGGAAGTTCTTCAGGATCAGCTCCCGCTCAGAAGCCGTAGCATCGAAGGGAATGAGGTCGTTGTCGTGGAAGGTGATGCCGTAGGCGCCCAGTTCGCTGAGCCGGTGGACTGCTTCCACCGGATCGAGGGCGGCACGGGTGGCCACGCCGAACGGGTCGGCGCCGGTCCAGCCCACGGTCCACAGGCCGAAAGTGAATTTGTCAGCGGGGGTGGGGGAAAGAGTCATGATGCGTCCTTGCGATCGTGTGCTCCGCGGGTTTGCGAAGCTTTAGTTCATTGCTTGAACTATATGAGGGGACGTAGGGTGGGGTCAAGGGTCCGGCGAGCCTCATGGCGGTGGGCCCGGACCTGTGGGCTGACTGAGGAGCGTTGTAATGGTGATGCCTGCGCCTGTGGTGGCGGGACCTGGGGGGACGACTCCTGGAAGCGTGGGGGATGTCCGGCGCAGCAACCTTGCCCTGGTCCTTGGGGCCATCGCCGAGTTCCCTTTTGGGGTCCATCCCAGCCGTGCCCAACTGGCCGCCGTGACCGGCCTGACGAAAGCATCTGTCTCCAGCCTGGTGCTGGATCTCCTGGACGCCGGCATCGTCCGCGAAATCGGCTTGAACCCGCAGGGGCGGGGCCGGCCGGGTGTCGGGCTGGAACTCAACCCGGGCCGGGCGGTCATGGGGATGGAGATCAATGTGGACTACATTTCCGCGGCAGTTGTTGACCTGTCCGGCGCCGTGCTGGTCCGGGAGGTGCAGGAGCGGGACAACCGCAACAGCATGGACGGGCCCGTCATGGCTGCGCTCGCCGTCCTGGCCGCCAGGGTCCGGAGCGCGGCGGGGGAGCAGGGAGTTGAAGTCCTCGGTGGCGGACTGGCCGTGCCCGGGCTGGTGGATCCTGCCGCGGCGCGGGTGGTCACGGCGCCCAACCTGGGATGGGCCAACGTAGAGCTGGACCTTGGTGCCGTGCTTCCCGAAGCGCCGCTCGGAGTTGCACTCTTCAACGAAGCCAACGCCGCCGCCCTGGCCGAGCTGCGGCACCGGCCGGAAGGAGCCTCGGATTTCCTCTTTGTCTCCGGCGAGGTGGGGGTAGGTGGCGGCCTGGTGATCGGGTCCGAACTCTTCACGGGCCCTGGTGGCCATGCCGGCGAAGTGGGGCATATCGTGGTGGAGCCCGACGGCGGCCGATGCTCGTGCGGCGGGACCGGGTGCCTGGAAACCGTGGCAGGCCAGGATGCCATCTTCGATGCTGCCGGGATCGGATCCGGCAGTTCACGCTCGGCCTCCATGTCCGCTCTCCTGCAGGCGCTTGACGCCGGGCGGCCGGGGGCGCTGGCCGCCGTCGAGCGCGCGGCGCGCTGCCTGGGCATAGCGCTCGCCTCGACGGCACGGGTGGTCAATATTTACTCTGTCGTACTCGGAGGCCACTTCGCTGTCCTGGAACCGTGGCTGCGCGGTCCGCTGCTGGACAGCCTGGAGAAGTACGCGCCGGGCAAGTACGGGTCCGGCCAGGTGTCGGTCTCGGCCGTGGGGGAGTCGGGGGCCCTGCTGGGCGCCGCCGGCAGTGTCATCCGGTCGCTCGTCGAAGCGCCGCACCGGCTGCAGGCCTAGCCCGGGTTAAGCAGAAACGCCCCGGTCCGAAGACCGGGGCGTTGACAGGGTGCCCCAGGAGGGAATCGAACCCCCGACCGGCGGATTAGAAGGCCGCTGCTCTATCCCCTGAGCTACTGAGGCATCGGGTTCCGGCCTGTACGCCGGCGCCTGAAAAAGTTTACCTTGCCGGAGGTGCCGGCGCTGTCATCGAGCACCCACTGCCCCTCCACAGCGGCGCCTGGACCCGTTTTGTCCACATACGCCGGCCCGTCCCTCCTTCCGGCCGCTATCCGGCGCAATGCTGGTCATGCCTGCAAAGGGCGCCACCATTGAGACAGGACGAAGAGATGAGCGAAACGATCACCATCCGGGGCTTCGTGGCCACCGAGATAACGAGTTCCACCACGCCCGGGGGAGTGGCCACGGCCTCTTTCCGCGTCGGTTCCACCAGCCGCCGTTTTGACCGGGAATCCAAAACCTGGCAGGACGGGCACACCAACTGGTTCACCGTCCAGGGGTACCGCCAACTCGCAGGAACCCTTGGATGCAGCATCAGGAAAGGCCAGCCGGTCATCGTGGTTGGCAAGCTGAAGATCCGCACCTGGGAGAAAGACGGGCGCGTCTACCACTCCACCGTCATCGACGCGGACACTGTGGGACATGACCTGTCCCTGGGCTCGGCCAATTTCATCCGGACATCCTCACGGCCGGCGCTCTCGCTTGTGGAGCAACCGCCGGCATCCGATCAGGGGCTCCCATCCGGCATGGATCAAGTCCAGGATGAACCGGAGGACCGGGAGGACGACCATCCGGACGATGAGGACCGTGCCGCGCTCCTGATCCAGGACAGCGACGGTGCCCTGGCCTCACTCGACCTCGAAACAGGGGAACTCGCAGAAGTCTAGGAACCACGAATCACTGTTCAGCGCTTCCCTTCCAGTCCCGGACGGGCGGAACGGCGGCACCCCCGGCCGCCCACCGCCCGTCCGCCAACAGGGCCATGGCAGAATGGCACCATGCGGCACACTCCTTTCCACCGGCAGAACACCCGGGCCGGTGCAGCCTTGGCGTGCGCCGTCCTGGCAACACTCTTGACAGGGTGCGTTGCCGGTCCGGCATCCAACGAACCAACCATGGACCAGGCCGCCGGCCCCGCGCCCTCAACTGCCGGCCCGGCCACCCAGACACCGTCTGCCCGGCCCTCGGCTTCTGCAACCCCCGGTGAGGGCAACATCGGTGCCCTGGCGGACACCTCCGGAAGTTCGTCGCCTGCCGCGGATGCCGCAGCCACTGAGAAGGTGAAACGGACGGTCACAGACTCCCTGACCAAGTTGGCCGCAGCGGCACCAAAACCTGCCACCGGCCAGGTAAGCGACGCTTTGACGGGGGCAGGCATCGCCCCCGGAGTGCTCCAGGTCTCGCAAAGCCGCACGCCCACCGGGCTGGAAGCGGACGCCATCGAGGCGGCAGTGCTGCAAGGCAAGGACTGCGTCATCGGCCAGGTCCGTGAAGGAGCGGTGACCGTCACGGTCCTGCCCGTCCTCGCCAGCGGGAAGTGCTTCGTCGGGTCCTGATCGAGCCGGAGGACCCCGGCAAATGTGAGATCTGCCCGCCGACCCACTAGATTTGAGACTATGGCGGAATTTATCTACACAATGACCAAGGCCCGCAAGGCCGTTGGCGAAAAGCTCATCCTTGATGACGTAAGCATGTCCTTCTTCCCGGGCGCCAAGATTGGTGTTGTGGGCCCCAACGGTGCCGGTAAGTCCACCATCCTCAAGATCATGGCCGGACTGGACACGCCCTCAAACGGCGAGGCCAGGCTCAGCCCCGGGTACAGCGTGGGCATCCTGCTCCAGGAGCCGCCACTCAACGAGGAAAAGACTGTCCTGGGCAACGTCCAGGAAGGTGTCGGCGAGATCTACGGCAAGATCCAGCGCTTCAATGAGATCTCCGAGGAAATGGCCAACCCCGACGCCGATTACGACACCCTCCTCGAAGAGATGGGCAAGCTGCAGGAAGCCATTGACGCCGCCGACGCCTGGGACCTCGACTCCCAACTCGAGCAGGCCATGGACGCCCTCCGCTGCCCGCCGGCCGACGCCGATGTCACCAACCTTTCCGGTGGTGAGCGCCGCCGTGTAGCCCTCTGCAAGCTCCTGCTCCAGAAGCCGGACCTGCTGCTGCTCGACGAGCCCACCAACCACCTGGATGCCGAGAGCGTGCTGTGGCTTGAGCAGCACCTGTCGAGCTACCCGGGCGCAGTCCTCGCCGTCACCCACGACCGCTACTTCCTCGACCACGTGGCGGAATGGATCGCCGAGGTGGACCGCGGCCACCTCTACCCCTACGAAGGCAACTACTCCACCTACCTGGAGAAGAAGCGCGCCCGCCTTGAGATCCAGGGCAAGAAGGACGCCAAGCAGGCCAAGCGCCTTGCGGAAGAACTTGATTGGGTCCGCTCCAACGCCAAAGGCCGCCAGACCAAGTCGAAGGCGCGCCTGGCCCGGTACGAGGAAATGGCCGCGGAAGCAGACCGCACCCGCAAGCTCGACTTCGAAGAGATCCAGATCCCGCCGGGACCCCGCCTCGGTGGCGTGGTGCTGGAGGCCAAGAACCTGCAGAAGGGCTTTGAGGACCGGACCCTGATCGACGGGCTGTCCTTCAGCCTGCCGCGCAACGGCATCGTGGGCGTCATCGGCCCCAACGGTGTTGGCAAGACCACGCTGTTCAAGACAATCGTGGGACTGGAACCGCTCGACGGCGGCGACCTGAAGATCGGCGAGTCGGTCAAGATCTCCTACGCGGACCAGAGCCGCGGCGGCATCGACCCCAACAAGACCCTGTGGGAGGTTGTCTCGGACGGGCTGGACTTCATCCAGGTCGGCAACGTGGAGATGCCGTCCCGCGCATACGTTGCAGCCTTCGGCTTCAAGGGCCCGGACCAGCAGAAGAAGGCCGGCGTCCTGTCCGGTGGTGAACGGAACCGGTTGAACCTGGCCCTGACCCTGAAGCAGGGCGGTAACCTGCTGCTCCTCGATGAGCCCACCAACGACCTCGACGTTGAAACCCTCAGCAGCCTTGAAAACGCCCTGCTGGAGTTCCCCGGCTGTGCAGTGGTCGTCTCCCACGACCGGTGGTTCCTTGACCGAGTGGCCACGCACATCCTCGCCTACGAAGGTGACGAGGAAAACCCCTCCAAGTGGTACTGGTTCGAGGGCAACTTCGAATCCTATGAGGAGAACAAGGTAGAGCGCCTGGGCCCCGATGCGGCCAAGCCGCACCGTGTGACCCACCGCCGGCTGACCCGCGACTAGCGACTGGGTCGGCGGGACTCCGCCGCGGGAACAACCACGACGTGGACATAAGGCCGGCGCCCCCAGGGCGCCGGCCTTATGTCGTCACCCCTGATTCTTGTGCGACTCATCCGTGTCGGCGGGGACCCGCACCATGCCCTCCTGGGCCACGGACGCGACGTGCTGGCCTTCCCGGTTGAAGATCTTGCCGGTGGCCAGTCCGCGGGCACCCTGGGCGCTAGGGGACTCCTGGACATAGAGCAGCCAGTCGTCCACCCGCGCCGGACGGTGCCACCACATGGCGTGGTCCAGGCTGGCAACGTTCATCCCGGGCGTGATCCAGCTCAGCCCATGCCTCCGGAGGATTGACTCGAGGAGGGTGTAGTCGCTGGCGTAGGCCAAGGCTGCACGGTGCAGGTTGGGATTGTCCGGCACGGGCCCGAGGGTCTTCATCCAGACGGCGTTGCGCGCCTCGCGCGGTCCGGTTGCCGAGACGTACAGCGCAGGGTCAACGTGCCGGATATCGAAGGGCCGCTCGTATGCCCAATGCCGGGCCACGGGATGGTCAAACTTTCCCAGCAGGTCCGCCGTGCTGGGAAGCGACTCCGGATCGGGGATCCCCGCCGGCATCACGGAAGAGTGGTCGATCCCCTCGGCTTCGACCTGGAAGGAAGCAATCATGGACAGGATGGGCACCCCGTCCTGGTACGCGTGGACGCGCCTGGCGGAAAAGGACCTGCCGTCCCGGAGCCGCTCGACACCGAACGTGATGGGCTTGTTGGCGTCGCCGGGCCGCAGGAAGTACCCGTGCATCGAGTGGACCAACCGATCCGGATCAACGGTCCTGGTCGAGGCGACGAGGGACTGCGCCAGCACCTGGCCGCCGAATACCCGGTGGTGCGGCTGCCGCTGGGAGGGGCCAAGGAAGATGTCCTCGTCCGTCCGGGCACCTTCAAGATCGCCAAGGTCCAGCAGTTCGATCAGCGATGAGGTGGGATCGCCACTGGGCGGCGCCAGCAGTCCGGCTTCGGCTTCAGTCATGGTCCGACTCTAGACGGCGCCCGCGGAACCACTCAACCTGCGCGCAGCCGGTAGTGTTCTTGGTGTGTCTGATCTCCTCACTTCGTCCTTCCGTTTCGCCGACCCCAGGGATCTTGCGGACCTGAAGACGTTCGCCACCCGTGCTAAAGCCATTGACGACGGCGCCATCCGGCTCCAGGCCGCCGGTTCCGTCCTGGCGGCCTACGTCTGCGTTTTGCGGCCCCGGCTGCTCGGTGAATCGACCCCCACTATCCTGGGCCTGCGCACCATGGCGCTGGCGGACCCGTCCGCAACGGACGTCACAGTGCCGTTGGCGGCTGTCCTGGACCGGCTGGCCCGCGCCGGAGAGTCCGACGTCGAGCTGCCGGTTCCGCCCGCCACCGTCACCGAATCCTGGACCGGGGTTGGCGCCCCGCGGGGCGGATGGGAGCCGCTGGGCCCCATCAGCGATGCCCACCTGCGGGAGGCCGCCGAAGCCGGCATCGCCGAAGTGGCTGGCATTGTGCCGGACAAGCCCGGCGCCCTGATCGTAAACAACGCCCGGGCTGCCGTGTGGGGGCGGGAACTGGACCACTCCGGCCTGCCGGCCGGTGCTGCCTTCGCAGCCCTCGCCCTGGGTTTCCTCGCTGAAGGGGACCAGGCGCTCTACCGTGCCGGCCGATGGTTCCGACTCAGTGGCCCGCGCGGGCACGTCCTGGCACGCACCGGCAGCGGCCTCCTGTAATCCCAGGCCTCTGACGGGCCGGCATCAGGCGTCGGAGGGGCTGTTCACCATGGACAGCGCCGCCCGCTCCATGTACTCCCACAGGGTTCCCTCATACAACGGCGGCAGGTCCAGGGCGTCCACGGCCGCGCGCATGTGGAACAGCCACCGGTCCTTTGCCTCGGGTGTGACTTTGAAGGGCATGTGCCGCATCCGCAGGCGGGGATGCCCCCGCTCCTCACCGTAGGTTGTGGGCCCGCCCCAGTACTGTTCCAGGAACATCAGGAACCTGCGCTTTGCCGGGGCCAGGTCCTCCTCCGGGTACATCGGCCGCAGCAGCGGATCGGTGGCGACGCCGTCGTAGAAAACGTCGATGAGCTTCACGAACGTATCGTGGCCACCCACTGCGTCGTAGAAACTGTCGGTGTACGCCGGCTGGCTGAAAGGGTCATTTTGCATCAGCTGGGGCCGCTGCGGCTGGAGGGGGCCCGGGACACCAGGGCGCGGCTCAATGGGAAGCGTCATGCTATTCACCGGCTTTCTGGTCGGTCTTCTTGGTCTCCACATGCGCCGAGGCCTGGTCTGTGGTGCCGTCGTCGGACTCATGCAGCGGCAGGTAACGGCCCTGCGACCGGTTGCCCACGCGCAGGATTTCACCATTGCGCAGGTACCAGATGGCGCCGTCGTCAGAGCGGACCCGGGTGATCCGCAGTCCCATGGACTCCACCACGCCCACCACTTCGCTGGTTTCGATGACGTCGCCGATGCCGTACTGGTCTTCAATGGTAATGAAGATCCCGGACAGGAAGTCGCGGATCAGTTGCTGGGCGCCGAAGCCGATGGCGACACCCAGGATTCCCACGCTGGTCAGCAGGGGAGCGATGTTGATATCCAGGTTCTGCAGGACATACATGCCGGTGATGATGACCACCAGCACTCCCACCACGCTGTTCAGCAGCGAGCCGATGGTTTCGGCGCGCTGCACCCGCCTCTCATGGTCCAGGGCGCGGATCGCCGGTGCCACCCATTTAAACATGGGCTTCTTGAAGAAATTGCTTCCGGCAGCGATGCGCCTGGTGATCCGCGAGATGATGAACGTGGCCACGAGCCAGAAGGCCACGCCGATGCCGAGGCTGATCACGATGCCCGGGATGCTTATGCCATCGGGTTGCGTTGTGGCTGGGGGAATGATCGACAACATACTGACCATGGGTGGAAATAGCTCCTTGGGGGATTGCGCTGTTCTCTTTCAACCCTAGCGCCGTAGCGTGGAGCAATGCGCATTCTCATCCTCGGCGGTACAGCCTTCCTCTCACGGGAAATTGCCAGGCAGGCGATATCCGCCGGACATGGCGTGACATGCCTGGCCCGGGGCGCAACTGCTGAACCGCCGCCCGGCGCGGCATGGGTGAAGGCCGACCGTTCCAGCGGAGCTGCGGCATATGCCGAGGTGAAGCGCGAGTGGGACGCCGTGATCGAGGTGGCGCGGGACCCTGAACCTGCCCGCGACGCCCTCGAGGCGCTGGCCGCCCGGTCTGGGCACTGGACCTTCGTTTCCAGCTGCTCAGCTTACGCGGACCACTCCGTTCCAGGGGCTGCGGAAGATGCTGCCCTCCTTCCGGCGCTTGCCGGGGGCACCCCGTCCGCTCCGGAAAACTACGGAGAGTCCAAGGTGGCCATTGAGGCAGCCACCCTTGAGGCGACTGCCGGCAACGCCCATCTGTGCCGGGCCGGCCTGATCAGTGGTCCCGGCGACCCCTCCGACCGTTACGGTTACTGGCCTGCCCGCTTCGCCCGGAACCAGGGTCCAGTGCTGGTCCCGGATATTGCCGTCCACCCCACCCAGGCCATTGATGTCCGGGACCTGGCTGCCTGGATCCTGGCCGCGGCCGTTCAGGGCACCACCGGTGCCCTGAACGCCTGTGGGGAGCAGGTGTCCTTCGGCGATGTGGTCGCCGCCTGCCGCGAAACGGCCGGCCACCGTGACGTCCCGGCCACCGCCGCCGAAGAGTGGCTGGTGGCTCAGGGTGTCAACTACTGGTCAGGCCCGGAGTCCCTGCCGCTCTGGCTCCCGCCGGGGCATGAGGGCTTCATGGCCCGCAGCAACAAGGCCGCCAGGGCCGCAGGCATGGCGCTGCGGCCGTGGCAGGAAACCGTGGCGGACACCCTGCATGATGAGCGCGCCCGCGGGCTGGACCGGCCCCGCAAGGCCGGCCTTCCGCCCGCGGTGGAGCAGCGGCTCGTCAGCACTCTCCACCGGGGCGGTGCCTAGCCGGCGACCGTGACAGGCTGGTGCTCCACCGGGAAATTCACGCTGCGGGCAATGAAGCAGACCTGGTTCGCCTCATGGTGCAGTCCGGCAGCCAGATCAACCTGGCCGGCATCGGCCACCGTGACCCTGGGGTGCAGTGTCACCTGTTCGAACTGGCCGCTGCCGTCGCGGTTGAGCCGCATCAGCCCGGATGCCTCGTCCCGGTAGTCAGTGACCACCACGCCGTGCTTCACGGCCACATGCAGGTAGGACAGCATGTGGCATTGCGCCAGCGCGGCCAGGAGGAGCTGTTCCGGGTTGTACCGCGCCCGGTCCCCGTGGAATGTCGGGTCCGCCGAGCCTTTCAGGACCGGAAGGCCCGGGATGAGCACGTCATGGTCACGGGAGTAGTTTCGGTACGACGACGTGCCCTCACCCCGGTTGCCGGTCCATTGGACCGTCAGCGAGTACTTGTGTACGTCGAGGCTCACCCGGCGCTGCCGTCCGGGAGCACGTCGGCGGCACGTGCGCGCAGGGCCCGGGCCACGCCGTCGCGGTTTTCCAGCATCATCCGCCGCAGCGCGGCGCTTTCCGCCGGCAGCGACGCCAGGAAGGTGTCAGTTTGATCGATGGTGGCCTGCGTGGTCAGCAGCGCCGGGTAGAGCCCGACGACGATCTGCTGGGCGAGTGCGTGAGTCCGGGTTGCCACGACTCCTGGCACCGCCGCGAAATACTTCTCCGCGTACGGCTCCAGCAGCGACCGGTCCCGGACCCGCATGAAGCCCGCCACGGCCGATCCCTGCAGCGCGTTGGAGAGCTCGCCCCTGACCACGATCGACTCCCAGGCGGCGGCTTTCGCGTCGGCGGTGGGAAGCGCGGCCTTTGCCAGGGCGGCGGCGTTCTGCCCGCTGGACGTGTTGTCACGCGCCAGCTCGGCGTCGATGCCGTCCTGCCCCATCCGGCCCCCGGCCACCAGCGACGCCACGAGCTCCCAGCGGAGGTCCTGGTCAACGGCCAGCCCGGCCAATGCGGCAGACCCGTCCAGCAGGCCCGCCACCCGGTCCAGCTGGGATGCGCTGCGGGCCAGGAGGGCAAAGGACTTCACGAACTGCAGCTGCGCGTCGGAGCCGCCGGGAACCTCTGAAGCCAGCTCCCACAACCTGTCCACGGCCGCCACCGTGGTGGCTTCGCGGTGTTCTTCCGCCACGTAGAAGTTCAAGGTGGTGGCCAGCTGGCGGAGCTGGACCAGGATGACGGAGGAATCCGTCTCCGCGGCGACGTTGGCCAGGATCAGCTCCACGTATTTCCGGGCCGGAGCCTGTCCGTCCCGGGCAGCGTCCCACGCCGAATTCCAGACGAGGGTCCGGGGCAGGCTGGCGTTGAAGTCCTTGAGGTGTGCGGTGGCGGTGGCCAGGGATTTCGGGTCCAGCCGCACCTTGGCGTAGGCGAGGTCGTCGTCGTTGACAAGGATCAGGTCCGGCTGCGCCAGGCCGGCGACGCCCGGCACGTCGGTGCGTTCGCCGTCGACATCCAGCTCCTCGCGGTGCACCCGCTCCAGCTTCCCGGCGTCGTTGAGGTTGTAGAACCCCACGGCAAGGCGGTGTGGCCGGAGGGTGGGCCATTCGGGAACCGCGGACTGCACGATAGTGATGGACTTCAGCGTCCCGTCGGAGTCCACGTCCAGCTCGGGGGTGAGGGTGTTGACGCCGGCCGTCTCCAGCCACTGCCTGCCCCAGCCGTCAAGGTCGCGTCCGCTGGCCTTCTCCAGCTCCACCAGCAGGTCGCGCAGCTCGGTGTTGCGCCACGAGTGCTTCGCGAAGTACTCCCGAACGCCGGCCATGAACTGTTCGGGGCCCACCCATGCAACCAGCTGCCGGAGCACGGAGGCGCCCTTGGCGTAGGTGATGCCGTCGAAGTTGACCTCGACATCCTGCAGGTCGTTGATCTCCGCGAAGATGGGGTGCGTGGTGGGCAGCTGGTCCTGGCGGTACGCCCACGACTTCTCCACCGAAGCGAACGTGGTCCAGGCGCTGGTGAAGGACGTGGCCTCCACGGCCGCCAGGTGGGACATGTACTCGGCAAAGGACTCGTTGAGCCAGAGGTCGTTCCACCACCGCATGGTCACCAGGTCCCCGAACCACATGTGCGCCAGTTCGTGGAGCACCGTGATGGCGCGCCGCTCGATCTGCGCGCCGGTGACCTTGCTGCGGAAGACGTAGCCCTCCAGGATGGTCACCGCGCCGGCGTTCTCCATGGCACCGGCATTGAATTCCGGCACGAACAGCTGATCGTACTTTGCAAACGGGTAGGGGCAGCCGAATTGTGCTTCGAAGAACCCGAACCCTTGCCGCGTGAGCTCGAAAATGTTCTCCGCGTCCAGGTACTGCATCAGGGACTTCCGCGCGAACACCCCGAGCGGGATGACACGGCCGTCCGAGCTGGTCACTTCGCTGCGGACGGACTGGTACGGCCCGGCGATCAGGGCGGTGACGTAGGAGGACAGGCGCGGGGTGGGCGCAAATGCCCACACGGACCTGGCTCCGCCGTCTTCTGTAACCGGGGCCGGCACCGGCTCCGGGGTGGGGGAGTTGGAGATGACATCCCAGTGGGAGGGTGCCGTGACCGTAAACGCGAAGGTTGCCTTCAGGTCGGGCTGCTCGAAGACGGCGAACATCCGGCGCGAATCCGGAACCTCGAACTGGGTGTACAGGTAGACCTCGTTGTCCACCGGATCCACGAAGCGGTGCAGGCCTTCGCCGGTGTTCATGTAGGGCATGTCGGCCACGACGGTCAGCTCGTTGTGCTCCTCCAGGCCGGGCAGCTGGATCCGCACGCCGTCGGACACCGTTGCGGGATCGAGGGCACGGCCGTTAAGGGTCACGCTGTGCACGGTCCGGGTTACGGCGTCGATGAAGCTGGACGAACCCGGCGAAGCCGTGAATTTCACGGTGGTGGTGCTGCCGAAGACCTCTCCGCCGCGGGTCAGGTCCAGGCTGACATCGTAGGACTCGGCGGTGATCAGTTCTGCGCGCTCACGGGCTTCGGCGCGCGTCAGGTTCATTCCTGGCAAAGGAGGGCCTCCAGAGAAGTTTCGGTTGCCGGCCGGTGGTCCCGGTTCCGGCACTCTGCTGCATTCTTTCATCCTTGCGGTCCTTGGCAAGTTGCCCGGGTCACAGCGCGCCGCGGTCACGAGCAGGTGATTTCCGGAGGCGGCGGCAGGGGTAGCGTTGGATGCATGGGAAAGCTGCTGGATTCGGTGGATGCCAAGGCCCTGCGCTTTGCCGTCGGGTTCCCCGTCGCGCTCGCCGCCGCCTTCGCCTTCTGCGCTTGGCTGCTCCGCCCGGACCTTCCGGACCCGGTCGCGGTGCGCTGGACTGACGACGGCGGTGCAGCCTTTGCCCCGTTCGGCGCCTACGTGGGCGCAGGGGCAGCAGCGATTGTCATTGCCGGCTGGCTGGTCCTGCTGCAGGCGGTACCCCTGGGCAGGCCCGTGCTGATGCGCCGGATCATGATGGGGGTCGGGTTCTTCCTCAGCCTTTTCATCACCTCGGCCCTGGCGGCAGGACTCATCGGCCAGGTGGGGCTGGCCGACGCCCGGCAGTCACGCGTGGACATGACCGTCCTGGCCCTTGGAAGCGGTGCCGCCGTTTCCCTGGGCGTCACCATGGCCATGGTCTACAAGGCTGACCGGCAGTGGTCCCCGGATGACGACCGTGCCCTGCAGACAGCCATCGCCAAGGAAACCGACCCGGAACTCGCCCTGGACACGTTCCGGTTGTGGGTGCACGCCCGGAGCTCGGTCTTCGTCATGATCGGCGTCGCCGCGCTTTTCCCGGCGGCGCTCCTCGCCGTCGTGGTGCCCTGGCTGGGGATCCTGCTGGTCCTCCTGGCTGCCGTCAGCGCGGCGTTTCTATTCGCCCGCGTCAAGGCCGACCGCCGCGGCCTGAAGGTCCTGCTTGCCGGTGTAGTACCTGTCATGGACGTCCCCGCCGGCGCCATTTCGGCCGCCAGCGCAGCCGAGGTGAGGGCCGCGGATTACGGCGGGTGGGGCTACCGGCACCACCGCGGCACCGCGGCCATGCTCGTCAGCAGCGGGCCCGCCGTCGTCGTGAGCAAGACGGACGGCCAGCGCCTGGCCGTGAGCGGCGGCACCCAGGCTTCGGCGGCGCGGCTGGCCGATGTCCTGACCCGGGTGGCGGCCAGGGCCCGGCGCGGGGGCGGGCCGCCGGGCGCCGCGGAGCAGCCGGAGTCCTGACCCCGGCAGTCCTAGTATCCTTATCGGTGTTGTTCCGGCCCCCACCCGGCCGGCCTGCCAGCCCACCGAACCGAACGGATCTTGCTCGTGACAACTTCCCCTGCCTTCCCGCGGGTCCACATCGCCACCGACCACGCCGGCATGGAGCTCAGCGCCCATCTGGTGTCCCACCTGACAGGCAGGGGATACGACGTGGTGGACCACGGGCCCAAGGTCTACGACGCCCAGGACGACTACCCGTCATTCTGCATCAACGCCGCCCTCGCGGTGGTCGCTGACCAGCAGGCGGGCGTGCACGCACTGGGCATCGTGCTGGGCGGTTCCGGAAACGGCGAGCAGATTGCCGCGAACAAGGTCAAGGGCGTGCGTGCCGCCCTGGCGTGGAACCTCTCCACCGCCACCCTGGCCCGCGAGCACAACGACGCGAACGTCGTAGCCGTGGGCGGACGCCAGCACTCGGTGGAAGAAGCCACCGAACTGATCGAAGCCTTCCTGGCCGAGCCGTTCAGCAACGATGAACGGCATGTCCGCCGGATCGGAAAGATCGCAGCCTACGAGGCCACGGGCGAGGTCATCGAGTAGTGCCTGAGGGACATTCGGTCCGCCGGCTCGCCCGGCAGTTCGGCGACGTCTTCCTCGGCGAAACCCTCGCCGTCTCCAGTCCCCAAGGCAGGTTCGCCGGGGGAGCTGCCCTGCTCGACGGGCACACCATCGTCGCCGCCGAGGCGCACGGCAAGCACCTCTTCCTGCACTTTGACAACGCACTGGTGCTGCACGTCCACCTCGGGCTGTACGGTGCCTGGAGCTTCGGCGGCGACAGCACCTTCGCCGGCGCCTCCAGCATTGGCGCGCCACGCCGGGTGGGGGAGCGGGAAGCCTTCGCAGACGCGGACGACGACGGCGGCGCACTTTACGATGGTCCGCCCGCGCCCGTAGGGGCCGTCCGTGTCAGGCTGGCCGGAAGCCACGGCTGGGCGGATCTGCGCGGGGCAACCACCTGCGAAACCATCACCGCCGCCGAGGCCGACGCCGTCCTGGCGCGGCTTGGGCCGGATCCGCTGCGGAACCTCCGCGGCGACGCAGGCCGGTTCGCTGCGAACCTTCGGACCCGGAAGACGCCGCTGGCAGCGCTGCTCATGGACCAGAAAATCATTGCCGGGGTAGGCAACGTCTACCGCGCTGAAGTGCTGTTCCGGCGCCGGCTGGATCCGTGGCTTCCCGGCGGCGCCCTCCCGGACAGCGATGCCCGGAAGCTGTGGCGCGACGTCGTCACCGTCATGGCCGACGGCGTCACCGACGGGCGGATCATCACCACGCCGCCGAAGTACTGGACCCTCAACGGCACCACCGCCGCCAAGGCTGCCGCAGCCGGGACCCCCGTGCCGTCCAAGAGCCTGCACTTCCCCATCCGCGAGGACGTCCACTTCGTCTATAAGCGGCAGGGCCTTCCCTGCAGGGTGTGCCGGACCATCGTGCTCGTCACCGACCTGGTGGGGCGGAACCTCTACTGGTGCCCCTCCTGCCAGCAGCCCCGGGACTAGCCGGGCCACTGCCGCCACGCGAAAACGGGGCACTTTGACACGGACACGCCGCCCGTCGTCGTACGTTGTTCCCTCTGACGCCGCCAAAGTGCCCCACGACGGTTCTTGCCGGCAGATGTATAAACACAAGAAGGCCCCTCGAAAGAGGGGCCTTCTTGTGTTCGTGGAGGGGACGACGGGAATCGAACCCGCGTAATCAGTTTGGAAGACTGAGGCTTTACCATTAAGCTACGTCCCCGAAGGAAGATCCGTTTTCGCGGAAACTCCGGGCTGGCTGTTGAAGCCGGATACAACTAAACCTAATCCATGGCCTACGTGTCAAATGTGCATTCGCGACGCGTATCACCGTAGACTTGCCTGTGCACTTACGGGGTGTAGCTCAGCTTGGCTAGAGCGCCTGCTTTGGGAGCAGGAAGTCGCAGGTTCAAATCCTGTCACCCCGACTCTGCGGCCAGGACCAGCAGGCCTGGACATCTATTGCGTTTGCAGAAACCCATCCCACAACCCAGGAGTACTTAGACCGTGAAGAGCGCTGTCGAGAACCTCACCCCCACGCGGGTCAAGCTCAATGTTGAGGTCCCCTTTGAGGAACTGAAGCCCAGCATCGACTCGGCCTACAAGACCGTTGCGTCGCAGATCCAGGTCCCCGGGTTCCGCAAGGGCAAGGTTCCCGCCAAGCTCATCGACCAGCGCGTCGGCCGCGGCTACGTCCTGGAGACCGCCATCAACGACGGCCTCAACGGCTGGTACCAGGCTGCGGTGCAGGAATCCGGCATCCGCCCCCTGAGCCGTCCCGAGGTGGAGATCACCGAGGTACCGGACCCCTCCGCAACCGATGGTGGCCTCAAGTTCGCCGCCGAGGTTGACGTCCGCCCCGAAATCGAGCTCCCGGACTACGCCGGCATCGAGGTCCAGGTTGCCGCCGCGGAATCCTCCGAATCGGACGTCGACAAGGCCCTTGACGAGCTGCGCGGCCGTTTCGGCACCCTCAAGTCCGTTGACCGCCCCGCTGCCGACGGCGACTTCCTGACCATCGACATCACCGCCACGATCGACGGCGAAGAGGTTGACTCCGCTGCCGGCCTGTCCTACCAGGTGGGCGCAGGCACCATGCTCGAGGGCATGGACGAGGCCGTCACCGGGCTCAGCGCGGATGAAGATGCCATCTTCGACACCACCCTGGTCGGTGGCGACCACGCCGGCGAAGCCGCCCAGGTCAAGGTGGTCGTGAAGGCCGTCAAGGAACGCGAACTGCCCGAAGCGAACGATGACTTCGCCCAGCTGGCTTCCGAATTCGACACCCTCGCCGAGCTCCGCGAGGACCTGGCCAAGCAGGCTGCCGACTCCAAGATCGTTGAGCAGGGTGTAGAAGCCCGCGACAAGGTCCTGGACAAGCTCGTGGAGCTGGTTGAGGTCCCCGTTCCCGACTCGGTGGTGGAGGAGCAGCTCGAAGCCCACTTCCAGGAGGGCAACGGCCACGGAGACGGTGAGCACGACACCGAAGAGCACCGCGCCGAGGTCAAGGCCAATACGGCCCGCGCCTTCCAGAACGAAATCATCCTTGACGCCATTGCCGAGAAGGAGGAAGTCAACGTCAGCCAGAACGAGCTGATCGACTACATCGTCACCACCGCCAGCCAGTACGGCATGGACCCCAACCAGTTTGCCCAGATCATCGATCAGAGCGGCCAGGTCCCCATGATGGTTTCCGAGGTCCGCCGCCGCAAGGCACTGGCCGTCGTCCTCGGCCAGGCCACGGTGACCGACACCGAGGGCAAGGCTGTTGACCTGAGCGACTTCGTCCGTCCCGGCGGCGAGGAAGCTCCCGCTGCGGAAGCTGCTGACGACGCCACCGAAGCGGCCGGAACTGACGTTGCCGAGGCAGAGGAAACCACTGCCGAGGCCAAGGCATAGTCCTTCCCGCCCGCAGCCAACGGCCCCTGGATCCTTCCGATCCGGGGGGTCGTTCGCGTTGGTCCGGAAACCGGGGCGTGCGCCGTTCTCCGATCGTGCGCCGTCAGCGAACAGCAGTGAGTGCGCGAACAAATCGTCCGGGAAACCGGTTAGTGTCCAAGTAGTGATTTTCAGTGATGTCACCGTCACCAGTGAGAGGTAAATAAACATGTCACAGCACTCAGAGGCCCCCCGGATGGCGACCGTCGATCCTGCAGCCCAGGACAACTACATTTACAACCGCCTCCTCAAGGAGCGGATCATCTGGCTGGGCTCGGAGGTGCGTGACGACAACGCCAACGCAATCTGCTCGCAGCTGCTGCTGCTGTCCGCCGAGAATCCGGAAAAGGACATCTACCTCTACATCAACTCGCCCGGCGGTTCCGTCACGGCAGGCATGGCCATCTACGACACCATGCAGTTCATTCCCAACGACGTCGTCACCGTGGCCACCGGCCTGGCAGCCTCCATGGGCCAGTTCCTTTTGTCCTCCGGCACCAAGGGCAAGCGTTACGCCACGCCGAACGCACGCGTCCTGATGCACCAGCCTTCCGGCGGCATCGGCGGCACCGCCTCGGACATCAAGATCCAGGCCGAGCTCATCCTGCACATGAAGAAGGTCATGGCGGAACTGACCGCGGAGCAGACCGGCCAGACCGTTGAGACCATCCTCAAGGACAACGACCGCGACAAGTGGTTCACCGCCGCCGAGGCCCTTGAATACGGATTCTTCGACAAGATCGCCGCGCATGCCGGCTCGGTCTCCGGCGGTGGCGGAACGTCCAACTCATCCTCCGGCGAATCAGCCTCCCAGAACTAACCGGCATCCAGAACCCCTTCGATCAGGAGCAAACACAATGAACTACAACTTCGGGTGGTCCGCCGGGAATCTTCCGTCCAGCCGCTACGTCCTGCCTCAGTTCGAGGAACGCACGCCCTACGGCTTCAAGCGCCAGGACCCGTACACCAAGCTCTTCGAGGACCGCATCATCTTCCTCGGCGTCCAGGTGGACGACGCGTCGGCTGACGACATCATGGCCCAGCTGTTGGTCCTGGAGTCAACGGACCCGGACCGCGACATCACCCTGTACATCAACTCGCCCGGCGGCTCGTTCACTGCCATGACGGCCATCTACGACACCATGCAGTACATCCGCCCCGAGATTCAGACTGTCTGCCTGGGGCAGGCCGCCAGCGCGGCCGCCGTGCTTCTGGCAGCTGGCACCCCCGGCAAGCGGCTGGCCCTGCCCAACGCGCGCGTCCTGATCCACCAGCCGGCACTTTCCGGCGGCCAGGGCGGCCAGGCTTCCGACCTGGAGATCCAGGCTGCCGAGGTCATGCGCATGCGCTCCTGGCTGGAGGACACCCTCGCCCACCACTCCGGACGCACGTCCGAGCAGGTCAACAACGACATCGAGCGCGACAAGATCCTCACTGCCGCTGAAGCCCAGACCTACGGGCTCATCGACCAGGTCCTTGATTCCCGCAAGATCAAACCCCAAGCGATCACCCGGTAACAATCCGGAAAGCCGGTGCAGGCCAGATTCATTTGGCCGCACCGGCCTTTTCATTCCACCCTTGGCGTCGAATGTGACCTAGAGTGGAAGATGTCACAATCCGGCCTCCGCTGGCCGGGAACGATTTTTCAGCAATGGCGCAGGGCTGCCTGGCAGCAGGATACTAAGGGGTTCACATATGGCTCGGATTGGCGAGAGCACTGATCTGCTGAAGTGCTCTTTCTGCGGAAAGAGCCAGAAGCAGGTCCGCAAGCTCATTGCCGGGCCCGGTGTCTACATCTGCGATGAATGCATCGAGTTATGCAACGAAATCATTGAAGAGGAACTCGCCGAGGTCGCGGACCTCGGCAGCTTCGAACTTCCCAAACCGCGGGAGATCTTCGACTTCCTGCAGGAATACGTCATTGGCCAGGAGCCCGCCAAGCGTTCCCTCGCCGTCGCGGTCTACAACCACTACAAACGAATCCAGGCCGGGCACGCGCCCAAGTCCGGGAGCCTTGGCGACGCCGGGCACCACGACGACGTGGAAATCGCCAAATCAAACATCCTCCTCATTGGACCCACCGGCTGTGGCAAGACCTACCTTGCACAGACGCTTGCCCGGCGCCTGAACGTCCCGTTCGCCGTGGCAGATGCCACCGCCCTCACCGAGGCCGGCTACGTCGGCGAAGACGTGGAGAACATCCTCCTCAAGCTCATCCAGGCCGCTGACTACGACGTCAAGAAGGCCGAGCAGGGCATCATCTACATAGATGAAATCGACAAGATCTCGCGCAAGAGCGAAAACCCTTCCATCACCCGGGACGTGTCCGGCGAGGGCGTCCAGCAGGCCCTCCTGAAAATCTTGGAAGGTACGGTGGCGTCGGTGCCGCCGCAGGGCGGCCGAAAGCATCCGCACCAGGAATTCATCCAGATCGACACCACGAACGTCCTGTTCATTGTGGCCGGTGCGTTTGCCGGGCTGGAGGAGATCATCGGCTCCCGCTCCGGGCGCAAGGGCATCGGCTTCGGCGCCCCCCTCAATGAGGCCAGCAAGAAGGTTGACTCTTACGGCGAGGTCATGCCGGAGGACCTGCTGAAGTTTGGACTGATCCCCGAATTCATCGGCAGGCTTCCCGTCATCACCACGGTCTCCAACCTGGACCGTGACGCCCTGATCCAGATTCTCTCGACCCCCAAGAACGCCCTGGTGAAGCAGTACCAGAAGATGTTCCAGATCGATGGCGTGGACCTGCTGTTCGACGACACTGCCCTGGATGCCATCGCGGAGCAGGCCCTTGAGCGCGGGACCGGCGCCCGCGGCCTCCGTGCCATCCTGGAGGAAGTCCTGCTTCCGGTGATGTTCGATCTGCCAAGCCGCGAGGACGTTGCCAGCGTGGTCATCACCGAAGACGTGGTGCTGCGGGGCGCCGAACCCACCCTGATTCCGCACGCGGCCAAGCGCCGCAAGTCTGCCTGACCGAGAGGACACCGTGACTGCACCCGCCAAGAACAAAGCCGACTTCTGGTTCGACCCCCTGTGCCCGTTCGCGTGGATTACGTCCCGCTGGATTGGCGAGGTGGAAGCCGTCCGTGACATCGAGACCGAATGGCACGTGATGAGCCTCGCCGTGCTAAACGAGGGCCGCGACCTTGAGCCGTCCTACCGGGAATCCATGGACAACGCCTGGGGCATGGTCCGCGTGATCATTGCCGCCCGGGAAGAGCATGGCCCCCAGGTCATCAAGCCGCTCTACGACGCCATGGGAACCCTGATTCACGACCGTGGCGAGAAGGACCGCTCGGAGGTCATTGCCAAGGCCCTCGCCGAATGCGGCCTCCCGGAGTCCCTGGCCGACGCCGCAACCACTGACGCCTATGACGCCCTACTCCGGGCCAGCCACGACAAAGGCATTTCCCTGGTGGGCCAGGATGTCGGAACCCCGGTGGTTGCGTTCAATGGAACAGCGTTCTTCGGACCCGTGCTGACCCGCATTCCCCGCGGCGAGGTAGCGGGCAAGTTGTGGGACGCCACCACGGCAATCGCCGGGTACCCGCACTTCTTCGAACTGAAGCGCAGCCGCACTGAAAGCCCCGAATTCGACTAGGCGCTTATCGACAGCACGCCAAGGGCCCCGGGGGAACTACATGACAGTAGTTCCCCCGGGGCCCTTGCACGTGGACCGGGGCGGGAGAACAATGGTTCTTACCCACTTCGAAAGAAGCGGGACGCAGGAACCAAAGATTCAGTGATATGCAATTTCGACGCAGCCATCGGCGAAGTCGAATGCAAGCTACCAGTGACGGTGTAGTAAGACCTGGAAACTCAGCGGATCCTGCCAGACCATTGGAAAAACGTCACCAGATGGCCGAAAAAGTCGAAGCCCCACCAACGGCAAAACGCTGATGGGGCTTCCCCTTTGCCTAAAACGGCCGCCGGGCGCAGGGCCGGCTTCCGGCCGGCCGGTCAGGCCTTGGCGGGCTCGTCGCTCGCGGCGAGGGCAACATCGGTCACCGCAAGGTCCCCGTCACCCACCACCAAGGTAATTTCCCGGGCGTTCGATGCCGCCTTCAAATCCGCCAGCCCGGCCTGCAGTTGCGCCGTCAGGGCCTCCGCGGCAGTGATCGTAGCTGACAGCACCTCCGTCCGCTGCTTGACCTTCGCCTCGGACTTGGCCTTGCGGACGCCGCTGAGGGCAATCCCCACGGTTGCCAGCATGGTGGTGTCACCGCCGGGAATCTCCAGCGCCGAAGGCCAGGCGGCCCGGTGCACGGAGCCGCTGCGCCACCAGCTCCAGACTTCCTCCGTGGCGAACGGCAGGAAGGGGGCAAAGAGCCGCAGCAGGGCATCCAAGGTGGTGGCCAGGGCGGCCAGCACCGATGCCTGCTCCGATTCGCCGGCGGCACCGTAGGCGCGGTCCTTGATCAGTTCCACGTAGTCGTCCGTGAACTGCCAGAAGAACGATTCCGTGAGCTGCAGGGCGCGGGCGTAGTCGTAGTTCTCAAACGCCTTTGTGGACTGGGCAACGACGTCGGCCAGTTGCGCCAGTAGCGCGCGGTCCAGCGGGTTGGTCAGTACCGAAAGGTCGTCCGAGAGGACGGAGTTTTCGGTGGCACCCAGGTTCAGCACGAACTTGGAGGCGTTCAGCAGCTTGATGGCCAGGCGCCGGCCGATCTTCATCTGGGCAATCTCATAGGCGGTGTCGGCCCCGAGCCGCGCCGAGGCAGCCCAGTAACGGACGGCATCCGAGCCGTACTCATTGAGCACATCGGTGGGGACTACCACGTTGCCCTTGGACTTGGACATCTTCTTGCGGTCCGGGTCCAGGATCCAGCCGGAAATGGCGGCGTGCTTCCAGGGCGCACTCTTCTGGAGGGCATCGGCGCGGACCGCGGAGGAGAACAGCCAGGTACGGATGATGTCGTGGCCCTGGGGGCGGAGGTCGAACGGGTACACCTTCGCGAAGAGGTCCTCGTCCCGGCTCCAGCCGCCCACGATCTGCGGGGTCAGGGATGAGGTGGCCCACGTGTCCAGGACATCGGCATCGCCGGTGAAGCCGTTGGGCTGGTCACGCTGCGCTTCCTCGAAGCCCGGGGCGGCGTCCGCTGCCGGGTCCACGGGGAGCATGGTGTCCGAGGGGAGGACGGGGTTGTCGTAGTCCGGGTTGCCTTGCCCGTCCAGCGGGTACCAGACGGGAATGGGCACGCCGAAGAAGCGCTGCCGGGAGACCAGCCAGTCGCCGTTCAGGCCGGCGATCCAGTTCTCGTAGCGGGAGCGCATGAAGGACGGGTGGAAGTCGATCTCCTTGCCGCGGCCGATCAGGCGTTCGCGGCGGTCCTCATCGCGGCCGCCGTTGCGGATGTACCACTGGCGGGAGGTCACCACTTCCAGCGGCTTGTCGCCCTTTTCGAAGAAGTTCACCGGGTGGGTGATCTTCTTGGGTTCGCCGTCCAGCAGGTCAGCGTCCTTGAGCAGTTCCACCACGGCCTCCTTCGCGGAGAAGGCGGTCTTGCCGGCAATCGCGGCGTACGCTTCCTTGCCGGACTCGCTGGTGATCCACTCAGGGGTCTCGGCGATGATGCGGCCGTCACGGCCCATAATGGCGCGTGTGGGCAGCTGCAGTTCGCGCCACCAGGTGACATCGGTCAAGTCGCCGAAGGTACACACCATGGCGATACCCGAGCCCTTGTCCGCCTTTGCCAGCGGGTGGGCTTTGACTTCCAGTTCGACGCCGAACAGCGGCGACGTCACGGTCTTGCCGAACAGCGGCTGGTACCGCTCGTCGTCGGGATTTGCCACCAAGGCGGCGCATGCGGCCAGCAACTCCGGACGCGTGGTCTCGATGAAGATCTTTTCGCCGTCTTCGGTGAAGAAGGGGTAGCGGTAGTAGGCGCCAGGGACTTCTCGGTCCTCCAGCTCGGCCTGGGCCACGGCCGTGCGGAACGTTACGTCCCACAGGGTGGGGGCCTCGGCCATGTACGCGTCCCCGGCGGCCAGGTTGGCCAGGAACGCGCGCTGGGACACGGCACGGGACGTGTCATCGATGGTGCGGTACGTCAGGTCCCAGTCAACGGACAGGCCCAGGGTCTGGAACAGGTTCTCGAAGACCTTCTCGTCCTCAACGGCGAGTTCCTCGCAGAGTTCGATGAAGTTCTGGCGGGACACGACATCGAAGTCCCGCTGGTTCTTGGCGGGCTGGGCCGGCGGCCGGTAGTCGGCGTTGTACGGAATGGCGGGGTCGCACCGCACGCCGTAGTAGTTCTGCACCCGGCGCTCGGTGGGCAGGCCGTTGTCGTCCCAGCCCATGGGGTAGAAGACGTTCTTGCCCGTCATGCGCATGTAGCGGGCCTGCACGTCCGTCTGGGTGAAGGAGAACATGTGCCCCACATGCAGGGAGCCCGATGCGGTGGGCGGGGGAGTGTCGATCGAGTAGACCTGCTCCCGGGTGGTGTCGGGGTTGAACTTGTAGGTTCCTTCGGACAGCCAGCGCCGGGTGAGCGCGGCTTCGAGGCCTTCGAGGGCCGGCTTGTCCGGAACGTTGATGGGGGCGGTGGTGGGCGTGTCTGTACCCTGCATGTCTTCAGCCATTGGGCAATTCTTTCATGCCCGCTCCGATCCCACCCAACCAACCTCGTCCAGCCCGGGCGGCACCGTTCCCCGGCACTGCTTCCGGACGTGCGGTCCGACCACCCCGGCCCGGCTGTGGTTACGTTTCCGGACGTTCCCCGCTGGTCCCGTTAGGGTTGTGCCATGACTGAGGACTTGCAGAAAAAGGCAGCACTGGTGACCGGCGCGAGCAGCGGAATCGGGGAAGCGACGGTCCGCGCGCTAAGCGCGGACGGCTGGACGGTCTTCGCCGTCGCACGCCGCGCCGACCGCCTCGCCGCCCTGGCAGGGGAGACGGGCGCCGTCGCGATCCCTGCTGACATCGCAGAGGACGACGACGTGTCCCGGCTTCTCGCCCGGGTCACCGAGGCGGGCGGGATCGATACGCTCATCAACATCGCCGGCGGCGCCCGCGGGGCGGATAAGGTGGGCGCCGCCAGCACCGCCGACTGGGAGTGGATGTTCCGGGTCAACGTCCTTGGAACGATGAAGCTCACCCGCGCCTTCCTGCCGATGCTCCGCGCCACCGGCCGGGGAACAGTGCTCAACCTGACTTCCACGGCGGGCCTGGACGCCTACGAGGGTGGCGGAGGGTACAACGCGGCCAAGTTCGGCCAGCACGCCTTGACGAGTGCCCTCCGCCTGGAGGAAGCGGAGCACAACGTGCGCGTCATCGAGGTGGCGCCGGGCCTGGTGCAGACCGAGGAATTCGCGCTTAACCGCCTGGGCGATGCACAGGCCGCCGGGAAGGTCTACCAGGGGGTGGAGAAGCCGCTGACCGCCGCGGATGTGGCAGATGTGGTCCGTTACGCGGTATCCGCCCCGCACCACGTCAACCTGGACCAGATCGTCATCCGGCCGGTGGCGCAGGCCGCAACCCACAAACTGATCCGGAAGGGCTAGGAACCCTTGATGTGCAGGGTGGCCACCACCGCCGCATGGTCAGTGCCCGGAACCCGCTGGACCGAATAGCCCGAGCCCCGGATGTCCGGGCTGGTCACCAGATGGTCCAGGGTGATGCCGGGCAGCCGGTAGCCGCGCATCGGCCAGGTGGGCACGAGCCTGCTTCCAAGGGACGCGGCCACGTCCACGAGGGTCCGGCTGCCCCCGGTACCGGCCAGCAGCGACCGGAATTCGTGGTGGTCATAGGTGGCGTTGAAGTCGCCGGCCAGCAGCAGCGGACCGGCGCCGTTGTCCACTCTCCCCACGGCCGCGAGGTCGCTGCGCCATTGCTGGAGGGCGTCGCCTACGGGTGCCAAGGTGTGAACGGCTGCTATCCGCAGCGACGTCCCGCTGCCATCTGCAAGCTCAAGACGGGCCACGGGCATGGTGAATTGCGTTCCGGGGAGCACGCCGGCCTCCTTGAGCTTGTAGGTTGAGTAGATGGCGGCGCCGCCTGCGCCCTCCCTGGCATGGGCAACCCGGTGGGGGAGCAGTTGGTCCAGTCCAGCCTCGGTAAGCTTCCGTTCCAGTGCGGGTGTGTATTCCTCCACCGCGAGCAGGTCCACGTGCCGGTCACGGACAAGCTCCACGATGCCGGATGCGTCCGCGCCGCCCAGTTCCGCGTTGATGGTCATGGCAACCAGCGGGACCGGCGCCGCTGCCTCGGCCGCGGGCTCCCGAATGTCCAACGGAAAAAGCCACAGCGCCTGGCATCCCAGCAGGACGGCTGCCACAACCTGCTGCCAGCGGCGTCGCCCGGCGAAGGCCAGGACAACTGCGGCCGCTCCGGGGGCGGCGAGCCACGGGGTGAAGGCCACCAGCTGCACCCCGAGCACCGGCCAGTCTGCGGGTACGGCGCGGACGGCCGAAACCGCCGCCACCGGAAGTGCCACGGGCAGGAACAGCCACCGGCATGCCGCAGCCGCACGCGCGGCCCCTGCGGAACGCTTCGAAGCTGTCATGGAGCGAGTCTAGGCAACATGCCCCCCGTGGTCAGCCCTGGGACGCTGAGGTTCGGCGGGAATGTCAGGATCCGACGCCCAGGGTTGCGATAACGGCGGTGTGGTCCGTCCCAGGAAAACTCACCGTGCTGAAAGCCAGGACCGTGAAGCCGGGGCCGGCGAGGACATGGTCGATGGCTGTAAAGGCGGGCGCCGGAGCATTTGCCGGCCAGGTGGGTGCCAGTCCCTTGCCGACGGCCTGCGCAGCGTCAGCCAAACCGGCCGCGAGGATGTTCCGGAACCCGGCATGGTCCTGGCTGGCATTAAAGTCGCCCAGAAGGACATCTCTACTGCCCGGGGGCAGATCCAGATGCAGGTCTGCCAGCTGCTCGAGTTCGGCGCGCCAGGCTGGTACACGTCCGGGACGCGGGGAATCAACGTGGACAGATGTCAGATAGATGTCTTCGCCCAAGCCCGGAACGGAGGCAACCGCCCGGGTTTGGTAAAAGGACGTCCCGGTCACGCGGCCCATCGGTTGGAGGGGATAGCGGGAAAAGATTGCGTTGCCGGTGCCGGCCCCGTCAACGTCGAGGACCCGGTAGGGAAAGTCCGCTTCAATGCCTGCCTCCGCAAGGCTTTCCACCCCTTCTGGCGCCAACTCTGGAAGCGCCAGGATTTCCACGCCCCAGGCCCGGGCCTGCGCGATTAGCGCGGCCGCGTCAACGCCCTTGGACCCCACGTTCAGCGCCATTACGGTTAGCGGCCGGGCGGACTTGGCGCCGGAGGCAAAGGCGCTGTGCTGCGCTTCGGCGGCTCTGCGGGGTGATTCGGAGCCTTGGATAATCCGCGGCGCCACCAGCAGCATTTGGACAAGCAGGACGCCAACCGTAAGCGTCGCCAGCATCGTGCGCGCAGCTCGTGGCTCCAGCGCCGCGGCGGCAAGAGCTGCGGCCGCCGCTGCCAAAGATGGGAGCAGGCTCGCCGGGAAGAGGGACAGCAATTGGACCCAGGGGGTGCCGAAGTCTCCTGCAGTGAGACGCAACGCGGTCAGTCCAGCGACCGGCAGCCACAGGAGGGCTGCAGCCGACCACAAGGCCCAGGAGCCCGCACGGCGTAGGCGCCCCCCGCGCCCGGCCGGCCCAGACCCGCGGATCTCTTGCATCTGTCCATTATTCGAGCCCCAGTTCCGGCATCATAGAGGGAAACCCCTAATGCGGCCCGCGACTTCCCTCCTGCGGTGCTAAGGGAACCCGATATGTCCGCGGCTCGGATACGTAGGTGTGGGACTTCCGACGCGCGGAATGGCACTGGACGCGACGGAAATAGTAGACTGGCCTGTGGCTATGACCCGGCAATCACCGGTGAGCTTCCGGAAGAACCCGCTGCCGCCCGTCCAGGGCCGGCCGCGTCAGTAGAACCGGACGGGTAAGCCCGTCACAGCAGTTAACGAGAGGCCGGTGCGGCGCCCGTTCCGCGAGGGACACGCAGCGCCGGTAAGTGAGGTGGTACCGCGGTGAGCGTGCAGTCCCAGGGCGGCACGGACGCCGTCCTCGCATCCTGAACGGAACAGCCGGCCTGCGCCGGAGGTTCACCGCGCCCAACCCAGGATGTCGAACATGACGTTTTACCCCAAGGCCTCAGCCTCCAGCACCCCAGCCAGCGGCAATGCCGGCGTTTCCGCCTCCGTGAAGTTCCCGGAGATCGAAGAGCGCATCCTGAAGTACTGGGACCAGGACGGAACTTTCCAGGCCAGCATCGACCAGCGCAGCGCCGACGCCCCCGGCGGCGAGCCGGGCAGCAACGAATTCGTGTTCTACGACGGCCCGCCGTTCGCCAACGGCCTGCCGCACTATGGACACCTCCTCACCGGTTACGCCAAGGACCTGGTGGGCCGCTACCAGACCCAGCGCGGCAAGCGCGTGGAGCGCCGGTTCGGCTGGGACACGCACGGCCTGCCCGCCGAACTCGAGGCCATGAAGCAGCTGGGCATGACGGACAAGACCCAGATCGAAGCCATGGGCATCGACAAGTTCAATGACGCCTGCCGGGCCTCCGTCATGAAGTACGCCGATGAATGGCGCAGCTATGTCACCCGCCAGGCACGCTGGGTGGACTTCGACAACGACTACAAGACCCTGAACGTCGAGTACATGGAGTCGGTCCTCTGGGCCTTCAAGCAGCTGCACGACAAGGGCCTGACCTACAACGGCTACCGGGTCCTGCCGTACTGCTGGAAGGACGAGACGCCGCTGTCCAACCATGAGCTGCGCATGGACGACGACGTCTACAAGAACCGCCAGGACCAGACGGTCACCGTCACGTTCCCCATCGTGGCCGGCGAATCCGCGCTGTCCAAGCAGCTCGACGGCGTCCAGGCCCTCGCCTGGACCACCACGCCCTGGACGCTGCCCACCAACGCTGCGCTCGCCGTCGGCCCCTCCATCACCTACGCGGTGCTGCCCGTCGGGCCCAACGGCGTCAAGGCTGCCTCGGCGGACGCCCCGGTGACGGGCAGCTTCCTGCTGGCGGCAGACCTGCTGGGCAACTACGCGAAAGACCTCGGCTACGACAGCTTCGAGGACGCCGAAGCGGCGGTCGTTTCCACGCACACCGGTGCTGAGCTGGAGGGCCTGGCGTACCGGCGGCTCTGGGATGACTTCGCCGACAACGAAAAGTACGGCATGGAGAACGCCTGGCGCTTCCTGGTGGCCGACTACGTGACCACCACGGACGGTACTGGCATCGTGCACCAGGCCCCGGCTTACGGCGAAGATGACCAGAAGGTCTGCGAAGAAGCCGGCATCCCGGTGGTGCTCTCCGTCGACGAGGGCGCAAAGTTCCTGCCCCTGTTCAAGCACGGCGACCTTCACGACATCGCCGGACTGCAGGTCTTCGAGGCCAACAAGCCCATCACCCAGGTGCTCCGCGCCCAGGGCCGGCTTGTCCGTCAGGCGAGCTACGAGCACAGCTACCCGCACTGCTGGCGCTGCCGCAACCCGCTGATCTACCGCGCCGTGTCCTCCTGGTACGTCGAGGTCACCAAGTTCAAGGACCGGATGTCCGAGCTGAACCAGGAGATCAACTGGATCCCCGGCAACGTCAAGGACGGCCAGTTCGGCAAGTGGCTGGACAACGCCCGCGACTGGTCCATCAGCCGCAACCGCTTCTGGGGCAGCCCCATCCCTGTCTGGCAGTCCACGGATCCCGAATACCCGCGCACCGACGTCTACGGCTCCCTCGCCGAACTGGAAGCGGACTTCGGCCGGCTGCCCCTGAACAAGGACGGCCAGGTGGACCTCCACCGGCCGTTCATCGACGAGCTCACCCGGCCCAACCCCGACGACCCCCGCACCCCGGAAGAGGGCCAGTCGGTGATGCGCCGCGTCGAGGACGTCCTGGATGTCTGGTTCGACTCCGGCTCCATGCCCTACGGCCAGGTGCACTACCCATTCGAGAACGAAGCCTGGTTCAACACGCACAACCCGGCGGACTTCATCGTGGAGTACATCGGCCAGACCCGCGGCTGGTTCTACATGCTGCACATCCTCTCCACGGCGCTGTTCGACCGCCCGGCTTTCCGGAACGTCATCAGCCACGGCATCGTTCTGGGCTCGGACGGACAGAAGATGTCCAAGAGCCTGCGCAACTATCCGGACGTCTCCGAGGTCCTGGACCGCGACGGCTCCGACGCCATGCGCTGGTTCCTGATGTCCAGCCCCATCCTCCGCGGCGGCAACCTGATCGTCACTGAACAAGGCATCCGTGATGGCGTCCGCCAGGTCATCCTGCCGCTCTGGAACGTCTACAGCTTCTTCACGCTGTACACCAACGCCGCGAACGGTGGCGCCGGCTACGACGCTAAGCTGCGCTACGACGGCTACGCCGACACCCTGGACCAGTACCTGCTGGCCAACACCGGCGACCTGGTCCGGAATATGACCGCGCAGCTGGACTCGTATGACATCTCCGGTGCCTGCGACTCGCTGCGCAGCTACCTGGACATGCTCACCAACTGGTACGTCCGCCGCAGCCGGCAGCGGTTCTTTGATGAGGACAAGGACGCCTTCGACGCCCTCTACACGGCCCTCGAGACGGTCTCCCGCGCCGCGGCGTCACTGCTGCCGCTGGTGTCCGAGGAGATCTGGCGCGGACTGACCGGCGGCCGGTCCGTGCACCTCGCCGACTGGCCGGACGCGGGCCTCTTCCCGGCAAACCCGTCCCTCGTGGAAGCCATGGACCGCGTCCAGCAGATCTGCTCCACCGGGTCCTCGCTCCGCAAGGCAGCCAACCTCCGTGTCCGCCTGCCCCTGCAGGAGCTCACCGTGGTGGCACCCGGTGCCGGCGCGCTGGATGGTTTCGCCGCCGTCGTTGCCGATGAACTCAACCTGCGTGCTGTCCGCCTGCTCGACGCCGAGAGCGCGTCGCCGGAGGAATTCGGCATCCAGCAGAAGCTGGTGGTCAACGCCCGCGCCGCGGGCCCGCGGTTGGGCAAGAACGTCCAGGCTGCCATCAAGGGCGCCAAGTCCGGCGATTGGTCAGTGGACGACGACGGTGTGGTCACCGCGGGCGGGCTGCGGCTGGAGCACCAGGAGTACACCCTGGAGACGGTCGTTGCGGATTCCGACGGCGGTGACGGCGGCTCCAAGGCCGTGGCCGTCCTGCCCGGCGGGGGCTTCGTGGTGCTCAACACCGAGGTCACGCCCGAGCTTGAGGCCGAAGGGATGGCACGCGACATGGTTCGGGCCATCCAGCAGGCGCGCAAGGACGCCGGGCTCAACGTGAGCGACCGGATCCGTACCACGGTCACCGCCGCGCAGAACGTCGTGGCGGCACTGCTGGCGAACGCCGAACTGGTCAAGGGCGAGACATTGACCGTTGACCTGGCTGCTGAACCGGCAGACGTGGACGAACCCGCCGTCGTGGTGGAAAAAGTGGAGGCCTAGGACATGACCGACGAATTTTCGGTGGAAAGCGTCTACGCCGAACTGCTGGGCCGGGCGCCGGAAAACAAGATGGAGCCGCGCCTGGCTCCGCTGTTCCGCGCCATGGACGTGCTCGGTGAACCCAACAAGGCGTTCCCGATCATCCACGTGACAGGAACCAACGGCAAGACCTCCACGTCGCGGATGATCGAGTCCGTGCTCCGCGCCCACGGCCTGAGTACGGGACGGTACACCAGCCCGCACCTGTCCAAGGTCACCGAGCGGATCAGCATCGACGGCCACCCCGTGCCTGATGAGACCTTTGTGCGGATATGGGACGAAATCCGGCCCTACCTGCAGATCGTGGACTCGGAACTGGAAGCCGAAGGCCAGCCGCGGCTGACGTACTTCGAATGCCTCACCATCCTGGGCTTCGCCATTTTCGCTGACCAGCCGGTCAACGTGGCCGTCATCGAGGTGGGCCTGGGCGGCATCACCGATGCCACGAACGTCGGGGACGGCCAGGTCTCGGTGGTTACGCCGATCTCCCTGGACCACACCGACCTGCTCGGTGACACCACGGAGGACATCGCCCGCGAAAAGGCCGGCATCATCAAGCCCGGCGGCTACCTCATCAGCGCCGCCCAGCCCATCGACGCGGCCCAGGTGCTGCTGGAGAAGGCCAAGGAAGTGGGCGTGCCCTTCCGCTTCGAGGGCGTGGAGTTCGGCGTCGAGTCACGCACCGTGGCAGTCGGCGGCCAAATGGTCACCATCCAGGGCATCGCCGGGCGCTACCCGGACCTGCTGGTGCCGCTGCACGGGTCCCACCAGGCCCAGAACGCCGCCGTGGCGGTCGCCGCGCTGGAGGCGTTCTTCGGAGGCGAAAAGGAACTCGACTTCGAGGTCCTGCAGGAAGGGTTCGCGGCAGTGACCTCGCCCGGCCGCCTGGAAGTGGTGCGCACTGCGCCCACCATCATCGTGGACGCCGCACACAACCCCGACGGCATCAAGGCCTCCGCCGCCGCCCTGCAGGAAGCATTCACCTTCACCAAGCTGGTTCCGGTGGTGGGTGTGCTCAAGGAGAAGGACGCCGAGGAGATCCTGCGCGAACTCAAGGAATCCCTGGGCGGCCTGGCGGACGAGTACTGCTTCACCCAGTCCAACTCCCCGCGGGCGGTTCCGGCAGCCGAACTCGCAGAACTCGCGGTTGACCTTGGCTTCGGCGAAGACAAGGTGCACGTCGCCGAGAAACTGGACGACGCCCTGGAGTGGGCCGTTGAGCGGGCGGAAGCCAATGACGACCTCTCCGGCGCAGTGCTGGTCACGGGCTCCATCACCCTGGTGGCCGAAGCCCGGATCCTGCTCGGGAAGACTGAGGCGTAATCCGTGGCCAGACTCACAAAGGCACAGCGCGAGTGGCGCCCCGGGATGCCGAAGAAGCGCCGCTCCACCAAAGTGATGTTCGCCTCCACGGTGCTGCTGCTGGAAGCGTTCGTCATGTTCTTCGCCACCCTGGCTGTGTTCGGCCTGCGCCGCGGGGAGTTCCCGCCCGCCCTCATCCTGGGCGTCGGCCTTGCCCTGAGCGCCGTCATGGTGGCGGCCTGCGCGGTCCTCAACAAGCCCTGGGGCGTGGCACTGGGGTGGATCCTGCAGGTCATCCTGATCCTGACGGGGATCTTTGAGCCCGCCATGTTCCTGGTGGGCGCCCTGTTCGCCATCGCCTGGTGGTACGGGATCCGCACCGGCATCCGGCTGGACCGTGAAGCGGCGCAGCGCGCACGCGAGCAAGCTGAATGGGAAGCCTCCCACCCGGACCAGGCGGCCGGCCCGGCCCAGCCTTAGTCCCCGTAGACTTGACCCGAAACCCCACCCAAACCATTGGAGCAGTTGTGACTACAGAGCGCACCCTCGTCCTGATCAAGCCCGACGGCGTCGCCCGTAACCTGACCGGTGCCATCCTGGCCCGGATCGAAGCCAAAGGCTACAGCCTCGTTGAGCTGAAGAAGGTTGACGCCACCCGGGAACTGCTGGAGCAGCACTACGAAGAGCACGTGGGCAAGCCGTTCTACGAGCCGCTGGTGGAGTTCATGCTCAGCGGCCCGGTCGTGGCAGCCATCTTCGAAGGCCACCGCGTCATCGAAGGGTTCCGTTCATTGGCCGGCACCACCGACCCAACGACGGCGGCACCGGGCACCATCCGCGGCGACTTCGGCCGTGACTGGGGCCTGAAGGTGCAGCAGAACCTGGTGCATGGCTCGGACTCCATCGACTCCGCCGAGCGCGAGATCAAGATCTGGTTCCAGGCCTGACAGGCCCGGGACAGCAAGAAGCCCTTGGTTCTTCGGAACCAAGGGCTTCTTTTGTCTGCGGTTCAGAAGCCGGATGTTCCCGCGAACACCTGGATGAATGCGAAGAAGATGGTGGCGATGACGGCCACGTACAGCAGTGCCGTGATGATCCAGCCGGAGTCACCGAGGATGCGGGTTGCGCGGGCGGGCATGGGGATGACGCCGGCCGTGATGTTCCGGATGGTGGTCCACACGAAAAGCGGGATCATGGCCGACCACACGATCATGCAGAGCGGGCAGAGGATGTGGATGGAGTAAAGGGCCTGGGACCACAGCCAGACCACGAACGCGAAGCCAAGCGTGACGCCTGCCTGCAGGCCAACCCAGTACCAGCGGGCGAAGGTGGCGCCGGAAAGCAGGGCCATGCCGACTGTGATGATGATGGCGAACGCCACGATGCCGATGAACATGTTGGGGAAGCCGAACACGGAGCTCTGCCAGGTCTGCATGACCTGGCCGCACGAGATCCAGGGATTCACGTCGCACACGGTGGTGTGGTTGGGGTCCTTGAGTACTTCGAGCTTCTCCAGGACCAGCGTTCCGGAGGCAAGCCACCCCACGATTCCGGTGATGACCAGCAGCCAGCCGAACGGCCGGTTCCGGGTCATCGGGGGAATGTTTTCGGCAGCACTGGTGCGCGGCTGGACGGCGCGGTCGCTTTCGTGGGCGCTGACGGGGGAGATGCTGGGCATGGGTGTGGCGTCCTTTTCATCCGGTGCTCCTGTGCCTGATTGTAACGCCGGTGGCTGGTGCTTCCACCCAGGGAAGGCAACGGAAACGCAGGCCTCCGCGGCGATCCCGCCCGGGTATGAGAGAATGACAGTGGCTGGAAGCCGATCCACATTCGGACTCCGGTCCGGTGGTTTGTTCCCAAGACCGCCAATGATGAGCAGGGCAGGCTTCGGAATTCTCCGGCACTCCCGCGACTCCATTGAGCGGCACCTGGTTGTGGCACGCAGAACAACGGGTTTCAGAACATCCGCCGGCTCCCGTGGGCTGCCGCACCCCAATGCCGGTGCGAACCTGGGAGCATCCATTTGACTTCTGTCAACGCCTGCGGGTTTTGACAATATGTGCCCCAATGGGTGCCGGATGTGGCGGTACGTCAGGGGCAGGAGTGTTGCCACATATGGAAAATGATCGAGATCTGGCAGTTAACGACGAAGCAGCGGAAGCTGCTGCACCCAAGAAGGCACCGCGCACCCGGCGCAAGGCGGCGCCCCAGGCCGACGCCGTGACCCCGGCGGAGGGCCACCGCACCCGAACCCGCCGGCGATACGCCGGTGGAAGAACCCGTCGCGGAGAAGAAGGCCCCGGCCCGCCGCACCCGTGCCCGGAAGAAGCCCGACGCTGCTGAACCCCTTCCGGCCTTCGCGGATGACGCTGAGTCCGTTGCCGCTGCCGCCGCCCCTTCGGCTGAGGTATCCGCAGCGGTACGGGCCGAAGAAAGCCCCGCCGCCGTCCCCGCCACGGATGCCGAAGCGGACGTCGAAACGAAGCCCGTCCGCCGTCGTCGGGTAGCCACCCGCAAGGTCGCGTCCCCGGCCCCGGAAGCCGCATCACCGGCCGCGGATGGCGCTGCCGACGCCCCTGCAGCACCGGAAGCCGTGGAAGAAGCGGCAGCGGAAGAAACCCCCGAGGCAGCTCCCGCGGCCCAGGAGATCGCCGGTGGACCAGGCACCGTCCAGGAGGCCCCCCGGGACGCTGCGCAGTCACCGGAGCCTGCCGCCGCCACCGACGCTCCTGAAGCCGGAAGCGAAGCCGCGTCCGCTGCGGCGGCGAGCCCCTTTGGTTCCCTGTTCCTCGAACCGGGTTCCGCGACCTCGGTCCTCTTCCAGGCCCCGGACTTGAGCACTGTGGTCCGCCCTGCGGTGCCCGCGACTGAGGAGACTGACGAGGACGAAGCCGAAGAGGCCGACGACTCGGCCGGCCGGCGCCGGCGCCGCAGCCGTGGCCGCCGCGGCCGCAGCCGCGTTGATGATAAGGCGGACGAAGACATCGACGGCGCCAGTGCAGGGGCTGACGCCGATGACGAAGGTGACGAGGACGCCAGCCTGCAGCTGGAAGACGGTGTGACCTCCCGTCGTCGTCGCCGCCGCCGCCGCGGTGACCAGGACCTTGAGCTGACCGGCGGCGGGGATGACGACCCGCCCAACACGGTGACCCGTGTCCGCGCGCCGCGCCCGGTCACCGAAGCGCCCGTGAATAACCGCGTCACCAGCGTCAAAGGCTCCACCCGCCTCGAGGCCAAAAAGCAGCGCCGCCGCGAATCCCGCGACACCGGCCGCCGCCGCACGGTGATCACCGAAGCCGAGTTCCTGGCCCGCCGCGAGTCCGTCGACCGGCAGATGATCGTCCGGCAGCGTGACGACAGAATCCAGATCGCCGTCCTCGAAGACGGCGTCCTGGCCGAACACTTCGTGTCCAAGACCCAGCAGGACTCGCTGATCGGCAACGTGTATCTGGGCAAGGTCCAGAACGTGCTGCCGTCCATGGAAGCGGCGTTCGTTGACATTGGGCGCGGCCGCAACGCCGTGCTCTACGCCGGCGAGGTCAATTGGGAAGCCGTCAACCTCGAAGGCAAGCAGCGCCGGATCGAAAACGCGCTCAAGTCCGGCGATACCGTCCTGGTCCAGGTGACCAAGGACCCGGTGGGCCACAAGGGCGCCCGGCTCACCAGCCAGATCTCCCTGCCCGGACGCTACCTGGTGTACGTGCCCGGCGGCTCCATGACCGGCATCTCCCGCAAGCTGCCCGACGTCGAACGCAACCGCCTCAAGCGCATCCTCAAGGACCGTCTCCCCGAACACGCCGGCGTCATTGTCCGCACCGCGGCCGAGGGCGCGTCCGAGGAAGAACTGACGCACGACATCAACCGCCTCCGCGCGCAATGGGAAGGCATCGAGAGCCAGTCCGCCTCCACCAAGGTCCTTGCCCCCGAACTGCTGTACGGCGAACCGGACCTGACCATCAAGGTGGTCCGCGACGTCTTCAACGAGGACTTTTCCAAGCTCATCGTCTCCGGCGAGGAGGCCTGGGACACCATCGAGGCCTACGTCACGTACGTGGCCCCGGATCTGGTGGGACGCCTCGAGAAGTGGACCAAGGACCAGGACATCTTCTCCGCCTGGCGCATCGACGAGCAGATCCACAAGGCACTTGAGCGGAAAGTGTTCCTGCCCTCCGGTGGTTCCCTGGTCATCGACCGCACCGAAGCCATGACCGTGGTGGACGTCAACACCGGCAAGTTCACCGGCAGCGGCGGCAACCTCGAGGAAACCGTCACCAAGAACAACCTCGAAGCTGCCGAGGAAGTGGTGCGCCAGCTGCGGCTGCGCGACATCGGCGGCATCATCGTGATCGACTTCATCGACATGGTGCTCGAATCCAACCGCGACCTGGTCCTGCGCCGCATGGTGGAATGCCTGGGCCGCGACCGGACCAAGCACCAGGTCGCCGAGGTCACGTCCCTTGGCCTGGTCCAGATGACCCGCAAGCGCATGGGCACCGGCCTGCTGGAAGTCTTCGGCGAGCAGTGTGAGGCGTGCGCCGGACGCGGCGTGGTGACCCACGACGATCCCGTGGAGCACCGGCGGGCCAATATCGTGGCGGCCGAACACCACGTCCAGCGCGCCGACAACCGTCCCGACGCCCGTGGGGAAGCCCACCGCCCCGAGGGGCAGCGGACCGACGCCGGCCAGCCCGGTGCCCGGACCGAGCGCAAACGCCGGCGCGGACGTGGCGGCCAGCAGGCCGAGACGATACCGGCACCTGCGGTGCACGTCCACACCGTGCAGCCTGATCCCGCCGACGCCGAGCGGCACGCCAAGGCGGAGGCCACCAGGCTTGCCCTGGCGAACATTGCCGCCGCCGCCCACGCGGCCCACCTGCATGACGACGAGCTGGCCGCCGCCCGGCAGGCGCCGGCACAGCAGGCTCCGGCCCCGCAAACGCCGGTCCAGCCTACTCAGGCAGCAGACGGTGACGCGCACGACGCCGACGCGCACGGTCGTCCCGCGGCGGTCCTGACGTTTGGCGGCGAGAAAGTCCCGCTTCCGTTCGTGGAGCATGCGGAGGAGCAGCAACCCAGGCCTGCCCTGACGCTTGACCGGCTCGCGGAAGCATTCGCCCACCTCGGCCAGCCGGCGTCGCCCGTTGAGGCCGCGCCGGAGAACACCGGAGCCGCTGAGCCGGCAACGGAACAGGCCACGCCGGAGCACCTGCCGCAGGGCGGGGAAGCCCAGGCGCGCGTCGGGCAAGCGCCGGCTGAGAAGGACTACTCCGACCACACGCTGGAGCAGACCCGCCAACGCAGGCCGCGCCGCCACCGGGCTGCCAGCCGGGCCCAGGGTGCTGCCAACGAAACCGCTGTCCAGCACCATGAGAACGTGCAGGCCGCCAATACCGGCCACTCGCACGCAGCCAAGGCCCCGGAACCCGCGAAGCAGCAGACGGCAAAGCCTGCTGATACCGGCAAGCCGTCAGCGGAACCCATCATCCTCGGCGTCGGCGTTCCAGCTTCGGAACTCTAGGCCGCGCGTCAAAGGTTGCCAATGAAGTCCCCGTCCCGTGGACCATTCCCCCCGTCATTACGGGGGGACCAGTCCACCAGGCGGGGACTTCCTGCATCCGGGGGCTGTCAGCTTTACCGCAGCCCGGGGCTACCGGCTAGGCTGGGAAACCGACACGGGGTGCCGCGCAGAAGGCCGGCTGAGATCCACACCCGTTGAACCTGTCCGGCTAGTACCGGCGAAGGGATGTCTGTTGTCTTCGACCCTTTCCATGCCCCTGCCAACCGCCTCCACTGTTCCCTCCGGGATTCCGGCGGGCCGGGAGGTGCCACGTGTCCTCTCCATCGCGGGCTCCGATCCATCCGGTGGCGCAGGAATCCAGGCGGACCTCAAAAGCATTGCAGCCCACGGCGGATACGGCATGGCTGCCATCACCGCACTCACCGCACAGAACACCCGCGGCGTTGTGGCCGTCCACGTTCCACCTGCAGCCTTCCTGGCCCAGCAACTCGATGCCGTCAGCGACGACATCACCATCGACGCCGTCAAGATCGGCATGCTCGGTGACGAAGCGGTGATCCGCACGGTCCGCCAATGGCTCGAAAAGGTGCGTCCCGCCGTCGTGGTCCTGGACCCGGTGATGGTGGCCACCAGCGGCGACCGGCTGTTGAAGGAATCCGCCGAAGCCGCCCTCCGGGAACTGCTGCCCCTTGCACACCTCATCACCCCCAACCTGCCGGAACTCGCCGTGCTGGTGGGCGAGGAGCCGGCAGGGGACTGGGAAGCAGCCTTGGACCAGGGCCGGCGCCTGGCTGATGCCACCGGCGCCACCGTCCTGGTCAAGGGCGGACACCTGTCAGGCGAAAGCTGCCCGGACGCGCTGGTGAACACCGCCGGCGTGCTGGCGCATGATGTCGTGGAAGTGCCCGGCACCCGCATCGATACCCGGAACAGCCATGGCACGGGTTGTTCGCTGTCCTCTGCCATGGCAACGGTCCAGGCGCGCCTGGGCGACTGGGAGGCGTCGTTGCGGACGGTCAAGCCCTGGCTGGCCGGGGCGCTTGAGAATTCCGGCCGGCTCGAGGTCGGCCGGGGGAACGGACCCGTGCACCACTTCCACCATGTGCGGGCCCACCTCCAGGAAGGCGGCTTCGCTGACCGGCTCTGGGCCGAAGCCCGGGAGGACCTGGCGGACATCTACGCCCTGGACTTCATCCACGGCCTGGCCTCAGGCGAACTGGCTGAGAAAGACTTTGCCTACTATCTCGCCCAGGACGCCCTGTACCTGAACGGATACTCCCGGGTCCTGGCCCGGGCCAGCGCCCTGGCCCCCTCCGAAGCGGAGCAGCTTTTCTGGGCAGGCTCAGCCCGGCAGTGCCTTGAAGTGGAATCGGAACTCCACCGCTCATGGCTCAGCACCCGGCCCGGGCAAACCGGTCTTGGACCCGTCACCAAGGCCTACGTTGACCACCTCACCGCAGTGTCGGCGTCGGGCAGCTATGCCGTCCTTGCCGCCGCTGTCCTGCCCTGCTTCTGGCTCTACGCCGAGGTGGGCAGGGCACTGCACGGACAGTTCCTCGCGGCGGGCGAACCTGACGGGCACGCCTACGCTGCATGGCTCCGCACGTACGCCGACGAAGGCTTCGCGGAGGCCACCCGGCAGGCCATCGCCATCGTGGATGCGGCGGGACGGAAGGCCTCTGACCAGGAACAGGCTGCCATGCTGACGGCGTTCAAGCAGTCCTGCCGGCTTGAAGTGGAATTCTTCGACGCGCCGCGCCTGCACTCCTGACGTCCGACGGCGGCGCCGCGGCTATGATGGATACGCACAGTTGCGGCGCTGCATGCCAGGTTGTGGTTACTATCACAGCCGGCCCGCCGGAACCAGCCTCATTTGCGGCTGGAGACGGATTTAGCGTATTCTGGATCTTCGGTGCTTACGCCAACACTTGGGTTATGATCCCACGGCGTTGAGGCACAGCGAGAAACCAGGCTTTTAGTGAGTCGGTTCCGCACGCAAATTTTGTTATAAACGTCGAGAGAAGTGAGTTCCCAAGTGGTGTACGCGATTGTCCGCGCAGGCGGCCGCCAAGAGAAGGTTTCCGTTGGAGACTTCGTTACCCTGAACCGCGTCGCCGGTGGAGCCGGCAGCACCATTGAGCTGCCCGCACTGCTCCTGGTTGACGGTGACAAGGTCACCTCCGCAGCCAAAGACCTGGCCAAGGTAACTGTTACGGCTGAAATCCTCCAGGACCTGCGTGGTCCTAAGATTGTCATCCAGAAGTTCAAGAACAAGACCGGCTACAAGAAGCGCCAGGGTCACCGACAGGAATTGACCAAGGTCAAGATCACCGGCATCAAGTAACCACCGGTTACTGTTCAGGCATTTCAACAGATTCCCCAGAATTTAGAGGCAGGCATTTCAGATGGCACATAAAAAGGGCGCGAGCTCCACTCGCAACGGTCGCGATTCCAACGCTCAGTACCTCGGCGTCAAGCGCTTCGGCGGCCAGGTCGTTTCCGCAGGCGAGATCATCGTCCGCCAGCGTGGCACCCACTTCCACCCGGGCGCCGGCGTTGGCCGCGGCGGTGACGACACCCTGTTCGCATTGACCCCGGGCGCCGTTGAATTCGGCACCCGCCGCGGACGTCGCGTAGTCAACATCGTTGCTGCTGCAGCCGCAGAGTAACAACCAGTTTTGAAGCGGTGGAGCGGGCCTGAGGGCCCGCTCCACTGTTCTTTTAACCGCACTACAATCGTTGTGGCGTCCCCGGGCGCCGCGTAAACAGCATTCTGAGGAGATCCACGTGGCCAGCTTTGTAGACCGGGTAGTACTTCACGTATCCGGCGGAACCGGCGGCCACGGATGCGTTTCCGTCCACCGTGAGAAGTTCAAGCCGCTGGGCGGGCCCGACGGCGGCAACGGCGGCGACGGCGGCGACGTGATCCTCCGGGTGGACCACCAGACCACCACCCTCCTCGATTACCACCACGCACCGCACCGGCACGCCAGCAACGGCGGTCCCGGCATGGGCGACTGGCGCGGCGGCAAGAACGGCGAGACCCTGATCCTTCCCGTTCCGGACGGCACCGTGGTCAAGTCAAAGGACGGCACCGTACTGGCGGACCTCGTGGGTGAGGGCACCGAGTACATCGCCGCAGCCGGCGGCGTGGGCGGCCTGGGCAACGCCGCCTTGTCCTCGCAGAAGCGGCGCGCACCCGGTTTCGCGCTGCTGGGAATCGAAGGTGACTCCCGCGATGTGGTCCTGGAACTGAAGTCCATCGCAGACATCGCCCTGGTGGGCTTCCCGTCCGCCGGAAAGTCCAGCTTGATCGCCGCAATGTCCGCCGCCCGGCCCAAGATCGCCGACTACCCCTTCACCACCCTGATTCCCAACCTTGGCGTCGTGCAGGCGGGCGAGGTCCGGTTTACCATCGCCGACGTCCCCGGCCTGATCGAGGGCGCCAGCGAGGGCAAAGGCCTGGGACACAACTTCCTGCGCCACGTCGAGCGCTGCGCTGCCTTGGTCCACGTGCTTGACTGCGGCACCCTCGAATCCGACCGCGATCCGCTCTCGGACCTCGCCATCATCGAGGCTGAGCTCGAAAAGTATGCGGTCGACATGAGCTACGCGGGCTCCGACGGCCAGGTGGTTCCCCTCAACCACCGCCCCCGCCTGGTCGCATTGAACAAGGTGGACCTGCCCGACGGCAAGGACATGGCCGAATTCGTGCGCCCGGAACTGGAATCGCGCGGATACCGCGTCTTCGAGGTCTCTGCCACCAGCCACGAGGGCCTGCGCCAACTTGGGTTCGCCATGGCCGAGATCGTCAAAGCCGCCCGCGACGCCGTTGCCGCCGAGCCGCCCAAGGTCAAGCCCGTCGTGCTGCGGCCCCGTGCCGTCAATGAAGCCGGGTTCAAGATCCGCCGCGAGGAGAAGAACCTGGAGCCGCTGTTCCGCGTCCTCGGCGAGAAGCCCGAGCGCTGGGTCAAGCAGACAGACTTCACCAACGAGGAAGCCATCGGCTACCTGGCAGACCGGCTGGCCAAGCTCGGCGTGGAGACAGAGCTGTTCAAACAGGGCGCCAAGCCGGGGGACACCGTGGTCATCGGTGAGGATGACGGCGTGGTCTTCGACTGGGAGCCCACCATGATGGCGGGTGCCGAACTCCTGGCCTCACCCCGTGGCACGGACGTGCGCTTCGCCGACATCGGCGACCGCCCCACGCGCGGCCAGAAGCGCGAGGAGCAACAGGAGCGCAAGGACGCCAAGGCTGCCGCGCGCGCCGAACTCGAGTCTGAACGCAAGGCCGGCATTTGGACCGAGTCCGTCAGCGGGCGCCGTGCTGCCCGGCCCGTCAAGGACGGCGGAATGGAAGCGGACGATGACCTCTAGGGTCCCGGACACGGCGCCCATTGCGGGGTCCGTGGACAGAAGCCTGCTGGCAGGGGCCCGCCGGATCGTGGTGAAAGTGGGGTCTTCCTCGCTCACCAGCATCAAGGGCGGCATTTCCGAGGAGTCGCTCACGGCTTTGGCCGACGCCCTGGCCGCCAAGCGCAACGCAGGTGCCGAAATCATCCTGGTGTCCTCGGGCGCCATCGCCGCCGGGCTGGCCCCGCTGGGGCTTGCCAAGCGCCCCCGGGATCTGGCCACCCAGCAGGCCGCGGCCAGCGTGGGCCAGGGCCTGCTGATGGCCCGGTACACCCAGGCCTTCGGTGCGCATGGCGTCACCGTCAGCCAGGTCCTGCTCACAGCCGAGGACCTGATGCGGCGCAGCCAGCACACCAACGCCCTCCGCGCCATGGACCGGCTGCTGAGCCTCGGGGTGGTCCCCGTCGTCAACGAGAACGACACCGTGGCCACCCACGAAATCCGCTTCGGCGACAATGACCGGCTCGCCGCCCTGGTGGCGCACCTGGTGCGCGCCGACGCGCTCGTGCTGCTGTCCGACGTCGACGCCCTCTACGACGGTCCGCCCGCGCACGGTGCCAAGCGCATCCCGCTGGTTACCGGTGCCCACGACCTCGAGGGCGTGTCCATTGGCAAAGCAGGAAAGGCCGGGGTGGGCACCGGCGGAATGATGACCAAGGTGGAAGCTGCCAGCATGGCGGCAGGTTCGGGAATCCACGCCCTGGTAACGTCCACGCCCAACGCTGCGGCGGCCCTGAACGGCGAGGACGTCGGCACGTGGTTCTCCGTGAACGGCTCGCGCAAGCCGGTCCGCCTCCTGTGGCTGGCCCATGTCGCTTCCGTCCAGGGCCGCCTGGTCCTGGACGACGGCGCGGTGCGGGCCGTGCGCCACCACCACACGTCCCTGCTGCCGGCGGGCATCTCCGCAGTGCACGGCGACTTTGAAGCGGGCGACGCCGTTGAACTGGCCGGCGCCGACGGCACCGTAGTTGCCAGGGGACTGGTGAACTACTCATCCCAGGAACTGCCGCACATGCTGGGACGCTCCACCAGGGAACTGGGCGAGGAACTGGGCAGCGGCTATGACCGCGAAGTTGTTCATGTTGATGACCTGGTGCTGGTCTAAGCTGCCGGCTCGCCTAAACTTGGACCATGACTGAAGCCCTGATCCACGCAGCTGTTAATACCGGAACCACTGCTGCCCACGCGCAGCCGGGTCCGGCGGCAGGACAGGCGGCAGCCGGGGTACCGGTCTCCGCAGCAGACGTCGAAGCGGCAGTCCACGCCATCGCGGACCGCTCCCGCCACGCCGCTCGCAGCATGGCCACCGCCAACCGGGCATGGAAAGACCGCGGCCTCCGCGCCGTGGGAGCCGCACTCGAGGAGAACGTGCAGGCCATCCTCGCCGCCAACGCCATGGACGTCCAGCGCGGCAAGGACAACGGCACGTCCAAGGCGCTCCTGGACCGGCTCACCCTCACCGAAACCCGTGTTGAGGCCCTGGTGGCAGCCCTTGAGAACCTGGCCAACCTTCCGGACCCCGTGGGCAACGTTGTCCGCGGCCAAACCCTCCCCAACGGACTGCGCCTCCGGCAGGTCAACGTACCCATGGGCGTGGTGGCAGCCATCTACGAGGCACGCCCCAACGTCACCGTGGACATCGCCGGGCTGGCGCTCAAGAGCGGAAACGCCGTGATCCTGCGCGGAGGCAGCGCAGCCGAAGCCACCAACCAGGTTCTGGTGCGGGTACTGCGTGAAGCCCTCGAATCGGTTGGCCTGCCGGCCGACGCCGTGCAGACCGTCGACCAGTTCGGCCGGGCCGGCGCCAACGTCCTGATGAAGGCCCGCGGCCGGGTGGACGTGCTGATTCCCCGCGGCGGCCGCGACCTCATCCAGACGGTCGTTACCAATTCGGCCGTGCCGGTCATCGAGACAGGTGAGGGAAACGTCCATATCTTCCTGGACGAGTCCGCGGACGAGTCCATGGCAGTGGAGATCCTGCTCAACGCCAAGACCCAGCGGCCCAGCGTCTGCAACACCGTGGAAACCCTGCTGGTCCACTCCGGCGCGACCGTGCTGCCCGCCGTCGCGACTGCACTCCGAAACGCGGGGGTTCGCCTGCACGTTGACCAGCGGATCAGTGCCGCCCTGCCGGCCGGGATCGAGGCGGAGCCGGCCACCGACGCGGATTGGGCAACGGAATACATGGACCTGGACCTTGCGGTGGCCATGGTGGACAGCCTCGATGAGGCCGTCCAGCACATCCGCACCTGGTCCACGGGGCACACCGAAGCGATCCTCACCAACAACCTCGCCAACGCTGAACGGTTCATCGCGGAGGTGGATTCCGCGGCGGTGATCGTCAACGCCTCAACCCGGTTTACGGACGGCGGCGAGCTGGGCCTTGGCGCAGAGGTGGGGATCTCCACCCAGAAGCTGCACGCCCGCGGGCCGATGGGCCTGACCGAGCTCACCACCACGAAGTGGATTGTCCAAGGCGAAGGCCAAGTCCGCGGGTAGCAACGCGGTAACATAGACCAGAACCTTAGAAAGCGGCGGAAGGTTCCGCTGCCCGAAAATCCTTGAACATAGGGGAGAAAATGCTGCTCCAGCAGATCGTCACGTCCATCGCCGCCGCAGGCGACGCAGCCCACGAGGAGCCTGCCCCGCTGCTGGCCGAGCCGTGGGTCTTCGGCGTGTCAATGTTCGCCATCCTGGTGGTCCTGATGTTCATCGCCTGGTCCTACAACAACCTGGGCAACCGGCACGCAGCCACCGACGAGCACGCGGATCCGCACCGCCAGCACCCCAACAAGCACGATCGCGGGCAGGGCCACTAACATTTCGCACAACCTGCACCGCAATGGTGCCCGGGGAAGGCTGCGGCTGGGTGTGATGGGCGGGACATTCGATCCCATCCATCATGGCCACTTGGTTGCTGCCAGCGAAGTCGCGGCCGAATTCGACCTCGACGAGGTGGTCTTCGTCCCCACTGGGCAGCCATGGCAAAAGTCCCATAAACAGGTCAGCGAGCCTGAGCACCGCTATCTGATGACCGTCATCGCCACGGCCTCCAATCCGCGCTTCACCGTCAGCAGGGTAGACGTGGACCGGCCAGGTCCCACCTACACCATCGACACCCTGCGCGACCTCCGGGCCCAGCGGCCGGACGCCGATCTGTTCTTCATCACGGGTGCTGACGCCTTGGCGCAGATCCTGTCCTGGAAGGATATTGACGAGCTCTGGTCGCTGGCGCACTTCGTGGGAGTCACCCGCCCGGGACACGTCCTTGACGGGATGGGCCGTGAGGATGTCAGCCTCCTGGAAGTCCCGGCCATGGCCATCTCGTCCACGGATTGCCGTGCCCGCGTGGCAGCGAACCATCCGGTCTGGTACCTGGTCCCGGACGGGGTGGTGCAGTACATCGCCAAGTACGATCTCTATGCCGATCCGCCGTCAGGCGCGGATGAACCAACTTCCGAAGCACGCGAACCAGCCAGTACTGAATGAGTTCTCAATGAGTCAGGAACAGCCCCCCATCCGCAGCCGCCGGGAACTCCGGAAGGCCAGGGACGCCCAACAGGCGACCCCGGCCGCCACGGAGCAACGCCCGCCTGCCGCGAATCGGCCGGCCCCCGGCACGCCCGAACCTGCCCGGCCGGAATCTGCCGTCCGCCCTGCCTCGTCCGCAAGCGCCGAGCCCGCCGGCCGTCCGCCGGCTGTTCCAGGCCAGGCCGCCACCCAGCGCTCATCCCAGATCCGGGCCCGTGACCGCGCCGCTTTGCGCACCATCAAGGAGCTGGAAGAGAAAGAGGGCCAGCTGTCCGCCGGCGGCCCGCCCACCCGGCGCCAATTACGGCTGCAGCAGCTCAAGGAGCAGGCACTGACGGCCGCGAACCCGGTGGTTCCCCCTGCAGCAGGCCCGCCCGCGCCGCCGTCCACCGGGACACCGGCACCCGCGGCAAAGCCCGCCGCCGGGAAGGACGCCGCGGCAGAGGACACGATCAACCCCGCGGCCACAACGGGCGGCCCCGGCCCGGCCCCTGCCACCGCGCCGGACGGCATGACGGTGGAGCAGGCCCTGGAAGCGCGCGCGCTCATCGCAGCACAGGCCCGGAACCAGATCGCCAAAATGGAGCACATCGTCTCCCACGACCCCGAAGCGGTGGATCCGGAGATCCTCGCCGAACAGATTGCGCTGGCCGAAAGGGCTGCGGTCTTGAACCGGCGGGCTATGGCCCGGCAGAAACTCGCCGAACAGGCAGGAGGCGCCGCCAACCCCGCGGGTCCCCCAAACCCCGCAGCGGATGCCGCCTCCCAGGACAAGGCCGGGCCGTCCACGGCCAGCAACCTTGCCATGGTCACGCCGCTCGAGTTCGTCCAGGTGCCCGGCGTCGAGCGCCCGGTGATGAAACCGCCGGCAACCTCCCATGTTCCGGTCACGACCCGCCCCGGCACGAAGGTCCAGGGTGCCGGAAAGCGCCGGCCCGCCGCCCGCACCAAAACAGCACCTGCCGATTCCGGCACCGGCCGGTCCCAAGTGATCGCCCGTGCCGAAGCCGCGGCCAAGGCGGCCAGCCGGCCCAAACCGGCAGCGCGTACGGAAGGCCAGTCGGAGGACCTGTTCGAGGACCTTCCCCGGGTGCCCGCCAGGTCCGCCTACGGCCTCGATCCACTGGACGCCGCAACGGCAGGCCTCACCAGGGCCCGGCGTAACCGGGTCCTGCAATTCTGTATCCTCGCGTTCGGGATCCTGGCCCTGGTTGCCGGCATCATCCTGATCGTCACCGGCATTTCCCGCTGACCCGACCAGCGGCATCAAACACTTAACCCAAACAAGGAGTCCCGTGACTGCAACAGAAACGTCCATCGCCATGGCCCGTACGGCCGCCAAGGCTGCCGCCGACAAGATAGCCCACGACATCGTGGCCCTGGACGTGAGCGAGCGGCTGGCCCTCGCGGACGTCTTCCTCATCGCCTCAGCACCCAGCGAACGCCAGGTCAACGCCATCGTGGACGGCATCGAGGAAGAACTTGCCAAGCAGGACCTCCGCCCGGTGCGCCGTGAGGGCCGGTCCGGCGGCCGGTGGGTGCTCCTGGATTACTCCGACATCGTCATCCACGTCCAGCACGAGGAAGACCGCGTTTTCTACGCCCTCGAGCGGCTCTGGAAGGACTGCCCCGTGGTGGACCTGCAGCTCGGCGACGACGTCCCTGCCCAGGCCGCCGCGGTGTCCGACGGCGAGTAGGCACGCCCAGATTCGTGAATATTCCCGATTTGGAATTTTCGGAATTGCTGTTCTAAGATATTTGAGTTGCTTCGGGGGGAGACCCGGAAGAAAGCTTCTCGGAGCGGCAACATTCCGGGGCTGTGGCGCAGCTGGTAGCGCACCTGCATGGCATGCAGGGGGTCAGGGGTTCGAGTCCCCTCAGCTCCACCGGTAAATCCGCCGGAACCTTTAAGGTTCCGGCGGATTTTTTGTTTCGCCGCGTTCGCGGCCGTGGAAGGGTGCAAGTTCCCGGGGCAGCCGGCGAACGCCAACGAGATGGGAAACGCCCGATTGGCGTACAGCGCAAAAGTGCATTACTCTGGTCAGGTTGCTCCGGGGAATTCGACCGGAAGGAACAAGTTTTTACGGGGCTGTGGCGCAGCTGGTAGCGCACCTGCATGGCATGCAGGGGGTCAGGGGTTCGAGTCCCCTCAGCTCCACCGTAAGAAGCATGGAAAAGCGAACCATCACTGAGTGATGGTTCGCTTTTTCTTTGCTGCCCGGATTCGGATCAGCGCCGGTGGAAAACTCTTCCCGCGCAGGTCAAACGGGGGTACAACTGATGGTGGAGGGCCCAGAGTCCCGCCGCTGGGCCGCATTCATCCGGTACGCAGCCTCGGGACGTCGCTGACGAGGAGGTCGCAGATGTCCCATGCAGATAATTCCGCCTACGGTGCGAACGGCGAAGCGTTCCCGAACGGAACGCCGCTTTCCCGTGATACGGCGATCCGGGGTCCGGCCAGGGCGGCCCCCTACATTGGTGCCGGCGTCCTGCTGGCAGCCGCCATTCTCCTCCCGCTGATGCCGCAGCTGTACTCCTTTGACGCGCCCCGGCTGGGCGGCATGCCGTTCTTTTACTGGTACCAGCTGGTCTGGGTGCCAGTTTCGGCTGTGTTGACCGGAACAGCCTATTGGCTGGTCAACAGGGAAGACCGACGACGGCGGGCCGAGGCACGTGCCGGCGGCCCGCCGAGGGCGGCCGGCACCTCCGCCGGGACCGGGCTGGGAGGGGACCGGCCATGAACGGACGCGAAATCAACTGGACCGCCCTCGTCATCGTGGTGCTGCTGTTCGTCGTCGTGGCCGTCATGGGGTTCCTGGCCGCCAAGTGGCGGCGCGGACCCGACGTGGAGGGCCTGCACAGCCTCGACGAGTGGGGGCTGGGCGGCCGCGGGTTCGGAACCTGGATCACCTGGTTCCTGCTGGGCGGTGACCTCTACACCGCGTACACCTTCGTGGCGGTCCCGGCGGCGATGTGGGCCACGGGCGCGGTCAGCGGCTTCTTCGCCGTCCCGTACACCATCGTCCTCTACCCGATCATCTTCATCATCATGAGCCGGCTGTGGTCGGTGTCCCACCGCCACGGCTACGTCACCTCGGCGGACTTCGTGGGCGGCCGGTACGGGAGCCGGTGGCTCTCCCTGGCCGTGGCCGTCACCGGAATCGTTGCCACCATGCCCTACATCGCGCTGCAGCTGGTCGGTATCAAGGCGGTGCTCACTGTCCTGGGCCTGGGAAGCTCCGGCAACGTGCTGCTGACGGACCTGCCGCTGATCCTGGCTTTCGTGGTCCTCGCCGCGTACACCTACACCTCCGGCCTGCGGGCACCGGCGATGATCGCCGTCGTCAAGGACCTGCTGATCTACCTCGCTGTTATCGTGGCCGTGATCTACCTGCCCATCAAGTTCGGCGGATGGGACACGATCTTCAACTCCGCACAGGCCAAGCTGGGCACTGTCAGCCAGGCCACGGGCAAGCCGGCGGGCGTCTTCATCCCGGGCGCCGCCAACTACTCCGCGTACTGGTCACTGGCGCTTGGTTCGGCCATGGCACTGTTCATGTACCCTCACTCGGTGACAGCAGTGCTGGCCTCGAAGGCGCGCAACACCATCCGCCGCAACGCTGCGATCCTGCCGCTGTACTCGCTGATGCTCGGCTTCCTGGCCCTGCTGGGATTCGTTGCGATCCAGGCCGGCACCAAGCCCATCGACCTGGATGGGTCTGTCAATCCGCAACTCGTGGTCCCGCAGCTCTTCCTTGACCACTTCCCGGCCTGGTTCGCGGGAATCGCGCTTGCCGCCATCGCCATCGGCGCCCTGGTGCCGGCAGCGATCATGTCCATCGCCGCCGCGAACATGTTCACCCGCAACATCTACCGCGACTTCATCCGGCCCGACGTCGATGCAAGGACCGAGGCGAAAGTATCCAAGATCGTCTCGCTGGTGGTGAAGGTGGGCGCGCTCGTGTTCGTCATCGCGATGGACCAGTCCGCCGCCATCAACATGCAGCTGCTGGGCGGCATCTGGATCCTGCAGACGTTCCCGGCCGTGGTGGCCGGCCTGTACACCCGCTGGTTTGACCGGTGGGCCCTGCTGGCCGGCTGGGCGGTGGGGATCGTCTTCGGAACCGTGTCCGCCTACAACGTGGTCAATCCGGTCACCAAGGCCCATTTCGGCGGCTCGGTGGCCGCCTTCCCGGGCACGGACTTCAGCGTGTACATCGCAGTGTCGGCGTTCGCGCTCAACCTTGTGGTCGCCGTCGTCCTGACCGTGGTGCTGCGGGCACTGAAGGTCCGGACGGGGGAGGACCTGACCCGGCCGACGGACTACGCCGCCGACGAGACGGACCCGAAAGTGGTGCAGATCGAGCAGACCCAGCATTACACCCAGCCGGGCGGCCCTTCGCCGGTCGCGTAGGGTCACGGCCGGGCCCGGGGTCACAGCCAGTCATTGCGGCGCAGTGGTGGCTCCGCCCCGCCCGGCCGGCGGGCCAGGACCTGGTTGACCCCGGTCAGCCCGTCTTCGAAGCCCAAGGCGCTGGCCGCCATGTACAGCCGCCATACCCGGGCGCGGCCCGCACCTGCCAAGGCCACCGCTTCCTCCCAGTTCTGTTCCAGCCGCCTGACCCAGGCCCGGAGGGTGAGGGCATAGTGGCGGCGGAGGGCCTCGACGTCGAGAACTTCGAAGCGGGCCGTTTCCAGGGCGCCCACCATCTCGCCCAGGCTGATCATTTCACCGTCGGGGAACACGTACCGGGGAATGAACGAGTCGGGGTCGGGGCTGGTGGGCCCGGCGTTCCAGGAGATGGCGTGGTTCAGCAGCCGGCCGCCGGGCCTGAGCAGCCCGAAAAGCGCTGCGGCGTAGGCAGGGGTCTGGGCCCGGCCCACGTGCTCCGACATCCCGATGGAACTGATGGCGTCGAACGGTCCGTCCTGCACATCCCGGTAGTCCTGCACCCGGATCTCCACGCTGCCGGTCAGGCCGGCGTCCGCAGCCCGCTTGCGGGCCAGGGTGGCCTGTTCGGTCGACAGCGTCACGCCCACAACGCTGACCCCGTACCTGGCCGCCGCGTGGATGGCGAAGCTGCCCCAACCGCACCCTACGTCCAGGACCCGCATCCCGGGCTGAAGGCCCAGTTTGCGGCAGACAAGGTCCAGCTTGGCCTCCTGCGCGGCGTCGAGGCCCGCGTCCGGCGCATCCGGATCAGGCGCGCCCCCGGCTGGCCATACCGCGCAGGAATAGACCATGGAGGGTCCGAGCACCAGGGCGTAGAAGTCATTGCCGACGTCGTAATGATGGGAGATGGCGGCCGAATCCCTGCCCCGTGAATGCATCCTGCCCTTCCTTGCGATGCGGGCTTCCTCCGGTGGCGGAACCGGGTTGGGACCCACCGCCCCCAGCCTGACCGCCGTCCTTGCCAGCAGCCACAGTTCGCGGGCAGTGGGCGGCCGGAAAGGGCCCGGCTCGGCGAACTTCCCGGCCGAGCTCAGTGCCCCGAAGGCGGCGAAGACGTCACCCGGCGCGTCGATCTCGCCCGCCACGTAGGCCCGGCTCAACCCCAGCTGCCCCGGCGACCAAAGCATGCGCCGCAGGGCCTTCCGGGACCTGAACTCCAGGACCGGCGCATCTGCTGGTCCGGCCTCCGAGCCATCCCAGGCCCGCAGGCGCAAGGGGATCGTTTCCGTGCCGAGCACCACCCCCAACGCCTTTGCCAGCCGGTCAGCATGTCCTGTGGTCCTTGCGGCTCCTGCAGTGTCCATGGGCCTACCCTAAGGCTACGCTGCCCTCCGCGACTATCATGGGGGAGTGATTCCTGACCCAACCGATGTGGTGGTCATCGGTGCGGGCCAGGCGGGCCTGTCCGCCGCCTACCACCTGCAGCGCCGGGGATTCGACTATGCCGTGCTTGACGCCGAGGAAGGTCCGGGCGGCGCCTGGCGGCACCGGTGGAAGAGCCTGCGGATGGCAACGGTCAACGGAATCAGCGACCTGCCCGGAATCCCCAAACCGGAGGTGGATCCCGCCGAGCCCAGTTCCGAGTTCCTGTCCCGCTACTTTGGCCGCTACGAGGCGGCACTGGGCCTTTCAGTGCACCGGCCCGTCAAAGTGCGGGCAGTCAGGCGGGAAGACGACGACCCGGCCGGCCGGCTGAGGGTGGAGACGTCCGACGGCGGCTGGAGCGCCAGGGCGGTCATCAACGCCACCGGTACGTGGACGCGCCCGTTCTGGCCGATCTACCCGGGCCGGTCCTCGTTCCGCGGCCGGCAACTGCACGTTGCGGACTACGTCGCCGCCGAAGAATTCACGGGCAAGCACGTGATCGTGGTGGGCGGCGGCATCTCCGCCGTGGGCCTGCTGGACGAGATTTCCCGTGTCACGTCCACCAGCTGGTTCACCCGCCGGGAACCGGTCTGGCGGGATGCTCCGTTCGACGCCCGGGCCGGGCACGACGCCGTGGCGCTGGTGGAGGACCGTGTGCGTCAAGGCCTCCCACCGCAAAGCGTCGTCTCGGTGACCGGACTCATCTGGACTCCAGCCCTCCGCGCCGCCAGGGAGCGTGGTGTCCTTGACCGGCAGCCCATGTTCACGTCCATCGAACCGGACGGTGTCCGCCGTGCCGATGGCAGCTTCCTGAAGGCGGACGTCATCCTCTGGGCCACCGGCTTCAGGGCCGAACTGGAACACCTCGCACCGCTTCACCTCCGCGGAGCAGGCGGCGGGATCGCGATGGAGGGAACCCAGGTGGCAGCTGAGCCGCGCGTCCATCTGGTCGGCTACGGGCCGTCGTCGTCCACCATCGGCGCCAACCGGGCCGGACGCGCGGCAGTGGCCGCCATCGCAGCCCTGCCCGGAATGGTTGCGGCGGCGGAAACGGTAACGTGGGGGTGACCCCCGGGGCACCCGGGGACGGAACGAACGACAGAAGGCGGCAGGACACCGGTGGCAGCAAACACCCTGGCGGACGTTTTCGATGTCCTGCGGCGGCGGCCCGACGTGGAAGCGCCCAACCTGCATGCCTGGGACGCCACGGACCGGCTGCTGCTGGAGACCGCAGCCCAGCTTGGCCGGTCCGGCAGCACTGTTGCCGTGATTGGTGACCGATACGGCGCCCTGACGCTGGGCGCATCCGCCATACTCGCTCCGGCCTCCCTGCGCGTGCACCAGGATCTGGTGACGGGGGAGCGGGCGCTGCGGCTGAACGCCACCGAATGCGACACCCACATGCCGGGCCTTGTTGCCGCAGCTGGTGACGGGACGGGATACGTCCAGCTGCCCCTCGGGCCTGAACTCCTGGCCGGCGCGGACACCGTCCTGCTGCAACTGCCCAAAACCTTGGCGGAGCTGGAGGAGATTGCGGCCGCGGTCGCCCGGCATGCGTCCCCTGGCGTCCTGCTGCTGGCCGGCGGCCGCGTGAAACACATGTCCCTGGGCATGAACGCGGTCCTGGAACGGTTTTTCACCACCGTCCAACCGCAGCTGGCACGGCAGAAATCACGGCTGGTCCTGGCCGCCGGACCAAAACCTTCCGGGCCGCTGCGCTTTCCGGTGGTGGAGTACCTCGCCGAGCTGGACCTGCAAGTGGCCGCCCACGGCGCTGTCTTCGCCGGTGCCAAGCTGGACATTGGCACCCGTTTCCTGCTCTCGTTCCTGCCCGCCATGAAACCGGCGCGGCACGCCGTCGACCTTGGCTGCGGCACCGGAATCCTTGCCGCGATGTACGCCCGCCAGTTCCCCGGCGCGGCCGTGACGGCCACGGACCAGTCGGCGGCCGCGGTGCAGTCCGCCCTGGCCACCGCACGGGCGAACGGCCTGGCGGACCGTATCGCCGTCCTGCAGGACGATGCGCTCGGCACCTTCCCCGATGGCGCTGCCGATGCCATCCTGCTGAATCCGCCCTTTCATGTCGGCGCCGGCGTCCACGCGGGCGCCGGGCTGAAGATGATCGAGGCTGCTGGGCGCGTCCTGGCCCCCGGCGGAGAGTTGTGGACGGTCTTCAACCGGCACCTCGCCTACCTGCCGGCCCTGGAAAGGCACGTGGGGCCCACCGTGGTGCAGGGCATGAACCCCAAGTTCACCGTCACCCGAAGCACCCGCCGTTGACGTGGATCGTCGCCCGCGCCGCGCCGCCGCCGGGCCATGTGGGCGCGCGCCCGCCCTTAACGTACGATTCAAAGCATCACCATATGCAGGTAGCCGAAGACGTTTAGGGGACACCGTGTCTGAGATCCGCCAATCTTCTCCGAGGCGCGGAACCAACTTGCCCAGGATGGGTGATTTCAACCTCACCGTCATCCTCGATGCGATCCGCAGGACCACCGGGGGCTTGAGCCGGGTTGAACTCGCGCAGATCGTGGGCCTGTCCCCGCAGACCATCTCCAATATCTCCCGGCGCCTGCTGGACCAGAACCTCATCGTGGAGGCCGGCAAAGAGGGCAGCGGACCCGGGAAGCCGCGCACCATCCTGCGCCTGAACCCGGCCGGCATGTACGCACTCGGAGTCCACCTGGACCCGGCCGTGACCACGTTCGTGGTGCTGGACCTCGTGGGCGCGGTGGTGCAGCATTCACGGATCAAGACCCCCGGCGGGAACGATCCCTCCGCCGTCATCACCACCATCGCCGCGGAATTGGCGCAGCTCGTGACCGACTCCGGCGTGGACCGCAGCCGCATCGCGGGCCTGGGCGTGGCCGCACCGGGTCCCATCGACCTGGACAACGGCACCGTGGTGGACCCGCCGCTGCTGCCGGGCTGGGACCGGGTGGAACTGCGTGAGGCGCTGGCCAGGGCAACCGGCTACTCGGTGCTGGTGGACAAGGATGTCACCAGCGCCGCCGTGGCGGAAACCTGGGCGGGCGGCCCCAGCGGCGCCGGGAGCTTCGTCTTCATGTACATGGGAACCGGCATCGGCTGCGGCATCGTCCTCAATGACGAGGTAATTCGCGGAACGTCAGGCAACGCCGGCGAGATCGGCCACATCGTGGTGGATCCGGACGGCCCTCCCTGCGACTGCGGTCAGCGTGGCTGCGTGAAATCCTCATGCATCCCGCAGGTGCTGGTGGCGGAAGCGGAGGCGGCAGGCATCCTGGAGGGGTCCCACGCCAGCAGTGCCGCCGAAATCCAGCAGAGCTTCGCCGACCTGTGCGCACGGGCCTACGCCGGAGATGAACGGGCAGCCGCCATCCTCGACAAGTCCGCCGTCCTGGTGGCGCGCGCAGTTTCGGTGGTCACCAACACCCTGGATGTTGAACGGGTTGTCTTCGGCGGCCCCTTCTGGACATGCTTGTCGCAACGCTACCTGGAACTGATCCCGTCCCTCCTGGACATCAACAGCGCTGCCCGCCTCATCCATCCGATCGAGGTTGTGGGCACCGGCGTAGGGGAGGACGTGGGAGCCATCGGCGCGGCATCGCTGGTCCTGGAGCATACCCTCGCGCCCCGCGCCCAGCGGCTGCTGCTGGAAAGCTGACCGGGCCATGCTTCGCCGGGTATCCACGACCGTGTCCCTGTTGGCCGCCGCAGTACTTGCCCTGGCAGGCTGTACTCCCGCCGAACCTGCAGGCGCCAAGACCATCAAGGTGGCTTATCAGAAGACAGACTCGTTCACGGCCCTGGACACCGTTTTCCAGGACGCCAAAAAGGAGTTCGAAGCCGCGAACCAGGGCGTCACCGTTGAACTCCAGCCCATCCAGGCCAACGATGACGACTACGGCACCAAACTGGCCTTGGCGCTCAGGTCCCCGTCCACTGCCCCGGACGTCTTCTACGAAGATACGTTCAAAGTCCGCTCGGACGTGGACGCCGGGTACCTCCTGAACCTGGACAGCCGGCTCAAGGCATGGGAAGACTGGGGCAAGTTCGACGCCGGCGCCAAAGAAGCGGGGAAAGCGGACGACGGCGGCACTTACGCGGTGCCGCTGGGCACCGACACACGGACCATTTGGTACAACAAAAAGGTCTTCGAGGCCGCGGGCATCGGACTGCCTTGGCGCCCGGCCAGCTGGCAGGACATCCTGGACACCGCCAGGAAGATCAAAGCCTCCAACCCCGCCGTGATCCCGTTCAACATGTACGCCGGCAAGGGCACCGGCGAGGGAACGGTGATGCAGGGGTTCTACGAACTGCTGTACGGCACCGGCGCCGGCCTCTATGACCAGGATTCGAAGAAGTGGGTCGTCGGGTCCGCAGGCTTCAAGGATTCGCTCACCTTCCTCCAAACGCTCTACCGTGAAAACCTCGCCGTCGCGCCCGCCGATGCGCTGGACCCGAACGTCTGGAAGAAGGTGTTCGGTGACTGGTTCCCGCAGGCAAAACTGGGCGCCACCGTGGAAGGCTCCTACGCGCCGTCGTTCTGGCAAAAAGGCGGAAACTACGAATGGCCGGCGTACGCGCAGGACATGGGTGTGTCACCGTTCCCCACGCAGAACGGCGGGGCACCGGGGGCCGTGAGCATGTCCGGCGGCTGGACCCTGGCCGTGGGCTCGGAAACCAAGCAGCCGGACCTGGCCTTCAAGTTCCTGACCACGGCGCTGAACGAAAAGAACTCCCTGTCCTTCACCGTCGCCAGCTCCCAGATCGCCGTCCGCACCGACGTCGCCGCTGATCCCGGCTACCAGTCCGCCAACCCCTTCGTGAAAGACGTGTCCAGCCTGGTGGCGGTGACCCGGTACCGCCCCGCGACATCGGACTACCCCCGGATATCCGCTGCCATCCAGGAAGCCACCGAGGCCGTCATCACCGGCACGAAAACCCCGGAGCAGGCGGCCGGCGACTACGACACAGCAGTGGCCGGGATCGTGGGCGGCGACAAGACCATCCGGAAGTAGCGGTGGCGCGCCACCACCACAGGCGGCAGTTGGCCCGCTACCTGCCGGTCCTGCTGGCCGTCCTGCTTCTGGCCGTCTTCCTTGCCGGCCCGGTGCTGTGGGCCTTCCAGGCCTCGCTGACCAACGCGGGCCTCACCGGCAGGCACGCCAGGAACCCGGAATGGGTGGGACTGGAAAACTACCAGCGGCTGCTGCAGGACCCGGTGTTCCCGCTCTCGCTGGCCCTGACGGTGCTCTTCGTGGCCGGTTCCGCCGTCCTGGGCCAGAACATCCTGGGCCTGGCCCTGGCGGTCCTCATGCGCCGTGCGCGCCCGGCCGTCTCGGCGACGGTGGGCACCGCCGTCGTGGCAGCCTGGGTCCTGCCCGAAATTGTGGCCGCATTCGCCGCCTACGCCTTCTTCAGCCGCGACGGAACCCTCAACCAGTTGTTCGGCGGGCTGGGGTTCGCGGAGATCGACTGGCTCTACGCTGTGCCCATGGTGGCTGTGATCCTGGCGAACATGTGGCGCGGCACCGCCTTTTCCATGCTGGTGTACCGTGCGGCGCTGGGCGGCGTCCCGGCCGAACTCACCGAGGCCGCGCACATGGACGGTGCCGGCGCCTGGCAACGCCTGGTGTTCATCACCCTGCCGGTGATCAGGGGCAGCATCGCCACCAACCTGATGCTGGTCACGCTGCAGACCCTGGCCGTCTTCACCCTGATCTGGGTCATGACCGCAGGCGGGCCGGCCAACGGCAGCTCCACTTTGCCGGTCATGGCCTACCAGGAGGCCTTCAAATTCGGCGACATCGGCTATGGCACCGCCGTCGCGTCGGTGCTGATCCTGATCGGCGCAGTGTTCGGGGCAGCCTATCTCCGCCTGCTCCGGGAGCAGAAGCCGTGACGGCCGAACGGACGGCCCTCCGGCCAGGGCAGCGGCGCCATCCACGGGGGAGTGTGATGGCGGACGCAGCCCTCCTGTTGATGGGCGCCTGCTTCCTGCTGCCGCTGCTGTGGCTGGTCCTCGGTTCCCTGGACCCGGCCGCCGGGCACGGCATCAAACTTCCGCAACAGCCTGCCCTGGACAACTTCGCCGCTGTCCTGACCCCGGAGTTGCTGTTCCGGCCGCTGTGGAACAGCTTGTTGCTGTCCGTGGGGACCGGGGGCGTGACGCTTGCCGCGGCCGTATTGGCGGCCTACCCGCTCTCCCGTTACCGGTCGCGCTTCAACACTCCGTTCATGTACGGCATTCTGTTCGGTACCTGCCTGCCGGTCACGGCCATCATGGTTCCAGTCTATGGATTGTTCGTGCAGCTTCAGCTGCTGGATTCCCTGCCCGCCACGGTCCTGTTCCTGTCCGCCACCAGCCTGCCCATGGCCATCTGGATGACCAGGAACTTCATGGATGCGGTGCCGCTGGCGCTGGAGGAGGCCGCCTGGGTGGACGGAGCATCCCGGATGGCTGGCTTGCGTTCAATCGTGCTGCCGCTCATGGGCCCGGGCCTGGGCGTAGTGTTCATCTTCGTGTTCATCCAGGCCTGGGGGAACTTCTTCGTCCCGTTCGTGCTCCTGCTCTCCGAGGCCAACCAGCCCGCGGCAGTATCGATCTTCAGCTTCTTCGGCCAGCACGGGGCAGTGGCTTACGGCCAGTTGGCTGCGTTTTCCATCCTCTATTCCGTTCCGGTCCTGGCCCTCTACGTCATCGTGGCGCGCGGCGGTGGCAGCTCGTTGGCCCTTTCCGGAGCTGTCAGGGGCTAATCGATATCCTCCAGCACCACACCGAAGGGGAGGGTGTCGTCCAGGTGGGCCTGGTGGCCGGAGTGATTGTTCACCACGCGGACGCCGTGCCGTTTGTCCGCCGCAGACTGCATCAGGACAGGCCTGACCGTGTCGACGAACATCTGGTTCTTGCCGGCGAGGTACTCCTTGTAACTGTCTGGAAGCTCGATCATGGCAAAAGGATAGACCCGCAAGCCCGGCATGGGGAGGGGTGCCCATTGCCGGACCCGGCGCCACCGTCTTGGATAGGATGGCGGACGGGACATGGCCGGCCCGGCCCGCGAGTCCATCACCGTCATCAGGGGGAATACCAGTGCTTTCGACCAGCGTGCCCGAAAGAATCCAACCGGCGGAGCTGGCCAGGGCGCAGCAGGTGGTCGCGAACATTTCACGCAGCTTTGACGCGAAGGTGGTGGGGCAGTCACGGCTGCGCGAATCGCTCCTGGTGGGCCTGCTGACCGGCGGCCACATCCTGCTGGAGAGCGTGCCGGGACTGGCAAAGACCACCGCGGCACAAACGGTGGCCGAGGCCGTCAGCGCCGAGTTCCGCCGGATCCAGTGCACCCCGGACCTGCTGCCCAGCGACATTGTGGGAACCCAGATCTACGACGCAGCCAAGGGAACATTCGTCACGCAACTGGGGCCGGTGCACGCCAACATCGTGCTGCTGGACGAAATCAACCGCTCGAGCGCCAAGACCCAGAGCGCCATGCTGGAGGCCATGCAGGAACGCCAGACGTCCATCGGCGGCCAGGACTACAGGCTGCCCTCACCGTTCCTGGTCCTGGCCACCCAGAACCCGATCGAGCAGGAGGGAACCTACCAGCTCCCCGAAGCCCAAATGGACCGCTTCATGCTCAAGGATGTACTGGACTACCCCTCGCCCGCGGAGGAAGCCGAGATTATCCGCAGGATCGACGCCGGCATCTTCACCCCGGACCAGAAGCCCGCGGCCGCCGCCTCCCTGGACACCGTCACCGAAATCCAGGCCCTTGTCAGGCGCATCTACATTGATCCGGCGGTCATCAACTACATCGTGGGACTGGTGTACGTAACCCGCAACGCTGCCCAATACATCGATGCCCGGCTTGCCGGATTCATCGAGTTCGGCGCCAGCCCCCGTGCCAGCATCGCCTTCAGCCAGGCGGCCCGCGCAGTGGCCCTGCTGAACGGCCGCGACCACGTCATCCCCGAGGACGTCAGGTCGCTGGCCCACCGGGTGCTGCGCCACAGGCTGATCCTGAACTTCGATGCAGTGGCTGAGCAGGTGCCGGTCGAATCGGTGATCGACGCCGTCGTCGCAGCCGTCCAAACCCCCTGACCCCGCGTGGCAAGCCTCCTCCAGCGCGTGAAGTCGAAGATGGCCATCTACGCGCACCGCAAAGCCCGTGGAATGCTCGACGGCGAATACGGTTCCGTTTTCCGGGGCCGTAGCCTCGACTTCGATGACCTGCGCGCCTACGTTCCCGGTGACGAGGTCCGCGACATCGACTGGAAGGCTTCGGCGCGCCACGGCTCGCCCCTGATCCGGCGCTACGTGGCCGTCCGCCGGCAGACAGTCCTCCTGGTCACCGACACGGGGCGCAACATGGCCGCAGTGGCGAAGTCCGGGGAGGCAAAGAAGGACATTGCCGTCCTCACGCTGGGAGTACTCGGCTACCTCGCCCACCGCCACGGGGACGTGGTGGGCCTGGTCTGCGGTGACTCTTCCATTACCCGGTCGCTGCCCGCAAAGGGCGGCGAGCAACACCTGGAGCGGCTGCTGAGGCACGTCGATGCCCACACCACGCTGGACGGGGCCCCCAGCAGGATCCAGGACCAGCTGCAGCACGTGGCCCGCAACGTCAAGGGCCGCCATTTGCTGTTCGTCGTCGCGGATGAACTGCCGGCGGATGCCGCCACCGGCCAACTGCTCCGCAGGCTGCGCGCACAGCACGAAATCCTCTGGCTGACGGTCCGGGACGCGGACCTTGCGCCGTCCGGCATGGAACCCGCGGATTCACACGGCACGGCGGATGCTGCCGGGACCGGGGATTCCTACAGCGTGGCCGATTCCGCGCTCCTGGCCTGGCAGCCTGCGGCGTCCGCGGCCGTGGCAGCCGCCTATGCCACGGCCGTTGCCCAACGCGATGCGGACCGCAAGGCCATGCTGCGTGCTGCCGGGATCACGGAGGGGGAAGTGGCGGCCAGCGACGACGTCATTACCGGCCTGTTCGCCCTGCTGGAAAGGCACCGCCGTGCAGGCTGACCCGGGATTCTACGGACCGTTGCCCTACAACCCCGCCTGGATGTGGTGCGGAGTGGCCGTCCTGGCCCTGGTGGCCGGGTGGTATGCCTATGTGTTGTTGAGTACCCGCACTGCTCCCGCATCCAGTCCCGCGCCGGTGCGCCCCGCCCTGACCGACCTCCCGGCGCTCAAGGCGGCTTACCTGCAGCGCATCCACGACGTGGAACGGGAAGCCGCGGCCGGGAACCTCGAGCTACGGGCCGCGCACCAGCAGATCAGCATGCTCCTGCGCGGGTTCGTCCGGGATGCCACCGGGGTGGACGCCACCAGGATGACGCACCAGGACCTGCTGCGGCACCCGCTTCCGGCGGCCGCAGACGCCGTCGAGGCCCTTTACCCGGCCGAATTCGCTCCCGGTCCGCTGCCCTCCGTGGGCGCCTCAGCGGCACGGGCTTCGGCGGCGGTGAGCGCATGGAACTGATGTTGTGGTGGGTGCTCCTGCCGGCGTCCGCTGCCGTGGCTTGGGCCGTGTGGGCCGGGCTGCGGCGGAACGGGCAGCCCAACGTACGACGCCGGCCGGTGGCCCACGCAGACCGGCTCACCGCCCTGCCGGAATACCAGGCAGCCCTCCGGCGGCACCGGAGGCGGCTGCTCCTGGCGGGGACGGCATGTGCCGTGCTGCTGGCCTCCACTGCCGTTGCCGCCGCCCGCCCCGTGGACGTGGCAACCACCAGGCCGGAGCAGCACAACCGCGACATCATGCTGTGCCTGGACGCGTCCGGCTCCATGAGCAGCGCCGACGCCGCGGTGGTGGACGTCTTTTCCGGCCTGGCCAGGAAGTTCAACGGCGAGCGGATCGGCCTGACCATCTTCGACAGCAGCGCCATCCAGGTCTTCCCGCTGACGGACGACTACGCCTACGCCCAGGAACAGCTCCAGCTCGCCAAGGACGCTTTCGACGGCAAGCCCGGCAGCTCCGGATTCCTTGACGGCACCTGGAGCGGCCGTGGTTCCTCGCTGATCGGTGACGGCCTGGCGTCCTGCCTGAACAGCTTCCAGGGCTCCGCGGGCACGGGAAGCACCGTGCCGCAGCGCTCGCGGTCAGTGGTGCTGGCCACGGACAACTTCCTCTCGGGCGCACCGATCATGACCCTGGACCAGGCGGCGCAACTGGCCAAGGACCGGTCGGTGCATCTCTACGCGCTGAACCCGGGGGACGTGGACTATGGCACCGGGCCGGACCAGCCGGGAGCCCAGCTGCGGGCTGCGGCGGAGTCCACCGGCGGCTCGTACTACGCGTTGGACAACCCGGACGCGGTGTCCGGGATCGTCGCCGCCGTCGAAAGGACCGAAACCGCTGCCATCCAGGGTGCGCCACGGGCGGTGCTGACGGAGGTACCCGGCGTGCCGTTGGCCGCGGCGCTGCTGTCAGCGCTCGTGCTCTGCGCCGCGTTGTGGCATGTGCAGCCACCGCGCAGGCGCGGCCGGCAAGGCACATCAGCGCGCCCCGGACAGCCAGCGCGCCGTGCGTGGCTCAGGCGGACGGCCATCGTCCTGCTCATTGGGGCAGCTGTCCTGCGCCCCGGCTTGCCCGGCGGAACGGTGCAGGCCGCCTCGGCGGACCTCAACGTGTTCTTCGTGGTGGACACCACCACCAGCATGGTGGCCGAGGACTACGGCGGCGCAGCCCCCCGCCTGGAGGGCGTCCGCAAGGACATCAAAGCCATCGCCGAAAAGCTGCCGGGCGCGCGTTTTTCCGTGATCACGTTCGACACCACCGCCCACGTCCGCATGCCGCTGAGCACCGATACCCTGGCGCTTGAGACCGTCACCGACGTCCTGGAACCCCAAGTGACCGCCTACGCCAAGGGCAGCAGCATCACAGCGGCCAGGAAGGTCCTCGCCGAGCGGCTGGCCGCCGCCCGGGACAGCCACCCCGGCCGGCCCCGGCTGGTGTACTACCTGGGAGACGGCGAACAGACCAGCGGCAAGGAACCCGCGGCAATGGCGTTCGACGCCGGGCTGGTGGCCGGGGGAGCGGTCCTCGGCTACGGCACTCCGGAAGGCGGCCGGATGAAGCAAAACACCGGCCTGGACTCCGGCGACGGCACCGGCGGTGGCGCGGGCGCCGGCCGGAGCGACGGGTATGTGCGGGACAGTGGCGGGCAGGACGCACTCTCCGTCATCGACGAGGGACGGCTCCGGACCATCGCGGCGCAGCTGGGCGTACCGTACGTGCACCGCGACGCGGGCGCCTCCGTGGCGGACATGATGCAGCAGGCTCACCCAGGCAGGGCGGCCCACTCGGACAGCGATGGTTCCGTCACGGCCCCGACCGAGCTCTATTGGCTCTTCGCCGCCGGCGCCTTCCTGCTCGCCCTGCCGGAAGCGGTAGCCGTCCTTCGCCGGCTCCGCGGACTCCCGCGTGCGGTCCGGACGGAGGACGCCTGATGAAGCCTCCAGCCCGCCGCCGGCACCTGCTGCTCTGGTCGCTGCTGCCCGTGCTTGTGGCGCTGTGCGTCGCGGCAAAGCTCCTCAGCCTCGGCGTCCTCGCCGATGACGCCGCCGCGCGGTACACGGCCGGGGATGCCTCCGGCGTGGACGCTGCTGCCCGCGGCCTCGGCGTGGCCAACGTGGTGGAACCGCACAAGGCGCCGTTCGCCGCGGGCGGCGCTGCGGTCCTGCGCGGAGATTTCGGTGCCGCGCGGACGGAATTCGAACTGGCGCTCAGTACAGTCCCGGCCGGTTCCGGGGACGAATGCTTGATCCGGGTCAACCTGGCCCTGGTGATCGAACGCCTTGGTGACGAACGCGTGCACGCCGGGGACCCGGCGTCGGCCGCTGTCCTCTACCAGGACGCGCTGGCCGCGGCACGGCAGGCACCGCAGGGTTGCCTGTCCCCGAACGCGGCTGCGGGGGCCGGCGGCCGGTTGGCAGAGGCCGCTGAACGGCTGGAGGGAAAGCTCAAACCGGCCGCGCAGGTGGCGGGCCCAACACCGGCACCATCGAAGGAGGCCGCCCCTGGCCCCTCAGCTGATGCCCGGCAAAGCCAGCTGGACCAACTCCAGGACAGTGCGCGGCAGGCCGAGCGGGAACGGAACAGCGGCCGCGAACGGGAGCAGTACCTGGACGACACCAGTGGAACCGCTCCGGAACGGCCCTGGTAGGTGCCGTTCCACCGGCGAAGGAAATTCTGCCGTGGCCGCGAAACACGCCGTAAAACTGCGTCTTATTCGGTTGCCGACTTGAATGCACCCTCCGGCCCTCATAGAGTCGTAGACAAGTTACCGCGGTAACGTGTCAGCGATCCTCCGTTCCGGAGGGTGTGGGTGCCCCCATGTGGGCCTGACATTTGCTCACGGACTACTTCATTCCAGGCGTAACAGTCGCGGCTGCGTCCTCGGTGGAGTCCCTCCGTGTTCCCCAAACTCAATTCATTGACGGTTTCCTGCATCTTCACCGGCAGGCAACCCCAATGGCCCAAAGCCAAGGACGCAAATGTCACCACCAAGCCTCATTGAAGCACACCCAAACCTCTCCGATACCGCCCCGGTAGCGCTCTCCTACGAGCTGTTCCCGCCGCGCTCACCGGCTGCTGCCGAGACGCTCTGGACCACCATCCGTGAACTCGAGACCACAGCGCCGGACTACGTTTCCGTGACGTACGGCGCCAGCGGATCCAACCGGGACACCGCCGTCGAACTCATCAACCGGCTCCTGCTCGAGACCACCCTCCGGCCGCTGGCGCACTTGACGTGCGTTGGAAACACGCCGCAGGAACTGGCCGGAATCATCGGCGAACTGCTGGACATCGGGGTGCGGGGCATCCTTGCCCTGCGCGGCGACCTGCCCAAGGACGGCGGCCTGCCGTCAGACGGTGCACTGCGGTACGCCCAGGACCTGATCGAGCTGATCAGGCGGGTGGAGCAGCGCCGTTCAGCCCTGCTCTGCGCCGGAAAGATCGCAGTTGGCGTGGCGGCGTACCCCTCCCGTCATCCGGAGTCCCCCAGCGAGGAACACGACGTCGAGGTGCTGCTGGCCAAGCAGCGGTCCGGCGCAGACTTCGCCATCACCCAGGTGTTCTTCGAGACCGAGGAGTATGCGAACCTCCTCACCAGGGCACGCCGCGCCGGAGTCACCATCCCGATCATTCCCGGCGTCATGCCGCTCACCAGCCTCCGCCGGCTCACCCGGCTCGGCGAACTGGCCGGCGTCGAACCGGCACCTGCACTGATGGAACGCCTTGCCGCCGCCGACAGCGATCTGGAACGCCTCCACATCGGCGTCGACGCCACCGTGGACCTGGCCAACGCCGCCCTGGATGCCGGTGCTCCCGGCATCCACCTCTACACGTTCAACGAGCACCAAAGCGCCCTGGAAGTGCTGGACAAGCTGGCACTGCCGCGCCATAACCGCCTGGGCGCCCGCCGGGACACAGCCGCCAGGCCCCAGCTCGCCAGCTGAGCACTTTCCCGGCCGAGACCCAACAGACCACCCTCGTACGCTCCAACTTTCCTAGGAGATTTCCATGCCTGAACTGACCGCGCCCAAAAACACCCCGTTCCCGTCCGCATCCCTGCTCGGCTACCCGCGCATCGGCCGCCGCCGCGAACTCAAGAAGGCCGTTGAAGCCTACTGGGCAGGCAAGATCGACGCTGCCGCCCTCGACGCTGCCGCCAAGGACATTCAGCTGGCCGTCGCCCGGCGCCTGCAGGACCTTGGCCTCACCGAAGCCGCGGCCGTGCCGGGTACGTTCTCCTACTACGACCAGGTCCTGGACACCACCGCCCACCTGGGTGCCGTACCGGCCCGCTTCGGCAAGCTCCTGAACGCCGAGGGCAAGCTGGACATCGACGCCTACTTCACCTTGGCCCGCGGCAACACGGAACAGCAGCCGCTTGAAATGACCAAGTGGTTCGACACCAACTACCACTACCTGGTCCCGGAGATCGGGCCGGAGACCGAGTTCACCCTCGCCTCCACCGCCAAGGTTGACGAGTTCGCCTTCGCCTTGGAAAACGGCATCGAGACCCGCCCCTACATCGTGGGCCCGGTGACCTACCTGCTGCTGTCCAAGGCATCCGACGACGCGCCCGCCGGCTTTGCCCCGCTGTCCCGCCTGGCGGACATCCTCCCCGTCTACGTCCAGCTGCTCGAAAAGCTCGCCGCCGCCGGCGCCAGCTGGGTCCAGCTCGACGAGCCCGCCCTGGTGGTTGACCAGGACACCCCGGCCGCAGAGATCGAAGCCGCCGTCGCCCGGGCCTACGCGGTGCTCACCGCTGCGGCCAACCGCCCGCAGATCCTCGTCTCCACCCCGTACGGTTCGCTCGACGGCCAGCTCGGCACCCTGGCTGCCACCAACATCGACGCCCTGCACGTCGACGTCTTCAAGGGCGCCGTTCCGTCCGCCGCGGCTCTGGCCGGACTGGGCAACAAGACCCTTGTTGCCGGCGTCGTTGACGGCCACAACATCTGGCGCAACGACCTCGCCGCCTCGGCAGCGAAGCTGGACGAGCTGAAGGCCGCCGCCGCCAAGGTCGCCGTCTCCACGTCCACCTCCACCCAGCACGTTCCCCACGACGTCGAGGAAGAAACCCGGCTGACGGCGCAGCTCCGCAGCTGGCTGGCGTTCTCCGACCAGAAAGCCGTGGAGGTCAAGATCCTGGCGTCGTACCTGGCCGACCCCGCCGCCGCCAAGGCAGCCATCGATGAGGCCACCGCCGTGATCGCCTCGCGCGCCACCGCCGACGGTGTCCGCCGCCAGGATGTGCGCGCCCGCACCGAAGCGCTGACCGCCGCCGACTTCAGCCGTTCCGAGTACGCGGTCCGCGAAGCAGCCCAGGAAGAGGCGCTGCAGCTGCCGCCGCTGCCCACCACCACCATCGGTTCCTTCCCGCAGACCTCCGAGATCCGTTCCGCCCGTGCCCGCAACACCAAGGGCGAGCTGAGCGATGAGCAGTACGAGCAACTCATGAAGGACGAGATCAAGCGCGTCGTGGACCTGCAGGAAGAGCTGGGCTACGACGTCCTGGTGCACGGCGAGCCCGAGCGCAACGACATGGTCCAGTACTTCGCCGAGAACCTCGAAGGTTTCGACGTCACGGTCCATGGCTGGGTCCAGTCGTACGGCTCCCGCTGCACCCGCCCCTCCATCCTGTGGGGCGATGTCACCCGCAGCGCGGCCATCACGGTCAAGTGGGCAGAATACGCCCAGGCCCTGACCGCCAAGCCCATGAAGGGGATGCTCACCGGCCCCGTCACCATCCTGGCCTGGTCCTTCGTCCGCGACGACCAGCCGCTGGGCGAGACGGCCAACCAGGTCGGTCTGGCGCTGCGCGACGAGATCGCCGACCTCGAAGCCGCCGGCATCAAGGTTATCCAGGTGGACGAGCCCGCACTGCGGGAACTTCTCCCGCTGCGCAAGGCGGACCAGGCCGGCTACCTGAAGTGGTCCGTTGACTCGTTCCGCCTGGCCACCGCCGGGGCCGCGGACTCAACCCAGATCCACACCCACCTCTGCTACTCGGAGTTTGGCGTGATCATCGACGCCATCGACGGCCTGGACGCTGACGTGACCTCCATCGAGGCCGCCCGCTCCCGCATGGAGGTTGTCCACGACCTTGAATCCCACGGCTTTGGCCGCGGCGTTGGCCCGGGTGTCTACGACATCCACTCGCCGCGCGTTCCGGGCGAAGCTGAGGTCACCGAACTGCTGTCCACCGCCGTCAAGCACGTCCCGTCCCGCCAGCTCTGGGTCAACCCGGACTGCGGCCTGAAGACCCGTGGCTACGCCGAGACCGAAGAGTCCCTGCGCAACCTGGTCAAGGCAACCCAGACGGTCCGCGCCGGCCTGCTGGAGGCGGCGAAGTAGAGGGGTTTCGACAGGCTCAACCACCGGTGGTTGAGCCTGTCGATACCGAGTACGACGCCGGCCAGGTCACCTCAGGTGACCTGGCCGGCGTCGTACTTTAAGGGGTCAGTTCACGACTCCCAGACGATCTCGTCGTCAACCACGCCGTCCTGGTCGGCGCAGGCCACCAGGACCTCATCGGTGAAGTGCTCGCCGAGGGTGAAGTCCAGGACAAAGTAGCGTTCGGGCTGGCCGGGGTAGATGCCCACGTGGCCAAGCTTCAGGGCTTTGAGGAAGACCTCGTTGGTGAGCTGGCTGCGTTCCTGGACACCGAACACCTTGTGCAAGTGCTCTTCCTTGAGGGCGTTGCAGTGGAAGTGCAGGTATTCCTGCGGGCTGGTGCCCTCCTGCTCCAGCTCCTCGGCGATCATCTCGCGGACCTCGTCCACCAGTTCGGGCAGGAAACGCAGGCGGTATTCGACTTTGCGGAGCGCGGCTTCATCGAAATGGTCGTGGGCGTTGATGTTCAGGTCGAGTTCCAGCGGGTGGCCGCGCAGTTCATGCTTGGCGGCGAAGAGATGATCCATGCCGTGGTTCAGGTCGATCTCTCCAAAGTGCTGGCTCGCTACCTTGTTCATATTCTCAACATAGACCCGAAGGCCAGCCCATTCCAGCGTTCGGCACTAATTGACTGCGGTGCGCATCCCGGCGAGGGTTTCAGCCAACAGGTCAACGAACAGCTGCACCCGTGCGGTCTTCCGGTCATTGATCAGGAGCGCGAACACGTTGCGTGCCAGCCGGATCTCGGGGACGTCCAACACCACCACCCCTGCGGGTTTGTTCCGCAGCGCGAGCTCCGGGACAAGGGCGGCGCCCAGCCCTGCGGCGGCCATTTCCAGGCTCGCGTGGAAATCATCACTGTGCGCCACCACGCGCGGGTGCAGGTTGCACCCGGCGAACAGCCGTTCGATCACCATCGCATCACTGGTACCGGGGTGGTGCATGATCCACGGCATTTCTGAGAGATGGTCCGCTGCCACCTTCGCGTCGGCCCGGAAGCCCCAGCCGGCAGGCAGCACTACCCGGAAATCGTCGTCGCCAATCCATTGCCGGTTGATCGTGTTGGGCCAGGCGAAGCCGGTTTGTCCCACCTGGAACACCACCGCCAAGTCCAGGTCGCCGCCGCTCCGCAGCCCCTGGATGGTTTGGCCTGGTTCCGCCACGGACACCCGCAGATCGATGCCGAGCTTCTTCCAGGCAGGGTTTTTCAGGATCCGGGGCAGGACATAGGTGGCGAGGCTGGGAAAGATCCCCAGCCTCAGCTCTTGGCTTCCGGTGTCCTGCGCCCTGGAAGCCGCGGCCATCAGCGCTTCGATGTCCGTGAGCACCTTCGCGGCGTGCCGGGTCATGACGACGGCGGCTTCCGTGGGGACCACAGCGCGCGCCGAGCGCTGGAAAAGGGTTACGCCGGTGTCCCGTTCCAGAGCGGACATCTGCTGCGAGACGGCGGAGGCTGTGTAGCCGAGCGTGGCGGCGGCCGCGGCGAATGAGCCCAGCCGCGTGACCTCCAACAAGGTCTTCAAGTGCACGGGGTTTACCACCAGCCCACAATACTGCACCCATCCGCCGCCGCCACGGCACCGAATTGCCCTCTGTACACCCGGCCCAGCGGCAGATGTCCAACAGAGGAGCACGAATTGTCACCTAATCCAGCAGTAGATGCAGGCGGGCGGCGGCGCGTCGCCGTCATCGGCAGCGGCGTGGCCGGACTGACGGCCGCCTACGTGCTGAACCGGCAGGACAACGTCACCTTGTTCGAGGCAGATTCACGGCTGGGCGGCCACGCCCACACCCACGACATGCCGCAGCCGGACGGCAGCGTCATCGGAGTCGATACCGGTTTTATCGTTCACAACGAACGGACCTATCCCACGCTGCTGCGCCTGTTCGCCGAGCTCGGCGTGGAAACCCAGGATTCGGAAATGAGCATGTCCATCCGCTGTGACGGCTGCGGACTGGAATACGCCGGCGCCCGGAACGGCGCACGCGGCATCATCGCCAAACCGTCGAGCCTGCTGCGCGGCCGGTACCTGCTGATGCTCATGGAGATCACCCGGTTCTACCGGAAGGCCCGCGAACTGCTCAGGGCCGCGCCGCCGTCGGCCGTCAGCGGCGCGGTTGACGTTCCCGAACCGACGCTCGGCGCCTTCCTGGAGCGGGAGAAGTTCAGCCCCTACTTCATCTCCCACTTCATGACCCCGGTAGTCAGCGCCGTCTGGTCCTGCGACCCCACCACCGCGCTGTCCTACCCGGCGCGGTACCTCTTCACGTTCCTGGGCCACCACGGCCTGCTGGGCATCAAAGGCTCACCCCAGTGGCGCACCGTCACCGGCGGCTCGGCCCGGTACGTGGAAAAGCTCGCCGCGACCCTCCCGGACGTCCGGCTGGAAACGCCGGTCACCGCCATCCGGCGCCTGCCCGCCGGCGTGGAGATCGCAACTGCCGGCGGCCTGGAAGCCTTCGACGCCGTCGTCATCGCCACCCACCCGGCGCAGGCACTGGGGTTCCTGGCCGACGCGACGCCGGAGGAAAAGGAAGCGCTCGGCGGCATGCCGTACTCGGTAAATCACACCGTCTTCCACCGCGACCCCGCGGTCCTGCCCTCGGCGGACAACGCCAGGGCTTCATGGAACTACCGGCTTCCCGGCTGCGACGCACGCCCGGACAAAGTCCTGGTCAGCTACGACCTGACGCGGTTGCAGCGGCTCGAACCCGCCGACGGCAGGCCGTACCTGGTCAGCCTTGGCGAGTCAGAGCTGATTGCCGACGTCGCCGTCCTGGACAGGATGGTCTACGAGCACCCGCAGTACACGCCCGAGTCCCTGCAGGCCCAGCAGGCCATTAAGGCACTCAGCAATAACCGTATCGCTTACGCCGGAGCGTACCTTGGCTGGGGCTTCCACGAGGACGGTGCCCTCGCCGGGGTCCGCGCCGCGGAGGCCCTTGGCCGCACCTGGCCGGTAGCCCGGGCCGCTGACGCCGGAGGCTCCTCCGGTGAGGGGGAGCGGGAACTACTGGCCGCGGAACCGGCATGACCGTGGGCGCCTCCATCTACCGCACCGCCATCTCCCACGTGCGGCAGACCCCGCTGAAGAATGCATTCACCTACCGCAGCTACAGCTGGTTCGTGGACGTGGATCACCTTCCCCGCCTGCCGGCCCTGCTCCGGCCGCTGGCCGTGTTCCGCGCGGCAGACCACCTGGGCGACCCGGCGGCCAGTATCCGGACCAACGTGGAGCGTTACCTGCGGACGCAGGGAATAGAGCCCGACGCCGGTCCCATCCACATGCTGACCAGTGCCAGGGTTTTCGGCTACGTCTTCAACCCGCTGACGCTTTTCTGGTGCTACGGCATCAACGGAGAACTCCGGTGCGTGGTGGCCGAGGTCCACAACACCTACGGCGAACGGCACTGCTACCTGCTCCGGACGGACCCCACCGGGCGTGCGTCAGTGCCGAAGGCCTTCTACGTTTCACCCTTCAACGACGTCGACGGCGAATACCGGATGAAGCTGCCCGCCCCCGGCGAGCGGCTGGCGGTGTCAATCGTCCTGGAGCGGGAAGGGCACCGGCCCTTCGTGGCCACCATGGACGGCAGGCGGAAACCAGCCACCATCCGGAACATCCTGGCAGCAGCCGTTGCGGTGCCTGCCGCGCCGATGCTGGTATCCGCACTTATCCGGCTACAGGGCCTTAGGCTCTGGGCAAGACGCCTGCCCGTCGTCGCCAGACCACATCACCCTTCACAGGAGGCAGTTCAATGACAATGACGGACGACAACGGCACCGCCTCGGCTGAGCGGCCGGCGAACCACAATGGTTCCGCCGCACCGTACACCGTGCCGCGGCCTCCCGCGTCCATCGATGCGGGCATCTGGCCGGGAATTGCCGCCGTACCCTCCGGTTTCAAGGCGAACGGTGCAGCGCGGATCGCGGACGGGATCTTCAAGGCCGCGGTGCGGCGCCTTCCCCTGGAGGTGCGCTACCCGGACGGGCAAGTCCTGGGCTCAGTACCCGCCGGCTCCCGTGGTCCCGTCATGACCATCCACCGGCCCGAGCACTTTGCCTTGCGGTTGGGTGACGGCGGCCTGATCGGCCTGGGCGAGTCCTACATGGCGGGCGACTGGGATGCAGACAACCTGACAGCGGTGCTGGAGGTCTTCGCGGCCCGGGCCGGCACCCTGATACCGGTTCCGCTGCAGAAACTGCGTTCCATCTTCCTGCCGCGCCAGCCGCGGACGGAACGCAACTCCCTGAAAAACACCCGCTCCAATATCTCCCGTCACTACGACCTCTCCAACGAGCTGTTCGCCACATTCCTTGACGAGACCATGTCCTACTCCAGCGCGCTGTTCCCGGCGTCCGGAAGTGCCGTGAAGGACATGCCGTGGGAGGGCTTCGCCGCCGCCCAACAAGCGAAGATCGACCGGCTGCTGGACAAGGCCGCCGTCGGACCCGGAACCCGGGTGCTCGAGATTGGCACGGGGTGGGGCGAACTGGCATTGCGCGCAGCTGCCCGCGGCGCCACCGTCTACTCGGTCACGCTGTCCAGCGAGCAGCAGGAGCTGGCCCGGAAACGGGTGGCAGACGCAGGCTATGCCGGCCAGGTGACCATTGAGCTCAAGGACTACCGGGCCGTCGAGGGCGAGTACGACGCCGTGGTTTCGGTCGAGATGATCGAGGCAGTGGGCTACGAATACTGGGCCACGTACTTCCAGACCATCGAGCGCGTCCTGGCCCCGGGCGGCAAGGTGGCCATCCAGGCCATCACCATCGCCCACGACCGCCTCCTGGCGACCCGGACCGGCTACACCTGGGTGCACAAGTACATCTTCCCGGGCGGCGTGATTCCGTCGGTGCGTGCCATCGAGGAAGTAACGGAAAAGCGGACCGGACTGCAGGTCCGTGAACGCCTTGCCTTCGGCGAACACTACGCCGAAACCCTGCGGCTCTGGGAGGAACGCTTCATGGCGCGGAAGGACGAAGTGGCCGAACTGGGGTTCGACGCCGTCTTCCAGCGGATGTGGCTGTTCTACCTGTGCTACTCGAGGGCCGGCTTCGCCTCGGGCTACCTCAACGTCCAGCAGATCGTGCTGGACCAGAGGAAGAACGCGCCGGCCAACGGAGGCCGCTGATGACGGCTGTACTTGCCGAAACGATTGCAGAGGTCCTGCGGCCCGTGGTGGGCGGGGAACTGCCCGTCCGCCTGAAGGCCTGGGACGGCTCGGAAGCGGGCCCGGCGGACGCGCCGGTGGTCCGTCTCAAAAGCCCGGACGCCATCCGGCGGCTGCTGTGGAATCCCGGGGAGCTGGGCGCCGCACAGGCCTACGTCACGGGTGAACTGGACATTGACGGGGACCTCAATTCCGCGCTGCAGCAGTTGTGGGAAGTGGTCCGGCAGCGCCGGTTGTCCGGCGTCCGCCTGACGCCCGGAGTCATCGCCGGGATAGGCAGGATTGCCCGCTCGGCCGGTGCTCTGGGTACACCCCCGGCGCCGCCGGCAACGCAGGCCAAGGTGCGGGGACGGCTGCACAGCCTGATCCGTGACCGTGCCGCGATCAGCCACCACTACGATCTCAGCAACGATTTCTACGGCCTGATCCTGGATCCGCAGATGGCCTATTCCAGCGGCTACTGGACTGAAGAGCCCGGGGCGGGCTACGGCGTCGAGGATGCCCAGCGCGACAAGCTGGACCTGGTGTGCCGCAAGAGCGGGCTGCAGCCGGGCGTGCGCCTGCTGGATGTTGGCTGCGGGTGGGGGTCCTTGAGCCTGCACGCCGCGCGGCACTACGGGGCCACGGTGGTTGGAGTCACCCTCTCCGTAGAACAGAAAGCATTTATCGACGCGCGGATCAAGGAGTACGGCCTGGCGGACCAGGTGGAGATCCGGGTACAGGATTACCGCGAGATTCCGGACGGGCCGTTCGACGCCGTCGCCTCCCTGGAAATGGGCGAACATGTGGGGCAGAAGAACTATCCCGTGTACGCCCAGGCACTGTTCGACAACCTGGCACCTGGCGGAAAGGTCCTGGTCCAGCAGATGTCCCGGCGCGGCCGGCATCCGGGCGGGGGTCCCTTCATCGAATCTTTCATCGCCCCTGACATGCACATGCGCCCGGTGGGGGAGACGTTGAACTTCCTCGAGGGTGCAGGGTTCGAGGTGGAGGGGGTCGAGGGCATGCGCCGGCACTACGTCCGCACCCTTGAAGCCTGGTACGCGACATTCGAACAAAACCAGGACCGGGCCGAGGAAATGATGGGCCGGGAAGTGGTCCGTGTCTGGCGGCTGTACCTGGTGGGGGCGCTCCGCAGCTTCGCGGAAGGCCGGATGGGCGTGGAGCAGATCCTCTGCAGCCGGGCCGTTCCGCTGTAGCAGTTCCCGCCGCGGCCGCCGTCGCGAGGCGGCGGGTGGGATTGGTCACCCCAAGGGGTCCCGAAGGTCACTTCGGGGCCCCTTTTTCATGTCCGGAAGCCCTGTGGACAACGCAGCGACACGCCGTCGTTTTCGCGACACGCTGGCCGTTAATTGTGGCTAAGTAGTCCACAGGGTGTGGACCGGGCTGACAAAAATCCCGGGATCCCGGCCATTTTTACGACCCGGGCCTGTGGATTAACGGTGCATTAAATGACATACTTGTAATACATCATCTTGGGGTCCAAAAGAGGCGCCTGCACTACATGTAGTATCTACATACGGCTTGGACGGGGACACCGCACCAGCAATAGATTTCAACTAAGGGGACAGGGACAATGACCGTAACGGTTTACACGAAGCCTGCTTGTGTTCAGTGCAACGCCACCTACCGTGCGCTCGACAAAAAGGGCATCACCTACCAGAGCGTCGACATTTCCCAGGACGCCGAGGCTCTTGAGCGCCTGAAGGCACTGGGCTACATGCAGGCTCCCGTTGTGGTCACCGACCAGGACCACTGGTCAGGCTTCCGCCCGGACAAGATCGAGGAACTGGCACTGTCCGCCGTTTCCTCCGTGGCTTAAGGTTTCCGCTTTTCCCGACAGCAACCAGCTGAGGTGACGTCCATGGTGGCACCCACAGCACAGCGTGACCACGCGGCTCAGCGCGTGGAGGCGTCCTCACCGGCCAGTGCACAGGCCGATGCGGAGCCGGTTACCACCGGCAGCCAGCTCATCTACTTTTCCTCTGCATCCGAGAACACCAGCCGCTTCGTCAGGAAGCTAGGCCGTGAGGTGGCCCGGATCCCGCTCTACGCGAAGGACGCACCCCTCCTCGCCACCCGGCCGTTCGTGCTGGTGGTGCCTACTTACGGCGGCACCGGGGGAGAGGGGTCCGTTCCCAAGCAGGTCATCCGGTTCCTCAACAACCCGCAGAACAGGCAACTGCTCCGCGGCGTGATTGGTGCCGGCAACACGAACTTCGGGGACAACTACTGCATGGCCGGGGACATCATCGCCGCCAAGTGCAAAGTACCCCACCTCTATCGATTCGAACTTATGGGAACGCCGGAAGACGTCACCCGGGTCAACCAAGGATTGGACACGTTTTGGACACGACTGTCGCAGACACAGAAGTAACCAGGGCCGGGAAGCCTGAGATGCCGGCTGCCTACAAAGGCCTGGGCTACCATGAGCTGAACGCCATGCTGAACCTCTATGGTCCCAGCGGTGAAATCCAGTTTGAGGCGGACCGTGAGGCCGCGCACCAGTATTTCCTGCAGCACGTGAACAACAACACCGTGTTCTTCCATGACCTGGAGGAGAAGCTCGACTACCTGGTGAAAAACCAGTACTACGAGCGCGAAACGCTGGACCAGTACACGATGAACTTCATCCGTGAACTGTTCAACCGTGCCTACAAGAAGAAGTTCCGCTTCGAAACCTTCCTGGGTGCCTTCAAGTTCTACACCTCCTACACGCTGAAGACGTTCGACGGCAAGCGTTTCCTGGAGCGCTACGAAGACCGAGTGTGCATGGTTGCCCTGCACCTGGCCCGCGGCAACGAACAGCTTGCCCTCCAGATGGTGGACGAGATCATCGAGGGCCGCTTCCAGCCGGCCACCCCCACCTTCCTGAACGCCGGCAAGAAGCAGCGCGGCGAGCTGGTGTCCTGCTTCCTGCTGCGCATCGAAGACAACATGGAGTCGATCGGGCGCAGCATCAACTCCGCGCTGCAGCTGTCCAAGCGCGGCGGCGGCGTGGCCTTTGCCCTGACCAACATCCGCGAAGTGGGCGCGCCCATCAAGCAGATCGAGAACCAGTCCTCAGGTGTCATCCCCGTGATGAAGCTCCTCGAAGACAGCTTCTCCTACGCCAACCAGCTCGGTGCCCGCCAGGGTGCCGGTGCCGTGTACCTGCACGCGCACCACCCGGACATTTACCGCTTCCTGGACACCAAGCGCGAGAACGCGGACGAGAAGATCCGCATCAAGACCCTCTCGCTGGGCGTCGTCATCCCGGACATCACGTTCGAGCTGGCCAAGAAGGACGAGGACATGTACCTGTTCTCGCCCTACGACGTCGAACGCGTCTACGGCATGCCGTTCTCCGACGTCTCGGTCACCGAGAAGTACTACGAGATGGTGGACGACTCCCGGATCAAGAAGACCAAGATCAAGGCACGCGAGTTCTTCCAGACCCTCGCCGAGATCCAGTTCGAATCCGGCTACCCGTACATCATGTTCGAGGACACCGTGAACCGGGCCAACCCGATCGACGGCAAGATCATCATGTCCAACCTGTGCTCGGAGATCCTCCAGGTTTCCCAGCCCACCACGTACAACGATGACCTGTCCTACGCGGACACCGGCAAGGACATCTCCTGCAACCTGGGCTCGCTGAACATTGCCAAGACCATGGATTCGCCGGACTTCGGCCTCACCATCGAGACGGCCATCCGCTCGTTGTCCGCCGTCTCGGACATGTCCAACATCACCTCGGTGCCGTCCATCGCCAAGGGCAACGACCAGAGCCACGCCATTGGCCTGGGCCAGATGAACCTGCACGGTTACCTGGCGCGGGAGCGGGTCCACTACGGCTCCGAAGAGGGCCTGGACTTCACCAACATCTACTTCTACTCGGTGGTGTACCACGCGGTCCGCGCCTCCAACCTGCTGGCCATCGAAACCGGCCAGACGTTCGGCGGCTTCGAGAAGTCCAAGTACGCGTCCGGTGAATTCTTCGACAAGTACACGGAGCAGGAGTGGGTGCCGCAGACCGAGAAGGTCCGCGAGCTGTTCAAGAACGTGCACATCCCCACGCAGGCTGACTGGCAGGCGCTGAAGGCTTCGGTGATGGAGCACGGCATCTACAACCAGAATCTGCAGGCTGTGCCGCCCACCGGCTCGATCTCCTACATCAACAACTCCACCTCCTCGATCCACCCGGTGGCGTCCAAGATCGAGATCCGCAAGGAAGGCAAGCTGGGCCGCGTGTACTACCCGGCGCCGTACCTGACCAACGACAACCTGGAGTACTACCAGGACGCGTACGAGATCGGCTACGAGAAGGTCATCGACACGTACGCCGCCGCCACCCAGCACGTGGACCAGGGGCTGTCGCTGACGCTGTTCTTCAAGGACACCGCCACCACCCGCGACATCAACAAGGCCCAGATCTACGCCTGGAAGAAGGGCATCAAGACCATCTACTACATCCGTCTCCGCCAGCTCGCGCTGGAAGGGACGGAAGTGGAGGGCTGCGTCTCCTGCATGCTTTAATCTTCAACTAAATCGTGCCAGTACGACGGCGGGTGCCCGCCCGCCGTCGTACGCTTTTACTTAGAGAAAACCCACCCAACGCATAGGGGATGACATGACCGAGAAGGTCAAGCTGCTGAGCCACGTCGAGGCCATCAACTGGAACCGCATCCAGGACGACAAGGACGTGGACGTCTGGAACCGCCTGGTGAACAACTTCTGGCTGCCGGAGAAGGTGCCGCTGTCCAACGACGTCCAGTCCTGGAACACGCTGACGCCGGCTGAGCAGCAGCTCACTATGCGTGTGTTCACGGGGCTGACCCTGCTGGACACCATCCAGGGCACCGTGGGCGCTGTCTCCCTGATCCCCGATGCGCTGACCCCGGCACGAGGAAGCCGTGTACACGAACATCGCGTTCATGGAGTCGGTGCACGCCAAGAGCTACTCCTCCATCTTCTCCACGCTGGCCTCCACCAAGGAGATCGACGAAGCGTTCCGCTGGTCCACCGAGAACGAGAACCTTCAGAAGAAGGCGCAGATCGTCATGGACTACTACCAGGGTGATGATCCCCTGAAGCGCAAGGTGGCCTCCACGCTGCTGGAGAGCTTCCTGTTCTATTCTGGCTTCTACCTGCCCATGTACTGGTCCTCGCGGGCCAAGCTGACGAACACGGCTGACCTGATCCGCCTGATCATCCGCGACGAAGCCGTCCATGGCTACTACATCGGCTACAAGTTCCAGAAGGGCCTGGAAAAGGTCTCCGAGGAGCGCCGCCAGGAGATCAAGGACTACACGTTCGAACTGCTGTTCGAGCTGTACGAAAACGAAGTCCAGTACACGCACGACCTCTATGACGGCGTCGGCCTGGCCGAGGACGTCAAGAAGTTCCTGCACTACAACGCCAACAAAGCGCTGATGAACCTGGGCTATGAGGCGATGTTCCCGGCGTCCGTCACCGACGTGAACCCGGCCATCCTCTCGGCGCTGTCCCCGAACGCCGACGAGAACCACGACTTCTTCTCCGGCTCCGGTTCTTCCTACGTGATCGGCAAGGCTGTCAACACCGAGGACGAGGACTGGGACTTCTAGTGCTGGTGTGAGACTCCGACGTAACTGAGCAATGTCGCGGTATCTGAGCAAAAAATGCCTCCTATCTGAACATTGCTCAGTTCGTGCGCGAGTGTGAGATTCCAAGCCAGTTGAAAATTTTTGTCCGGCTCCAACAGTCCTGATTCACGAGTGGCGACGCCTACCGTAGCTGTGAGATTGGAAGTTAGTTGCCGATTTGGCGACTAGTTGGCGATTCGGAGCTTGAGGCTGGCGGCAAATCCGTCCTAGTTGGCGGCTCGCATTCCTGAGTAGACCGTAAGGTTCTACTGGCCATGGCTATTCCGGATCAGATGGCCACGTCTCACCGTGGTTGGCACGCTTGATAGGCGCCTCGGACGTTCGAGTGCCAGCTCACTCGGCTGAACTCCGGACGAAGTAAGCAGCAAGAAAAAGACCCCGCACAATCGGCGGGGTCCATTCGGAAACACGAGCGATTTCTCAGGTCTGGTCGTGTTCCGCACACTTGAGGAGCATAGTGTCTTCAGGAGATACTACACAGCACCCCGGCGAAACGGAAAATCCCCTTGTAGGCCGCGGCGAGAGTCGAAATGGCGTACGCCATAAGTCGGCGCTTGCCGATGCTCTACGGGACGTCCATCCGCGGGTTCGCAAGGTTATAGGAATCCCAGATGGCGTCATTGCATACTTGGAGATCTTTGTTGTCGTTATTCGCCAAATCATGGATGACCATGATGGCAGGCCGTGGCAAGAGCGTCTGGAGTTCCTTGATGAATACCTGCCTCCCGCCCTCGATCCGGAAAAATTAATGGTGGGGGCCTCTCGTATAGAAGGCCTTCTTGCTAGTGATCTGCCTCGCTGGATGAAGCTTGTCTCCACACCGCAAGGAAAAACGTTCCTGCGGCGTCTTGCGGGCGCTGCTGCATACGACAAGATTGAGTCTGCGTTACGAAGCGATGGGGCTCTGCTTGTCATTGCTTTCCGGAGGTTCTTTCGCTCGCTTACTCCGATGGCCGTAGCCCTCGATGACTGCCTCGTGTTTCTTGCACCCAGTCAGATGCGCGATATTGGTGGCCTGGATCTCTTGGAGCGCTCGGCACTCAATGTCGCCTATCAGATTGACGCTCAGCTCGACCGAATTCTAGATCATAACCTGCCGCTTGAAGACGTTCCCATGAGGGACGAGGAAGCTCGCGCTTACGAGATCGACGTTGAAACGCTAGCGAATCAGGTTCGTCCTCTCGTGTCTGGAATCTCCCAAGACAAGATTTCCGAAGTCAGTGCCGCGTTATCACGAAAGATGTCTGGCGCTCGTCAGGCGCTGGCGACGTCGGACGACGGTTCTTCTCAAGCGGCGAACTCTCTGATCGAATTCATCGACCGCCTGCTTCGTCAGGCTTTCAGCGAAGCATATGTTCTGGAGTGGACCGCCACCTATTATCCCGGCGAGACGAAGACCACTTTCGGGGGAAAAGACGGAAAGTTGCACCCGACAAAGCGCGCTCAGGCCCTCTTCGCCCACGGAGGCCAAAGCGTCGAACAGGCGTCATCATTTCATCGGCTAGCCGCCGCCGGCATTAATGAGACTCGTGCTCGCCTGCAGAAGGTCAAGCACAACGACAGCGGCACGAGGGAAGAGAAAGCCCTCGTGGAGACCGCCATCTCGGCCGTCGAAGGCTTCTTTCTCTTCGCCATCCGAGCTGGGTGGGCTGACTTGCAAGGTGAGCGACTCGAAGAGCTTAGGACACGCCTGTAAGTCCTGTCTGGTCTGGATCGTAGGGGACGTCCCACGTACCGAATCACCTCCGGAACCAGATTGAAAGTTGAAAGTCCCCTGCCCAAATTGCGCCGGGAGGCTTACTGGCGCTATTTTCCTCGAAAAATCAGGGGGCGATGTCAATTGCGGCATTGTCGAGCTCAGTCGACGACATCAGGATCCTCTACCTCTGCTCGCTGTGCATGACCCGAAGGTGATGCAGGGGGCAACAGTGAGCTTGGTCATGCCAGTGCCTCCGGAGTCGCGGACCTCCGCAACGGGAAGGAGTTCCTGACGATTACGGCCACGATGCGCATGCTCAGGCCTCTTGGCATCCCTTAGTGCGCGTGGTCCCCGCGGCTGTATTCGAAAACCCAGCCAAGGAGCGCCACCAGGGCGAACCCGGCGCTGATGAAGAGGATCCAGAATCCGACGGCCAGGCCAAGGAACCCTCCTGCTGCGGACAGGCCAAGGGCCACCGGCCACCAGCTCCACGGGCTGAACTGGCCCTGCTCGCCGGCACCCTCGTGAATCTCCGCATCCTGTCGGTCCTCGGGGCGCATCCCCACCCGGCGCCCCGTGTAGCCGAGGTACAGCCCAATCATCCCGGCGAGGCCGCCCACCAGCCACAAGGCAAGAAACCCCACGGGCTCGATCCAATGGGTGAGAAACCCGTACACCACACCGATGGGGACAAAGAACAGGGACAGGCCTCGGAATATCCAGGATTCGGTCCTCATGGCTCCTCTTTCCGGGCTGGTTGACGGCGTGCCTGACGACGCCCATGGCCCAAGTGTGACCCCAGACGGCGTGGGCCGAAAGGGACCTAGGACCTGTCCGGGCGAAGGGGCCCTAAGCTGCTGCCTGACCGGTCACGGGCACTTGGCCTGAGGCCGGGGCCTCGGCGAGGTCACCGTCGATGATGGCTTCCGCTGGGTCGTCCGGAACGTGCAGTGAGAAAATGTGCTCGACCATCATGTAGAGCCGGTCCTGGCGGGCCAGGGCCAACTTAGGCCCGATTCGGCCGAGGCGGTACAGTGCGGGGGCCATGCCCGAGCTTCTAGTTCGTCTGTGAAATACCTGCTCGGGCCCTGCGGCAGGGGAGTCCGCCCCGGCCGTGGGCGATGACGCGGTCCACCGCGGCGCTGCCCAGGATGGCGCATTGGAACAGCGCTGCGAGCACAAGGGACCGACCTCAGCCTCGCAGCCGCCGACCTTGCTGGCCGGATGCGCGGGCCCACCAACCGTCATGTCAACTCGATGGCCCCGCCCCGCGGAGGTGGGGTCCCCGGACCTCATGGCGCTCTTGATGTCTGCCATCTGGGCCTTGGCGCTGTGGCCGCGATGTCACCGTGCGGTGACGCGGACGAACGAGTTGGGCTCCGTTCGATGGCAGCCTCGTGGTGCCCTAGTGGTACCTCGCCATCCGTTCCGGTTTTCGATGAAATCCAGCACACGTTCCCGGTACGTCACGTACTCCGGGGTTGTGGTCGGGGCACAGTGCCGCTTGAAGTTCTCGAGCGGCAGGAAGAACTGGACTTCGGTATAGTCGGGCTACACGAGGTCCTGGAAGTGGAAGTACCTCCGCGTAATCCTGCCGACTCCTTGGTGAAGTTCTTCCAAATTGATCGACATCTCACATATCCGTCTCCATCCCGGCGATACCTACCGGACATGGCACAAGGGACTCCACACTTCGTGTGGAGTCCCTTTGGCTTCTCCGGCAGCTTACTTGCCACCGAGGAACGCGCGCAGGCATTCTTCTCCCGCGGATGGTGGTATCTGAAGATAGTCCGCCGTCCCGCCCATGGTGGTGGGCGTCGGTGGGTACGTGGGTTGCTGCTGTCCGGCACGCGGCTGAAGTAACGGCGGCCATTGGGCTGGTTCCCAATCCTGGTGTTCGCTTTTGTAATGGCGCCCTGAGGGTGACACCCAGCCGGGCGGCTCGTTCTTGGTTGCCGGGGTTGGTTTCCACCCGACGAGGTGTTTGAGTCGGTGATGCCGGGGACAGGGCTGTCCCAGGTTGCTTATCCCGGTGGTTCGGCCATGGTGCCAGGCCAGGAGGTGGTCTGCCTCGTTGTCGAGGGAATGGTTGTTGCACCCGGGGAAGGGGCATTTGCCGTCGCGCATCCGAAGCCAGTTCCGCATGGCCTTCGTGAGCAGGTACGGTGACCAGGATCTCGGCCCGCGGCGTGGGGACATCGGCTGGACCGGCCCCTGCGCCGGCGCGGGTGCTGTTGCTGCAGCGGGTGCAGCCGGTGTCGCGTCGCAGGGCTGCCGTTGCGAATACGTCCGCCCGTAGCTGGGTGAGCGTTCGGTCCTCGTCTGGACTCTGCAGGCCCCGGGCGACGGCGGTGATGCGGTTCCAGATCGCAGCCGCTTGGTCCGCTGGCAGGCAGGCGGACACCCGGGCCATCCCGTCCTGCTCGGGGACATATTCCAAGCATCGGTCCTGCACGCCTTTGGCGTGCCGTTTTTCGATGCTGTCCGGGTGGTGCCGTTCGCGCCAGGTCCGGGCCTTCCGCCGGAACCGGAAGGCGGGCATCTCGCCAGGCAGCCACGGGCAGGGTTGGCTGCGTCGGCGTCGAGGAAGTGGGCTTCCAGCGCACCCGCTGCGTCCCGGTCAAGGGCGGCTGTCTCATCCACCATCACCCGGGCGTGTTGCCACGAAACAGTTCCCGCTTGAAGGGCTGACAGGGTGAGGGGCAGGGACGTTGCCAAGGCACAGGACTGGGCCAGCAGGGCGCCGGCGGCCCGGTCACCGATGGCCAATACACAGCCCACCTCCGCAGCGATTGCCATTTCCTGCGCTTGAACCGGTCTATCAGCAGGCGCCGCGGACCGGGCGGACTCGGCGTATGCAGCGACTGCCGCCGACTTCAATGCCGCGACGCGGGCCTCTGTGCGTGCAACCCCGGCAAGGACATCCAAGCACTCGTCAGCGACGGCGGCCTGCGGATCGACCGAGAGGTTCGCGCAACCTGGCTGAACAATTTCTGTGCGGAGCAGGGCTATCGCGGCGTCTATCGCCTCAAAAGCCTCAACCACCGCTTCGCTTCCCATGTACCTATCTTCGAACAGGGGCCTGACATTCTGTGGGTGCCTTGCGCTACCTGGGTCCGATCCTCGCGTACCGACAAATACAGTGTTCTGGTCCGGGCCACTGCGCGACCCTTGAGAGGCTCAGGGCAGCGGCTCGACGATGACATCGGCGATGATCTCCGGGCGATTGAACAGCATGAAATGGTCGGTGTCTACGTCCCTGACATCCGCCACCGCGTCGCGCGCCCGTGCCCGTGCTTCCTGGTCGGTCAGGGTGTCGTTCGCACCGAGGAGCACCGTCGTGGGAATTTCGGTCCATGCGGCCGCCGGAACGCGATCGCTGCGGGTCCTGGTCGTGACAAACCTGCGGGGATGTTCTTTCAAGAAGTTGCGTACCTCGCCTGGAAGTCTCAAGCCAGCTTCGTCTTCACTGAGCCACCAGTGACCGTCCAGGGCGAAACGGCCGTATTCGTCCCGGAGCATATGCTCCAGTGCATCCAGGAAGCCGGCATCGCGGACCTCAGGATGAAGCTGCAGCGGAGGCGAGGAAACGTACACAAGGCGCCCAACGTTTTGCATGCGTTGTGCGGCAATTCCCACAACGTCGGTGCCGTAGGACCAGCCAACAACGACGGTGGGCGCCGGGCTTGCGGCTATGGCGTTCCGGACTTCATCAGCGTCCTCGAGCAGCCCCGCGTCAGGTGAACGGTGCGAGGGAAGATCCGGTCAGGCCAGCCAGCGCCACCAGCGTGGCTGCTCCGGTTCCGGCGCCGGTTCCGGTTCAGGCTCCTCGCCCAAGGCCCGCGCGGCCCCGGCGATGTCGTCCACAGTGAGAGTCATGACGGCCTCGCGGTCGAGCGCGTCGAGGCTTTGTTCCTCGTCGAGCGACAGCCGCAGCGCCTGGCGGTTGAGTGCCTGCTCGAACAGCGTGCGGACGAATCGTGCGTTGCCGGAGTCCTCGCCCGCGTGGAGCCCCGTGAGGATGCGGCGCAGCATCTGGTCAGCCCCCGGCTCCAGGGGTGTACTCGTGTTGCGCCAGCATCTGGTTGAAGATCGTCTGGAGTGAGTCCACGGAGTAGTCGGGGAACGTGATCTCGCGGGCGAACCGGGAGCGCAGTCCAGGGTTCGAAAGCAGGAAGGACTCCATCAACCGCGGGTACCCGGCGACGATCACCACCAGGCGGTGGCGGTGGTCCTCCATCCGCTTGAGCAGGACTTCGATCGCCTCGGGGCCGAAGTCCATCCGGCCGTCCTCCGGGGCCAAAGCGTAGGCCTCGTCGATGAACAGGACGCCATCCAAGGCGCGCCGGATCACCCGGTCCGTCTTGATGGCGGTCTGGCCAACGTACTGTCCCACCAGACCCGAACGGTCAACCTCGACCAGGTGGCCTTTCTGGAGTAGGCCGACCGCGCGGTACATCTCGGCCAGGAGCCGGGCCACGGTGGTCTTGCCCGTGCCCGGGTTCCCGAGGAACACCAGATGTTGTGATGTGGCCACCTCCGGCAGGCCGTGCGCCTTGCGGCGGGCCTGGACCTGGAGCAGTGCGACGAGTGCCCGCACCTGTTCCTTCACGGTCTCCAGTCCCACCAGCGCGTCAAGCTCGGCCTGCACTTCGTACAGCGGCCGGGCCGGCCCGGGCCTCGCGCCGATGAGATCGCCGACGAGGTCGTCGACGCGCTCCGAACCGGGCAGCTTGAGCTGATCGGCCAGGTGGCCGATTGTTTCGCGCAGGTCATCGAGCGGGTGACGGCTGGGAGCCATGCATCCACTGTAGTACCCGATTTCCGACCCGTCTGTTTCTCTGACTCCTCAGGCAATGGATAGCGAGGGGCTGACCCGGTACGACGGGATCGCCAACGGCTACGCTGAGACCATGACATCGGGGGACAGTGCGCAGGAGCCGCTGGTACACATTCAGGACTTCCGGATGGACTTCGGGGACACCACGGTTATCCGTGACCTGTCCTTTGATGTCCACGCCGGAGAGACATTCGGATTCCTCGGCAGCAACGGGTCCGGGAAAACCACCACGTTGCGGGCGCTCCTGGGTATCTACCGGCCGACGGCCGGGACTTTGCACATCGGCGGTAAGGTCTTCGAGCCCCGGGACGGGGCCAGCCTCGGCTACCTGCCCGAGGAGCGCGGCTTGTACAAGAAGGAACATGTCCTGGATGTGATGGTTTACTTCGGCCGGCTCAAAGGATTGTCCAAAACCGCAGCCCGGTCCTGGTCCGAGGACTACCTGGAACGGGTCGGTCTTGCCGGCAAAGCCAAGACCCGCCTGGACAAACTCTCCAGCGGCCAGCAGCAGAAAGTCCAGCTCGGGGTAACCATCATGAACAACCCGGGGCTGCTGATCCTGGACGAGCCCACCAAGGGCTTTGACCCGGTCAACCGGCGGCTGCTGATGGACATCATCGAAGAACACAAGCGGGCCGGGGCAACCGTCATCATGGTCACCCACCAGATGGAGGAAGTCGAGCGGCTCTGCGACCGCGTCATCCTGCTCAAGGACGGGGTCTCCCGCGCCTACGGGACCGTGGAAGAGGTCCAGGAAGAGTTCGGCGGCACCGTCTACCGGGTCACCCACGACGGTTCCCTGCCCGGGTCGGGGCTCTTCGACGTCGTATCGGATGAGGACGGCCGGGCGGAACTCTCGCCGCGGCCCGGGGCGACGGAGGAGAAAGTCCTGCGCGCACTCGTGGAAGCCGGCGCAGGCGTCCGGTCCTTTACCCCGGCGAGGATTTCCCTGGATGAAATCTTCATCCAGGTCTATGGCGAACAGCATGAACTGGCGGAAGGCTGACATGGCAATGGGACAGCACAACCTCGGCACGGTCATCTCGTTCGAGTTCTTCCGGACCATCAAGAAACGGGGCTTCGTGATCGCAACCCTGGCGCTTCCGGTCATCCTCGTGCTCATCTTCGCCCTCGTGTACGCGTCCAACGCCAGTACAAAGGACAGTGCGGCTGCGCAGAAGAGCGCCAGGTTCGCGTTCACCTACACCGACGCCTCCGGCATCATCTCGCCTTCCGCCGCCAAGCTGGCCGGCGGGACGCTAACCAGCGATCCGGCGGCCGCGATCGCCGCAGTGAAGGACGGCACCTCTGAGGCGTACTTCGCCTACCCGGCCGATCCCGCCAAGGAGTCGGTAAAGGTCTACGGCACCGACAAAGGCATGTTCGAGAACGACAAATACCAGGCCGTGGCCAAACAGCTTCTTGCCGTCTCAGCCCAGAACCAGGTCGGCTCGCCCCAGCTGACCGCAGCCTTGACGGGGGCCGTCAGGGTCGACTCCGAAACCTTCAAGGGCGGCACCGCCGCCGCCGGCGTCGGCGGAATCATCCCGCCGCTGTTATTCCTTGTCATCTTCTACATTTCGATGATCCTTCTTTCAAACCAGATGCTGAACTCCACCCTGGAGGAGAAAGAAAACCGCGTCACCGAAATGATCCTGACCACCCTGAATCCAACCACCCTGATCACCGGCAAGATCATCTCGCTGTTCGCCGTCGGGCTGGTCCAGATCCTCGTCTTCCTGGCGCCGGTAGGACTCGCTTACTTGTTCTTCCGGGACCGCCTTGCCTTGCCCCAGGTTGATCTGTCCTCGCTGGTCTTCGAACCCGGCCCCATAATCATCGGGGCACTTCTCACGCTGGGCGGATTCACGGTCTTCACCGGAGTCCTGGTGGCCATCGGGGCGATCATGCCCACCGCCAAGGAAGCTGGAACCGTCTTCGGCCCGCTCGTGGCAATGATGTTCATCCCCTTCTATACATTCAGCCTGATCATCTCCAACCCGGGGGCACTGATCGTACAGATCTTCACCTACTTCCCGCTGACCGCTCCGGTTACCGCACTGCTTCGCAACGGCTTCGGCACTCTCAACCCTGTTGAGGCGACCATCGTCGTCGTCGAACTGTTCGTCGTCGGGACCCTGATCCTTCGGCTGGCCGTCCACTTGTTCAGGTACGGGTCCATCGAATACGGGCGCAAGCTCTCCATCGCCGGAACCTTCCGCCGCAACGAACTCGCTGCCAAATGACCGGGCATCACGCTGAAGGGCACGTGCCATGACGCACGGTGCCCTCGGCGAGGGTACTCCGGACGGCGGCATTCTGATCCGGAGGGGCGTGATACTTACGGGCCGGGCGCTCTTCAAGGGCTGGGCCATTGCGACGACGCTGTGGCTGGTCGGCCTGTATATCGTATTGGCGGCGACCTCGCAGGGGTTCCTGCTCGACCTCGCCCTCATGGTCCTGATGTACGGGTACGGCATCGCCCTGGTCACAGGCGTCCCGCTGGCCTGGATCCTTGGGTATTTACTCCGACCCATCCGCAACCAATGGATCCATGTTGCCGCGTTCTTCATCGTGCCGACACTGGGCTTCTGGGCGCTGGGATCCATGCTCGGTTTCGGCTGGACAATCGGTGCCCTTGGTCTCTGGGCAACGGTAGGTCTCGCCGCAGCCTTGGGCCGGATGGCTGTCTGGCGGGACGTGGCTGTCCGGTGAGCGTGCGCCGGCAGCGGGCAGGCAGCCTCAGCCGGTCACCCGCACTCCGCCTACTGCCCCGGTCCAGGGCGTATCTGCGGGTGCAGGCAGTGACAGGTGCGCGGAAACATAGCCTTGTTGAAGTGTGATGACCTGTGACGCGGGTCCTGGGCAGTTCACCGTGAGCTCGACAGGCCAGAGCGTGACAGTGGATTCTCCTGGCGGATGAAGATCTTCGCGTTGGGAGCACCGATGCAGGCCGCGGTGACTGTGTACTCGCCGGCCGCGTCTACCTGTTCCGTGGTGCCAAAACCCCTGGCAGGCCCGTCCAATGGCCCCTCTTGAAACAGGAGTACGTCTCCCGGGACAGCCTTTAGGAGCCCGTCCAAATCCTGGTAGTTCCTCACCTCGCCCTCAAGGACCAGGGGGTCAGCAGGTGGCGCCGCGGATTTCGTAGGCAGAGCCGTGGCCACGCCGTCAGCTTCGGTGCCCGGGGTATGTGCCGCATCCGGGTAGTCATAGGAACACCCGGCCATTCCGGCCAGACAGGCCAGCAGGCAGAGGGGCAAAGCCGGCGGGCGCCAGAAGCCTTTCGTTCGCACGCTTCCATGGTGATCGCGGCCACCGGTGAAAGCAACCAGCACACAAGGTGGAGGTGGATGGACCGGCGGCGTTTGGGGGGCGGCACCCATGGTCTCGTAGGTGCACTGGCCGCCGGTCCTGTCCCTGGTGCCAAGGCCCTGCCGCCTTGGCAGGATCTTGGTCTCTACGGTAGGAGCGGAACCCAAGCAACCGCCCACGTTCCACACAAATTTGGCTCAAGATTCGGGCCGGGCACTGGAGATCAGGGCGGCTGCGCCGGTGCCCGGCGCTGAACCGCGCCCATAGTGCAGGCGTGCGAGTGCCTGCGAAATCGCCGAAAGCCGCCTGGTGGAGGCAAGTCCCAAATGATAGACGTGCAGCTCGTCGGCGCCTGCCGCGTGAAGCGCGCCCCACTCGCTTGCCAGCCCGCCGCCGTCGGACGACTTTGGCGGCAACGCCAAAACGTACGCACCTGCGCGAACACCGGCGGCTGACATGGCTTGGACCGTCAGCGCGCCGTCGCTCGGGCTGCCCCAGCACGGCACGACGGCGGTCACGTCACCAAGCTGCCCCCACAGCCGGCTCCTGCGCAGGGACTCCACAGGCAAGAACGGTCCCGTGTTCCAGGGGTCCGGCGACGCGTGCAGGGATATGCGGGGACTGGAGCCGGAGGCTTCGACGGCTGCCAGGCACTGATCCAGCAGCGCCGCTGTGGCGTCCCAGCGAACCTCCAGCAGGGGAAGGAAATCCCCTGCGTTTGGGGCCGTGGCCACGGTGAGTTCCGGATCCCCTGATTGCACCACCTCGGCGCGCACCCGGTCCTGCTGTGCGGCGGCCGGCAGCCCGCGCGCCTCGTAGGCAGCCTTGCACGCCGCACAGAAACACAGCGACAACAGCGCCTGCACCCACGGTGAGTACTCGGCGCCTTCCGTCTTTTCGTGCCGGTTCTGATGGCTGAATCCCAGCGGGCCTACGGCTTCCAGGATGAGCCCGTCGGGTTGCCCGTCCGCGAGGACCCGCGCCACGATCCCGGCGGCGTACCCGCGAACCGCGGGGTGCGAGGGGCACAACGCGTAGCTGTACACCTCACCGAACGCGTTGCGTACGCACATGCCGGGGTTGTTGCCGCCGGCCGCGCTCGAGTGGGTCAGCACCGCCCATGCGTCCACCGGGAGGTTGGCTTGCCGCAGCGCCGAGGCGGCCTCGCCGAACGCGTTCTCCGTCCCCGTCCACTCCCACGCACTGCCGGGAACGAGGGCCTGGCCGGTGAAAGCATCACCGGCGGGCACGTAGAGCGCCGCGGATCCGGCATCCACCACGCGGCGGTCGGGGTGCCGCGGCGTCCCAGCGCGCACCGAGTGGTAGGCCGCCGCGAGCGCCACGCGGTCCACCCCGCTGTCCTTTATCCACTCAACGGCCTCGCGGTCACCGAGCACATCCCAGGGATAGAGGTACCCGGTGACCTGCGGCCCTACCACCGGGGGAGGTCCGCGGTGAACTCGGGGACGAAGCGCTGCATGTAGCCGGTGTCATCCCGGGCCGTCATCCGGGCATCGAGGTACTGCTGGTGCAGTTCGGCGAGCTTTTCCCGGTCCAGCTCCACGCCCAATCCCGTGCCTGTGGGGACGCGGACGCTGCCGTCCACAAAGCGCAGGGCACCGGGCTTGACCACATCATTGTGCCCGTTCCAGGGATAGTGGGTGTCGCAGGCGTAGGTCAGGGCAGGGGTGGCCGCGGCCACGTGCACCATGGCGGCGAGGCTGATGCCCAGGTGGGAGTTGGAGTGCATGGACAATCCTATTCCGAAGGTCTCACAAATGGCTCCCAGCTCCCGGGTGTGGCGCAGGCCGCCCCAATAGTGGTGATCACCGAGGATCACCTGGACGGAGCCCAGTTCGACGCTGCGCTTGATGTGCTCGAAAGCAACAACGCACATGTTCGTGGCCAGGGGCATGGTGGCCGCCGCGGCCACCTGGCCCATCCCGTCAAGGCCCGGTGTCGGATCCTCCAGGTACTCCAGCAGGCCTTCGGTTTCCCGGGCCACCCACCTGGACGTTTCCACGGTCCATGCGGTATTGGGATCGAGCCGAAGCGGCATGTCAGGGAACGCTTCGCGGAGCGCCCTGATGGCCTGGATTTCCTCGGCCGGCGGGAAGACTCCGCCCTTGAGCTTGATGGACTTGAACCCGTACTCGGCGATCATTTTTTGTGCCTGCCGGACAATGCCCGCTGGGTCCAGCGCCTCGCCCCACTCATCTGTGATGGCGGGCTTGCCGTCCATTGCCGGATGCTCGGCCCACTTGTAGAACAGGTAGGCGCTGAAGGGTACTTCGTTGCGGACGGTGCCGCCCAGCAGTTCACTGACAGTCCGTCCTGTGGCGTGCCCTTGGATGTCCAGTGCGGCAACCTCGAAAGCGGAGAAGACGGCGGCGCGTTCAAACGCGGACAGGGACGGGTCGAGGGCCCGGTTGATCAGCTGTTCCATCCGGGTGGTCTCGAAGACATTCACGCCTTTGATGGCGTTGGCCCCCGCTGCCAGGTTGTCCAGCCTGCTGCGTCCGCCGGAGCATTCGCCCAATCCCAGCAGGCCGTTGGCCGTCCGGACCTCGATAATTACCCGGTGGACCAGGGGCTCGTGGACTCCGACGGCGTTCAGCAGCGGCGGATCCGAAAACGCGATGGGGGTGATGGTGATGTCCGTGATGATGAGGTCTGCCGAAGTGGGCGTGGACGCGGCATGGATGGTGGTGCTGGTTTTCATTGAACTTCTTTCGTGGAATGGGCGGGGGAGGGGGTTCGCCCTACCCCTTGGTGGCGCCCGAGGTGATGCCGCGGATCATGGAGCGTTGCAGGAAGAGGTACACCAGGAGGCTCGGAACCATGGCCATCAGGGCGCCGGCCAGCAGCACTCCGGGTCCCACCGTGGTGTCATTGCGGAGTACCGAGAGTGCAACGGTCAGGGTGTAGTCGCTGGGGTCATTTGCTGCTATGAGTGGCAGCAGGTACTGGTCCCAGACCATCATGAAGCCGAAGATCCCGATAACGCCGAGGGCGGGTTTGCAGAGCGGGAGGATGATGGTGAACAGCATCCGGAATTCGCCCACCCCGTCCAACCGGGCGGCTTCCTCGATCTCGCCGGGGATCTCCTTCATGAATTCGCTCATGATGAAGATGGAGAAACCCCAGATGCCGACCGGGAGGATGACGGCCAGGACGGAGCCGCGCAGGCTGATTCCCAGCAGCGGCAAATCTCCAAGGACCAAGGACAGCGGAATGCCGATGATCTCTTCCGGCAGCATCATTGTCATCAGGACCAGCAGCAGGACCAGCGCCTGTCCCCGGAACTTCTTCCGGCTCAGGCTGTAGGCGGCGAATACCGACACCGTCATCTGGAGCAGGAGGCCGCCGCCGGCCACCACCAAGGAGTTCAGCAGGTAGCCCCACAGCCCCTGCTGCGTGGCGGCTTCAAAGTTCCGGAGCGTGAAGCTCTTGGGCAGCAGCGATATGTCCGTGGGGCTGGAATTCCGGTCGAACGCTCCGGAAATGATGGCCATGAAGGGCAGCGCAAAGATGCAGAAAACGAGCACGCAGAGCAGGATGCGGAGGATCATGTTCGGGCCGACCCGGGGAGACCAGCCAAGGGCGGTGTCGAATCGCGCGCCCGCGGATGGTTTCGCTGTGAGTGCCCGCGGGCGGGAAGCGGTGTCGGTCATAGTGCGGCCTTCCTTTTGCCAAGAAGCTGAGTACCGAGGGTCAGCAGCAGGGTGACCACCAGCAGGAGGACAGCGGCTGCCGATGCCACACCGATGTCATTGCGCTGGAACCCGAGTGAGTACATGCGGGTCATCCAGACTTCGGTGGACCCGGCGGGGCCACCGCCGGTGAGCACGTAGACCTCCGTGAAGCTGCGAAGGCTGCGGATGGCGGCCAGGGTCAGGACAATCACCAGCGACGGGCGCAGGGCGGGCAGGGTGATGTACCGCAGCCGCTGCCAGATGGTGGCTCCATCCACCCCCGCCGATTCGTAGAGGGAACGGTCCACGCCGGTGAGGCCGGCCAGGATGATCACCATGTTGTAGGGCGCTCCGCTCCAGATGCCGACGACGGCGATGGACCACAGTGCCGTGTCCGTGCCGTTGAGGAATTGCAGGGGACCGAGTCCCAGCCAGCCCAGGATGCTGTTCAGCGGCCCGTCAGCGGTGGGGAAGTAGAGGATCCGCCAGATTTCGCCGACGACGGCCAGGGCCGTGACGACGGGAAGGAAGATGGTGGTGCGCAGGATCCACAGCGACCGTGCCTGACCTTCCAGCAGCAGGGCCAAAGCGAACCCCACCACCAGTGCCCCCAGCGTCTGGGTCACACCGAGAACCACCGTGTGGCCCAGGGCTTCCATGAAGCGGGCATCCGTCAGCACGCTGATGTAGTTGTCCAGGCCGACAAACACGTCGCCCAGGAACGGCTGGACCTTGAAGAAGCTCAGCCGGATGCCCTCGACCATGGGGATGAACTTGAAGTACAGGCCCAGGACGGCCGCCGGCACCAGGAAGAGCCAGATGGCCAGGAGTTGCTTGCCGTTGCGGCGCTTCCTGCGCGCCGGCTCCTGACCCGTATCCGGAGCCCGGGTCAACGACCGCGCTGGTTTGGTTGGGGCAGTGGTCATGACTTTGCGTTCTGGCTTGTCAGTTCGTTGTTGATGGCAGTGTCAAGGTCCTTGAGCCCGGATGCCACATTGTCCGCCGCGCAATCGGAGGCGATCTTGTTCAGCGCTTCCGCCGCGGCCTGCTTGATCGGAACGAAGTTGATGGCGGACGGGAACGACTTCGAAGAGTTCTTTAAAGCGTCCTGGACCACGGCCCAGCGCGGGTCGTTGTAGACGGCGGCGGCGTCGACGCCGGAGTTCACCGGCACCCGGACGATCGGCTGCTTGCCGGCGGTCATGCCTGCCTTCTGGCCCTCTGCTGAAACGAGGAAGTCAATGACCTGCTTGGTCTGGTCCTTCTTGCCGTTGGTGGCCGTGACGTAGATGTTTTCGCCTTCCGCCAGGACGGTGTTGTCCTTGCTGCCCTTGGGGGTCTCGATCACTTCGTACTTGTCCTTGCCGAGCGAAGCGTCGAAAGAGGAGAAGTTGTAGGGACCGGTCAGGATGATGCCTGTTTTACCGGTCTGGAAGAAGGGGGTTGCGGCGCTGGTGGCTGCTGTGAGGGCACCGGGCTGGGTGTTGCCGGGGGTGCAGAACTGCTGCTTGATCCAGGTGACGCCCGCCTGGGCGTCGGATGCGGAGGCTGAATACTTCCCGTTGCCGTCGTCCTTCAGGTAGGTCCCGCCGTCCTGCCAAAGGTAGGAGGAGGCCCACCAGCCGAAGTAGCCGCGTTCCGTGGATCCGGGAACAGTCATGCCATAGGTGTCGGCCTGGCCGTTGCCGTCCGGATCCTGCGTGGCGAATGCGGTGGCGAGTTTCGCCAGGTCCTCCTGCGTTTTGGGAACGGGCAGGCCCAGCTTTTCGCGCCAGTCCTTGCGGATTATGGTCACCATGGTCTGTCGGGAGAACGGAACGCCGTAGGTGGATCCGTCCAGGCCCTGGGTTTCCTTCCACAGGGAGTCCGGGATCGCGTCGTTGCCCGCTACGGAGGATTTATCGATTTTCTGCAGGTACCCCTGTGAGGTGTAATTGCCCAGGGCTGCTGAGTCATTGATGACCAGGTCCGGCAGTTTCTTGGACGCTGCACGGGTTTGGAGCTGCTGGTCCAGGTCCGGGACGCCTTGGAAGTTGACCTGCACGCCCGTCTTGGCTGTGAACTCCTTGAACAGCGCGGAGTACGTGGTGGCGGCATCGGTTCCGGCGCGCGCCCACACCTCGATGGGTTGTCCATCATCCTTCGCCGCCGGTGCCGAAGAGCCGCTGCCGCAGCCGGTCAACAAGGCAGCCGAAGCCATGGACAGCGCCAGAGCCGCCCGGGAGCGGGACTTGAACTTCGAATCCACTTTGATTCTCCTTTTTTACATATATAAATGACTGTTACTATGTGAAACGTACTTCACGAGAGTATGATCATGGTCACAGGCTGTCAACCACTGGAGGAAACTTGGCCGCACCATCGAGCCCCGTCACTGTCGCCGTCACAGGAGGGGCAGGCATGATGGCCACGTTGCTGCGGCCCTACTTGGCAGACGCTGGCTACGCTGTCCGCCTGCTGGACCTGGCAGAGGCTCGCGACCCCCGTGCGCACGAGTCGGTATACGTGGGATCCGTAACGGACCCCGACTTCATGAACGCCGCCTTGGCCGGCGTCGCCGGAGTCGTGCACCTGGGCGGCCTGCACCGTGAGAAAACGTGGGAGGAGCTTGTGTCCACCAACATCACGGGCACCCAGGTGACGCTCGAAGCGGCCCGCCGCAACGGCGTCGAACGCGTCCTTCTGGCCAGCTCCACGCACGCTGTGGGATTCCACCCCACGGGTGCCGCGGCTGCGGATGCTGTGCTGCCGCCTCGCCCTGATACCTACTACGGCGTTAGCAAAGCCGCCGTGGAAGCACTGGGCAGCCTGTACGCGGACAAGTTCGGCATGAAGGTGGTCAGCGCACGGATCGGGACCGGGGGTGAACGGCCGGGAAACCTGCGGACCCTTGGCTCCTGGCTCTCCCCGGCCGATTCCTTCCGCCTGGTCCAGGCGGCCCTCAATGACGCGGGCGCGCCGGGGCACCACGTGGTGTGGGCGGTATCTGCCAACAGCCGCGGGTGGGCAAACCTGGAGGCCGGCCGTGCCATCGGATTTGAGCCGCGGGACAATGCGGAGGCATTTGCCGACGAGGTGGACACCACGACCCCCGACGCATGGGCCGCGCTTCTTGGCGGTGCCTGGGCCGGGAGTGACCATAAGCTGGGAATAGACAACTACCCGCACCTGGCCGCCAAATGACAGGCGGCGGGCTGGGACTGTGGCGAACGGGGGAGTACTAATGGCATCACTCGAGGTACAGGAAAGTGCACGCGGGGAGGCGCCCGGCGGCGACGTAAAGCTCGTGAAGTCCGCGGAACGGACCATCGCGATCCTCGAACTCGTCGCCGCAGCTCCACAACCCCTGACCACAGCCGAAATCTTCAAATTGACGGGATATCCCCGCTCCAGCCTGCACTGGCTCCTGTTGACGCTTCTGGAGCTCAACTGGATCGAGCAGACCCCCGAGGGCGCTTACCGGATCGGCACGCATGCATTGCTGTGCGGCACCGCCTACCTGGACCGGGATCCTGTGATGGGACACGTCCCCGGCGTCCTGGAAAAAGTCCGCAACGCGACGACCTTCACCACCCACTACGCCCGCCTGGACCGTTCCGATGTCATCTACCTGGCCACCCGGCAGGCGGTGGACCGCCGCCGGCTTTCCTCCCGGGTGGGCCGCAAGCTGCCGGCCCAGGTGACAGCATTGGGCAAGGCCATCCTCTCCGAATATACCGACGACGAAGTGCGGCAAAGGATTGGCGCGGGACCCTACGCCCCGCTGACACCGAACACCGTTGCCGACTTTGCGGCGCTGCAGGCAGAGCTGGCCGAATTCAGGAAGACCGGGCACTCCGTGGAGTGGGAGCAGAATACCGTAGGGCTGTGCTGCGTCAGCGTGGTGGTCCCTTACCGCATCCCGGGCACCGATGCGATCAGCTGCTCCATGCCGGTTGAACTTGCCACCGACGACGTCATCGAAAAGACCGTGGAGACCCTGCACTCAGCGGCGGGCGAACTGGCCCGCACCCTGCGCGCCGCGGGCATCAGGTAAAGAGTCAGTATCCGACGACGTCGAGCGCCACGAGGTGCGCGCCCACGCCATCAGCGAAGATCGCCATGGCCCCGCAAAATGTCTTGCTTCAGTCAAGGGATCCCCTCAGAGGATGGGGAGATAACGGACGACGCCGGTAGGCTCGCGGTATGGAAGCCGCACCTGCGATTTCAGTGGTCATTCCGACGCGGAACGATGCCAGCCAGCTGAAGGCATGCCTCGCCCTGCTGTCCGTGCAGACCAGGCCAGCCGACGAGATCATCGTGGTGGACAACTCCAGCAGCGACGACACTGCCGCAGTATGCGCCGCTGCCGGCGTGAAGCGGGTACAGGTGGACCTGCCGGGCATCCCGGCCACCGCGGCGGCGGGGTTTGACGCGGCGGCGGGCGCAATCATCGCCAGGCTTGACGCCGACTCGCGGCCTCCGCGGGAATGGCTCGAGCGCATCGAAAAGATCCTCGCCGTTTCAGGACCCCTCACTGCGCTTACGGGGCCGGGTGACTTCCATGGCGGGAACTTCCTGGGCCGCCTGGCCGGCCGCTGCCTGCTCCGGGGCGGCTACTTCAAGGTCGTTGGATTCCTGCTTGGCCACACCCCGGTCTACGGATCCAACTTTGCGCTCCACCGTGAAGTCTGGACCGGTATTCGGGACGCGGTGGTGCGGGACAACGCCTTGGTCCACGACGATCTTGATATCTCCTACCGGCTTCGTCCGGACATGGATGTCATCTACGATCACACCCTCACGGTTGGTGTATCCGCGCGCCCCTTTTCCAGCTGGCCTGCGTTCCGGCGCCGGCTCGTGATGTCGCTCGAAACGTTCCGCGTCGAATTCCGCTCCGAACCGCCGTTGCGACGCCGGCGGGAACGGTCACGCCGGCGGCGCAGGCAGCGGTCCACTCCGGTTACGGCTTCGGGGCTTTGGCATAAAGGGCCAGGAGGTCACGGCTGAACTCGTGCGGCGATGTTTCGCTGGGGCTGTGGCCACCCCTGTAGACGCCGATCCGGGCACGGATTGCCCGGGCGAACAGGCGGTGAAGCTGGAGTGGCCACAGGTCGTGCTCGCCGACGGCCACGAACTTTGGAATGGGCGCCTCCGCCAGTGTTTGCCGAAGGTCCGGAACGTTCTGCATGAGTGTAAAGATGTCCCGGACCGAGGCGCGGCGGGTGAACCGGAAGCGGTAATTGACGAATCGTCGCCGTTCGGCCGGTACATGCACCACCCTTCCGCTCCGGATGCCCCAGATCAGCAGGGCAGCACCCACCCGGCCGTTTACCCACGTGCTTAACCGTCCGATGCGGCTCACACCCCTGAAACTCTGGCCGGGCTCCGGGGGGCAGCTTAGCAAGGTGATGGACCTGAAAAGCTCAGGCCGCTGCACGTAGGCCAGCTGGGCAATGATCCCTGCGAAGGAGTAGCCCACAACATGGGCAGGACCGGTTGTTGCCTGCAGGACCGCCAGGAAGTCGTCAACGAAAAGCGGGTAGTCATAGTGCCGGCGTGGCGGCACCAGGTTCTCCGGCCCCGCTGCGGCTGACTGGTACTGGCCCGCCAGGTCGTAGCTCAAGGCAAAGTAGCCGGCACTGGCCAAGTCGGGCATCATGAGTGTGAAATCCTCTTTGGAACCCGTCGCCCCGGGCACCAGCACAACGCAGGGATCACCGGGATTGCCCAGGGTCATGGCCGCGAGCTTGCCACTGGGAACATCGATGGACCGGTGTACAGCCCCGGGCGGCGGTACCAGCCAATCAACGTCACCGAGCTCCGCATCGAGCAAGGCGGCTGCATCCACCCGGGCGGAGTCGAACTCCTCAGGGTTAACCCCGTACCCGCCTTCGTTCGGCTCAGCCATGGTCCCAACATAGTCCACCGCGTTGAACTTAGTCAGGGGCGGAAGGCCGTCCAGTCACCTCTCGGACGAATGCATGGAGGCGGCGGTACACTTCCTGGGATTCCGGGTAGCGGTAATCCTGTTGCCACGTGTGTTCAGTGTTCGCGCGGTCCCATGGGTAGATCAGGGCATCCACTGGAACACCATGCTGTCGAAGCCGTTCGACGAAATTGAGGTTCGCCCGGTAGAAGTAATCGCGCTCCGACGTGCTGACGAACACGGGCGGGTGGGACCGGTCCAGCCACTCAATGGGGGACAGGAAGCCGGCGGCAGCCCGTAGACGGGCGGCGGTCCTCGGGGTACGGGGAGGCTTGCGGCGGCCTTGTACCGCCGGATCAGCAGTTGCACGGGCTCCGGCCGGCAGAAGCATGCGGACGAAATTCAGGCTGAGGACAAAACCGGTGTCGAAGAACACCGAGAAATCCACCACGCTGCAGTGTTGAACAAGCCCTTTCAGGTGCCGTGCCTCAACGGCTGGCCGCAGCGAATAGTGCTCTGCCAGGTCGGGGCGCAGGCTCGCAGCTGTTAGCAACGCAGCGATCTGTCCTCCGGCCGAGTCGCCTCCCAGGACCAGGCGCCCGGGATCCCCGCCGAACCCCTGGATGTTGGCGGCGACCCAGGCCAGGGCGGCGTTCGCGTCCTCAAGCACGTGTCCCATCGTAAATCGGGGTGCGTGCCGGTAATTCACGTTGACCACCACCATCCCGCCAAGTACCTGGTTCGCGCAGTACTTGGTCAGAGCTGCCTTGTCACCGGACGTCCAGCCTCCGCCGTGGAAGTAAACGTAGACCGGAAGCAGCTCCCCGGCCCTGGTCGCTTCGTCAGCAGAGGCATGTGCCGGAACCAACGGCGTCAGTACGTCGAGGCGGTGGGAACGGAGTGCATCACCCACATAGTCGATGTCGCGTGTGTAAGCCACCGCAGTAAGAGGGTCTGTATTGAAACGCACCTGCTCCCGGGAGCTGACCGAGCGCATCAGCAGACGCCACGTCCACACAGGAACGCGCCGCAACAGACCCCGGGCACTCCGTGCAAACGGGAATGCCCGGCCGGAACCTGCCGCCAACGTCATCCCAGCAATTTTACCCCCACCAGCGAACCTAGGCCTGTCCGCCCCCCAGAATCCGCCGCGCATCCTCCTGGGCTTGAAGAGCGAGGTCACTGACCACCTCACCCCTGACATGTCCTGCGGCCGAGATGATGCTCCGGAGTTCGGAAACCGTCCGCGCCGGGTTTGCGCCATGGGCCACCGCATGGCAGTTATGGCAGAGCGGAATGAGGTCGGCGATGGGGTCAAGCTGGTATCCGCTGCCAAGCATCGCCGGCGGCACCAGGTGGTGCACGGCCGTCACTCCTGAGCCGGCCTCACCGTAGGCGGATTCGAAGGAGAATCCGCAGGCAGCGCACGACGTGCCATGGAAGGCCAGGCAAGCGCGGCGCGCTTCGGGGTCCCGTTCAAAGCGGTTCACCTGGATATGCCGGACGGCGCCCTGCGGCAAGGTGCCGCCGGCAAGTTCGGTGGGATCCGTCGTCGTGGGCCCGTATTCCCGCCACAAGCGTTGCAGAACAGGCACGGACGACGGCGGCAGCGTCACCAGGGAGGGGCCTTCCGCCATTTCCCGGATGCCGCCGGGGAAGGCCTCGCGCAGGGGCCCGGGCCGTACCTGATCGCCCAGCGGGAGCAGTGAGTCGAAGGCCACCGCGATGAACCAGTCAGTGGCATCGGAACCTTCGCCTGCCCCGGCCTGGTACGGCTCTGACGCCACCCACCCGTGGCCGATCAGGCCGCTGCCCGCATCAGTGCTGCCGTGCAGCAGGAGCCATGCCTCGATCCCGGGGAGGATGTCAGGACAGAAACTGATAGGCCATCGGTCCAGGAACCTGCCGGACTGAGCCACCTGCCCGACGACGGCTCCGTAGTCCCAGCGGCGCAGCCGGTCCGTGTCGAAGCTGAGAATTACTGCCGCCACTGCCCACCGAACCCAGCCATATGCCGTATACCCCACAATCCCGTGCAGCGGGACTTAGATCGGTTCCTTGGCCAGTGCCTTGGTCTTGGCGGGCGTTTCCCGGCCCAGGCGTTCATCGAGCGTCACGCGCAGCCTGGCGGCGGCAACCTGGACCCGATGCTCGGCCGGCGTCGCTTTCTTCCTGGCGGGCTTGGCGGCGCCGTTCCGGGGAGTGTGGACAAGACGGTGTTCGGGCGATGCTGCGCTCATGGTCCGACCTCCTTGGCACTGTCTTCTTCCGTCAGTCCATTCTCGCCTATGTTCCCACCGTCGTCCACGAAGGCCATCTCCAGTCCCGGCTCAATTTCGGATTCGACCTCTTCGCCGTTCTCGTCACCTGCGACGCTCTTCCAGGCGATGTCGAACAGTTCGAGCTCCTCTGTGCGGGCCAGTTCGCTCCTGGCCAGCACCTCCAACGTGGCCAGCCCGAGCGCCTTTGTCCCTTCATCCGGATCCAGTGCCCGGTCCAGCGCCCACTGGGTCCGCCGCCACCACTCCGCCCGGCTGTCCGCCTCGGTCTTTTGCTGCAGGGCGTTGGCGTCCGCTTCGCGTTTCTGCTCCAGCGCGGTCTTGTCGGCCGCCGTGCGTTGCTTGAGCGTCCGCCAGTTGATGTAGAAGGCCAGCAAAGCAGCGATGAGAACGGCAAGGGGTCCCAGGCCGGCAAGGATGACCCACCAGTCCGCCGGCCCCGAATGGACGACGACGTCCAGCGCGCCGGGGGAGGGAACAGGGGTCACGGCTCCAGCTTAGGCGGAGATCCGGCCGGCCATGGGAGGACACCCATGCCGCAGTCCGCCCTGGTCAACTGCCGTGCCGCGACACGAGGACCGGACCACGGGCGTGGCGCAGCACAGAATGGGCGGTTGAACCGATGGTCTCCCTGAGGATCCCGCTGCCCTGGTAACCACAATCCGGGCCTCGTTGGCAGCCTCGAGGATGCCATGCGGGACGGAACGGTCCCTGACCAGCATGCCCTCGACGCGAACGGACGGTGCCAGGGTGGCCTTGAGGGCTTGCTCCGGATCCGGGCGACCGGGGACGCGGCAGCTGCTGCCAATTCCAGGCTCACAGAGCCCACCGGGAGGCCGAGGAAGCCGCCGAGGCCTCGGCTTGTGACTGCGCTCCTCATCAGCCAGATCGTCGCCTGCGGGACCTTCGGCCCTTTGGCGGCGCTGCCCCTTGGTTCCATGCTGATTCCAGGAATCCATCCTGATTCTACGTATGGGGGAGGAATATGGGCAGCGCGGTAAGCCGGATTGGTGTGATCATGCTCGCGCTGGGTGCCGTCCTGCTGGGGGTTCCGGCTGCGAGTGCCGCGGTTGCGCCCGTGGCCGTCGTGGTGGAGGACACCGCCGGGGTGCTTGACCAGAACACACTGGTGCCCGCCGTTGAACGCATCCAGTTCTACGAACCCACCCGAGTGGCAGTCTTCACCTACAACGGAACGGCTGCGGACAACCTCAACGAAACGGTCCTTGCGTTCGCAAGGTCCAGGCACCCTGAATGGATCAGCCCTGGCGGGCAGAAATGGGCGGACGGGTTGTTCATTTTCGCGCTCGATCCTGTTGGCCGCCACGTGGGCACATACATGGGTGAGGACCGGAAAGTGTCCTTGGAACAGCGCAGCGACATTCAGGACGCGTCAAAAGAACTTTTCCGCGACGCCCAGTGGACGGACGGCACTGTGGCCGGCATCCGCCGGGCCGCCGAGCTCATCAACCAACCCTGGTACCGGTCCGCCGGGTTCCTGATCACGGCGTGGGTAACCGGCGGGCTTGCGGCGTTGGGCGCAGCCGCGTGGCTGACGGTCCGCGGCGTGACCCGGGCCAGGTGCCGCAAACAGATTGAACGGGGGGACCGCAGCTACTCCAACGTCAGCATGGACCTGGAGGTCACGGAACTGAATGCGGGCACCATCCCCGAATCGTCGCGCTATGGCAGCCAGGTCCTGGAGAAGCACCGCACTTTCCTGAGCCGCTATGCAGCCACCACGGAGTTGTCCAATCAGGTGCACGCGCTGCCGCCGCGAGCGCTGAGCCGCCGGAAGAACCTCAAACTCGCCCGCGGGTTCGCCGACAATGCGGCCAGACTGGATGCCTTGGACGACGTCATCGCGGACAGCAACGCCCTGCTCAACCGCGCCGCCACCTGGCCCACGGCCTGGGACCGGCAGCTTTCACCGTTCCGCACGGACCTGGCCGGGCTGGAGCAGCTCCTGGCCAAGCGCCACGGGCAGGGCGATTCCGCCAGCGCTGCGGCCCTGCGGTCCTTCCGGGATGAAAGCCTGCGGGAGATCGAACGCTGGACCGCCGACCTCGCGGACAAGACGATCACGCCGGAGCAGGCGCTGGACCGGCTCTACGAGGCGCGTTCCCGGCTCTCGGACCTGTTGGAGAAGCACGCCGAAACGGTCATCCAGGGGTTTGCCCGGAACGACCACGAGGCGCGTTTGATGCGCGAGCAGATGGACGCGGCCCATGAAGGCACTACCCGCCGTGGCGAGCGTACCTACGAACCGAGCATCCTGGGCACGTGCTACCCCACCTACCAGTTCTTTTCCGTCGCCACTTTCAACTCCGGTTTCACCACCGGGGTCGGCAGCGTCAACTCGGCCAGGGGCGGCGGCAGCACCACCGGGTACGGCAGCAGCGGCGGGAGCTTCTCCGGGTCGGGCAGTTCGTCAAGCTTCTAGCGCCAAGGGTGACGGACGGCAGATCCTACGCGACGGCGACGGAACCGAGCCGGCCAATTCCGTGCCGGATTGCATACCGGGGGTGCGGTACGGGAGCAAGGATTATCCCGGCCGGTGGCGGAACCACATCGCGGATCAGTCCCGTCCCTGCACATTCCCGGACTTCTTCGATGGCCGCGGCCGCCGCGTGCTTGTCGGTGAATGGTCCGGAGAGGGCCAGGACGTGGCCGTCCGGCATCACAAGCCGGAACCGGATCCGGGAATCTTCATCTGCAAACAGTTCGAACGTACCTGCCATAAGCCTTGTGCTCCTCGGGAATCCTGCCTCGGTGGGGCTGCGTTGGCCGGTATCCGGCCCATCCGGCGCGGATGCACAACCCCAGCGTGGTGCTTCCGGCCCAGACCACCATCCCAGAGGCCCCGGCCGGCGTTTAGGGCCTAAGGTCCCTGATCGCCTGTTCCGGTTGCCGGGCGGCGCGACGCGGCAGCCGGATCAGGGCGATGCCCGCGGCGATGAACCACGCCCACAGCAAGACACCGTAACCCCAGTAGAATCCCGGCACGGCGTGGCGGAGAATTTCGCTGGCCACCCCCAGGGCGCCCGTGACAATGCCAAGCCAGGGCAGGTACCGCGGAAAAACGGCGGTTCCCTTAAGCATGGCCAGTCCCATCAGGAAGATTCCGAAGGCGGACAGGACACCGGCGACGGCGGGCGTGTTGTTCTCGGCGATGATCGCCTCGGCAGCAATCGAATAGGCCCGGCGTTCTTCGTCCGATCCGGCGGCCACGAAACGGTCGCTGAGGTAGACCAGGTTCAGGGAGCCCCGGCTGGTGACCGGCACCGCCAGCAGCAGCGCCCACGGCAGGGCGCCGAATATCAGGGCCACCAGGGCCAGGCTCTTGTCGAAGACCGACAGGGCTGCGAAGAGGGCAGCAAAAACAAGCACCGGCAGGATATTCGGCAGGATCCACAGAATCTGCTCGGCCACGTAGTTGGCCTTGTTGGCTGCGATGAACTCAAGGGTGGCGGCTCCGCCGTGGACCGGCGGAGGAGCCAGGAAATCGAGCACCAGGGCAAGAATAAGCAGGAGAACGAACAAGATCGACGACGCGCCCGCCAAAACGTAGAGGCGCTGCCAGCCATGCCGGTTGCCGGGGTCCGCCATGGCACCACGTGCTGCGGCAAGGTGCCACGCGCCTGGCTGCGGACCTGTCATATCAGGGGCCTGTTCATGGCTGGACTCTGCCATTGGGCCGCCCGCAGGGACAGTGCCATTCGGCCCGGGCCCCCTGACGTTCCGTGGATTCCCCCAACCAGGTACCAAATGCCCTATACCGTCGCGCCGGTCCTTGGAAGACTGCAGGCCTGACAACACAGAAATACCGATGGACAGCATGGAGGAGGACAGCATGGGCGAGGACCTCGTCAATACCCAACAGCTCCGGGTGGAACTGGAGGACGCGGCATCCCGCAAGTGGTGGGCCCGCATCCTCTACACGCTCGGCTCACAGTATGGGAGCACGCAGTTCCGGTTCGTGGGCAAGGCCGACGACGGCCGCCGCCTCTACGTCAGCGACACGTTTCCCGGGCCGCCATTGAACCGGACACCTCCCGAAGAAGAGTGGGCTCCGGGCCTGCAGGCCAGCCTCAGCCAACTGCGCCGGGATATCGCCCGCGACGGATGGTCCGAAACCGGTCACGGCACGCAGCCCTGGGACCTGACCTTCAGCCGCACCGGGGGTTGATGGCCGGCACCCGCCCTGCCCTAGGCAACAGGCCAGACCACCCTGGTCTGCCACGTGAGCGATCCGGCTGCTTCTCCGGATCGCTCAGGTAGTACTCCCACATCATCCCGGCCGGGGTGGCGCCGTCTTCCTCCATACGCTGCCGGATGGCGTCGTAGGTGGTGCCCAGGGTGTCATACGGGCCGCTGTGAATTGCCTCGAAGGCATCAGTGTCAGGAAGCGTCCCGCTGGCCACCTCGCCTGTTCCGTGAAAGTTTCCTGAAATGGGAAAACCCGCTTCAACGTCCACAGATTCGCCAGGCATTCCGTGGTATAGCGCGAACGGCGGGCCTGCCGGGCTGGCGCCCTGCATCTGCACAGCCGCCATCACGGCGCCGAAGGCCCGGCCAAAGAAGCCTGTCAGGGCGTCCATTGGGACGCGTTCGCGGACCACTGCGACAGCCTGCTCGGAGATGTGGATCTTTCGTGGCTCCTGCCCATTTTCATTCATGCCAACAGCCTTCCCGCGGCGTCGGCGGCCCGACAGTGCCATAGGACTCTAAACGCAATTGAGGCCATGGCCCGGGGTCCAAATGCCCTAGCCCAAGCGGCGGCGGCCCGGTAATTTCGGCTCTATGCGTGATCACCGGCGGCACACAGCACCGAAGTGTCCTGAATGAGGAACCAGGCCGCCCCGCCCGCGGCATCCGGCGGGCGCCTCGAGGGCGTTGACGCCGAGGAGCCTGCGACGTCACCCGTGGAGAAGGCATGGCGGTTCACCAAGCGGTACCCCGTCGTCGCGCTGACATGCCTGGTGCTGGTGGCCACGCTGATGCTGCTGCAATCCGGCCTGGCCCTGCAGGTCCGTATCCTCGCCTCCGCCTACGCCGCCGTGATCGTGGTGCTGCGTTCCGGCGGCATGGTCCGTGCCCTGCGGGAGGGGCGTTGGGGGATCGACCTGCTGGCGCTGATGGCCATTGCCAGCACCGTGGCCGTGGGCGAATACCTGGCCGCCCTGGTGGTCATCCTCATGCTTACCGGCGGGGAGGCACTCGAGAACTTTGCCCAGGGACGTGCCGCCCGTGAACTGCGGTCCCTGCTGGACCGGGCGCCCCGCTTCGCGCACCGCGAGGGAGCCGACGCCGCGCTCGAGGATACGCCGATCGGCGAGGTGGTGCCGGGGGACGTACTGATGGTCCGTCCCTCTGAGCTGGTGCCGGTGGACGGCATGCTTCTGTCCGGTACTGCAAGCCTTGACGAATCATCGCTGACGGGGGAGAGCCTGCCCGTGGAGCACAGCCGGGGTCAGTCGCTGCTCAGCGGCTCGGTGAACGGTGTGGCAGCTATCCGCATGCGTGCATCGGCCACCGCTGCCGACTCCCAGTACAGCCGCATCATCGCCTTGGTTGAAGAGGCATCAAACAGCCGGGCCCCGGTGGTGCGGCTCGCTGACCGCTACGCTGTTCCCTTCACCCTCCTGGCCCTGGGCATGGCCGGCACGGCCTGGCTCCTGTCAGGTGAAGCGCTCCGCTTTGCACAGGTCCTCGTGGTGGCCACACCATGCCCGCTCCTGATTGCGGCCCCCGTGGCATTCCTGGCCGGCACCAGCCAGGCCGCGCACAAAGGCATCATCATCAAGAACACCAGGACGCTCGAGCAACTCGCGAAGGCGCAGACAGCGGTTTTCGACAAGACCGGGACCCTTACCTCCGGGCGTCCCGTCCTTGATGAGGTCCGGCTGGCGCCGGGCAAGGGCGGGGCCTTGGGCAGCCAAAGGATCCTTCAGCTGGCTGCCTCGGCTGAGCAGTACTCCTCGCACGTCCTGGCAGGCTCGGTGATCGAGGCCGCACGATCGGCCAACCTGGTGCTCCTGCCGGTACAGCAGGCGGCTGAGACCGCCACCCACGGGGTGGAAGCTGTCTGTGACGGCCGGCGCGTGGTGGTGGGCAAAGCAGGCCTGGTCAGCAGCGTGTCGACCGGATTCCGTGAAGCACCGGTCCGCAGTGGCCAGCTGGCCATTCACGTGGCCGTGGACGGCGAGTACGCCGGTGCGCTGGTCATGAAGGATCCGTTGCGCCGCAACGCCGTCGATACCCTGGCACAGCTGAACTTCCTGGGCGTGCGGAACACCATGCTGCTGACCGGGGATGCCCGGGCCACCGCCGCGCACATAGCCGAGGAAGCGGGAATCGGCCGCGTGCAGGCCGAATGCCTTCCCGAAGACAAGGTCGACACGGTGGCCGCCATCCGGGAACGGCCGGTGATCATGGTGGGCGACGGCGTCAACGATGCCCCCGTCCTGGCCGCCGCAGAGGTAGGCATAGCCATGGGCGCCAAGGGCGCCACGGCGGCCAGTGAATCCGCGGACGTGGTGATCATGCTCGATGACCTGTCCAAGGTGGCCCAGGCCGTCGCCATCGGCAAACGGACGGTGGCTGTGGCCCTGGTGAGCATCTGGACGGGCATCGGGCTCAGCCTCGTGCTGATGGCCATCGCCATGACGGGATACATTCCCGCCGTGGCCGGCGCCCTGTTGCAGGAGCTGGTGGACCTGGCCACCATCCTGAACGGCCTGCGCGCCCTCCATGGTGCTGACCCGACGCGCACGGCAGGCTCCAGGCGCCGTTGGCCTGCCGGCGCTGGGGTCCAACCGCCTGCATGACTTTTGGCCCTTCCCACCGAAAGCACCGGCCGGGAACGTGGTGGTATGAACGCAGAAACAGCGGCCAAGCGCGTCATCGCGGGCGTGGACGGTTCCGAATTTTCCTCCACCGCGCTGCGGTTTGCCGGGAAGCTGGCAGCCCGCCTGGGGACCCGGTTTGAGGTCATCACATGCGTCGGGATGCCCGACTACCTGGTGACCTCGCGCCTCGAAGGAGCAGACCGGCAGTTCACCGCCAGGCTTGAGGACGCCGCCGAACGTCTCGTGGAGGACGCCCTGGGCCGGGCCTTCCCGGGCGAGCGGCCGGAGAACGTCGACGTGAGCGCCAAGTTCGGGCCTCCGGCGAAGGTGCTGGTGGATGAAAGCCGGCGGGCGCAGATGCTGGTGGTGGGAAGGCATGGAGAGGGCGGCCTCCTCAAGTCGTCCCTGGGCTCCGTTACCAGGGCATGCGCAGCACATTCCGCCTGCCCGGTGCTCCTGGTGGGCCAGGAGGCGGACGCCGTGTGAGGACCGCGGAGGGCCTGACGTCTGAAAGGGCCGCACAACTCCTGAAACAGGCTGGCCCCAACGAGCTTCCCACGGAAAAACCCGTCCCGCAGTGGCGGAAGCTGTGGGGCGAGATGACGCACTTCTTCGCCCTCATGCTGTGGTGCGCCGCCGGGCTGGCCTTCCTCGCGGACATGCCCCAACTCGCGGTGGCGATCGTCGTGGTCGTCATCGTCAACGGGGTGTTCGCCCACATCCAGCAGGAACGCGCCCAGCACGCCGCCGCCAAGCTGCGCGCCCTGCTGCCGGCCGACGTCATGGTCCGGCGGGACGGGAAAGTACGGAAGGTCCATGCCAGCGCGCTGGTGGTCGAAGACGTGGTGCTGCTCGCTGCCGGAGACCGGCTCCCCGCCGACATGCTCCTCGTGGCGGCCTCGGCGTGCGCGGTGGATGAATCGATGTTGACCGGCGAAAGCGAACCGGTCCCCAAAGTGGCAGGCCACCTGGTCTGGGGCGGCACCTTCCTTGTCAACGGCTACGGGGAAGCCACCGTTACCGCGACTGGCGCCAACACCAGGCTGGCCGGAATCGCCGACCTCACCAGCAAAGCGGTTTCGCCCCCGACGCCGCTGTCCCTGGAACTGCGCCGGATCGTCCGGGTCACCGCGGCGATGGCACTGGGAATCGCGGCCGTCTTCTTCCTGGCATCGCTGCTGGTGGGTTTCCAATGGCGCGATTCGTTCCTGTTCGCCATTGGCGTTGCCGTGGCACTGGTACCGGAGGGGCTCCTGCCCACCGTAACCCTCTCCCTTGCCATGGGTGCGCAACGGATGGCCGCGCGCAACGGACTTGTCCGCAACCTCGAAGCAGTCGAAACCCTCGGGTCCACAACATTCATTTGCACCGACAAAACCGGAACCCTGACCCAGAACCGGATGAACGCCGTCGAGGTCTTTACCGCGGACGGCTCCGTCCACGTGACGGGCGAAGGCTACGGTCCCGACGCCGACGTCCAGGGGCGCGGAGTGGACAAAGCGGCAGCCGCCGCGCTCGCAGCACGGACTGCTTCGCAGGGCCGGGCCGAACTGCACGACGGGCAATGGCGCGCCCTGGGCGATCCGATGGAAGCGGCACTGGACGTCCTGGCCCGCAGGCTGACGGGAACCGTATCCGGGGTTGCCCCGGCGCGCCGGATGCCGTTTGACCCGGTACGGCGCAGGGAATCAGCCATTGTGGGACCGGACCTGTTTTGCAAGGGCGCCCCCGAAACCGTGTTCCCGGTGTGCGGCACCGTGCCCCCGCACGTCAAGGAACACGTGGAGGTGATGGCCTCACATGGCTTGCGCGTCATTGCCGTGGCACGGCGGCGGCTCGGGGGAGTTCCGGCCACGTGGCTGACCAGCACGCCGGCCGAACTGGAAACCGGGCTGGAACTCCTCGGCCTGATCGGACTCCAGGACCCGCCCCGCCCCGATGTGGGCGACGTGATCGGGACTGCGCGCCGGGCCGGCCTGAAGATCGCCATGATTACCGGTGACCACCCGGGGACCGCGGCAGCGATTGCCCGCCAGATCGGCCTGATCGGATCGCCCGAATGTGTCCTTGAGGGCTCGGACCTGCCCGAGGACGACCAGGTTCTGGGTGCCCTCCTGGACCGGGACGGGGTGGTGGTCAGCAGGGTCTCGCCCGAGCAGAAGCTCCGGGTCGCCAGGGCGCTGCAGGCCCGCGGGCACGTAGTGGCAATGACCGGCGACGGCGTGAACGACGGCCCTGCCCTCCGCGAAGCCGATATCGGCGTGGCCATGGGGCTTAGCGGGACCGACGTGGCGCGGGAAGCGTCGGACCTGGTGCTCCTGGACGACCACTTCGGCACCATCGTCGCAGCCATCGAGCAGGGCCGTGCCACGTACGCCAATATCCACCGCTTCCTCACCTACCACCTGACCGACAACGTGGCGGAACTGACCCCCTTCGTCATCTGGGCGCTTTCCGGCGGGCAGTTTCCGCTGGCACTGGGCGTGCTCCAGATCCTTGCCCTGGACATTGGAACCGACCTGCTGCCCGCCCTCGCGCTAGGAGCGGAGGCGCCCGGCAAACGCGTCCTTGCCCGTCCGCCCGAACGCCGGCACCTCATGGACCGGCGGCTGATCATCCGGGTCTTCTGCATCCTGGGGCCGGTGGAAGCCGTCACGGAAATGGCAGTATTCGCGGCTGTCCTCGCCGCCGGCGGCTGGACCCGGGGACAACCGCCCGCGCCCGGCCTCCTGGCGGCCGCTTCCGGTGCCGCGTTCATGACAGTGGTCCTGGGGCAGCTCGCCAACGCCTTTGCCTGCCGGAGTGCCACGGTGCCGCCGTGGAAGCTGGGCTGGGGGACCAACAGGCTGCTGGTGTGGGCGGTGTTGGCTGAACTGGCCATCCTGGCTGCCTGCCTCTACCTGCCGTACATTGCGGCAGTGCTGGGCCAGGCCCCACCCACACCCATGGGCATTGCCCTTGCACTCCTCGCCGCCCCCGCGGTCCTGGCGGCGGACTGGATCCACAAGGCTGTCCGGAACCGCCGGCGGCCGGCCCAGGCGCCCTCCGTGGCGTGAGGACCTGACCCCGAAGCGGTGCAGGCGCCCGGGACCAAAGACTCTGCCTGCCCTGCCGGGCAGAGGCCAGAATCGAGCCATGAGTGCCCCCGCAGAAGCCGTCCCGGCCAACGTCGTCAATGTCACGTGGATCGAAGACACCGGGATCGCAGACATCCCGTCGGTTGGAGGCAAGAACGCATCCCTGGGGGAGCTGAGCCGTTCCCTGCAATCGTCAGGGGTCAGGGTTCCCGAGGCGTTTGCCACGACTGCCGCCGCCTACCGCAGCTTCCTGGCAGCCAATGACCTGGAGCCCGGGATCCGGAAGCACATGGAGGACCATCGTGCCGGGCGGGCAACGCTCCGCCAGGTAGGAGCAGCGATCCGCGAACTGTTCCTGCAGGCGAGTTTTCCTGAGACGATCGCCGCCGACATCCAGGAGCATTACCTTGATCTGTGCCGCCGCACGGGCCAGGCCCAGGTGCCGGTGGCCGTCCGCAGCAGCGCCACGGCCGAGGACCTGCCGGACGCCAGCTTCGCCGGCCAGCAGGAGACCTTCCTGAACGTGGCAGGCGAACGCGGCGTCCTTGACGCCTGCAGGCGCTGCTACGCATCGTTGTTCACCGACCGTGCCATCAGCTACCGGGAAATGAAGGGCTACGACCACATGGACGTCGCCCTGTCCGTGGGGGTCCAGAGGATGGTCCGTTCCGACGTTGGCGCCTCCGGAGTGATGTTCTCGATTGACACCGAGTCCGGCTTTCCCGACGTCGTGGTCATCAGCGCCGCCTGGGGCCTTGGCGAGACGGTGGTGCAGGGCACCATCAATCCGGACAAGTACCAGGTGTTCAAGCCGCTTCTGGCCGACCCGCAGTTCAGCCCGGTCATCGAGCGGGCCGTGGGCGCCAAGGAGCGCAAGATGGTTTACAGCCAGGGCGGTGACGCACGGACCCGGACCGTAGATACCAGCGAGCGCGAGCGGCGCTCGCTGGTACTGAGTGATCCGGAAATTGTCCTCCTCGCCCGGTGGGCCGCCGCCGTCGAAAAGCATTACGGCCGGCCGATGGACATGGAGTGGGCAAAGGACGGGGTGACCGGTGAGCTCTTCATGGTGCAGGCGCGGCCGGAAACGGTCCAGGCGCGCAGAAGCACGTCCACCTTCCGGACCTACCACCTCCTGCATCCCGGACCGGTCCTGGCGACCGGGGCCGCGATTGGTGATGCCATCGCCAAGGGTGCGGCGTGCGTGATCCGCGACGCGAAGGACATCGAGTCCTTCGTTGACGGTTCCGTGCTGGTCACCCGGATGACCGACCCCGACTGGGTCCCGGTGATGAAGCGCGCCGCCGGCATCATCACCGACCACGGCGGGACCACCAGCCACGCCGCGATCGTCAGCCGTGAGCTTGGCGTGCCTGCCGTCGTCGGAACGCGCAACGCAACGGAGATATTGTCCGACGGCGGCCCGGTCACCTTGTCCTGCGCGGAAGGGGAGGAGGGGCGCGTCTATGAAGGACTGCTCGATTACTCAGTGGAGGATGTGGACATGGCGGCCCTTCCCGCCACCCGCACGGATGTGATGATCAACATCGCCAGCCCGGCCGCCGCGTTCAAGTGGTGGCGGCTACCCGCAGCAGGGGTGGGACTGGCCCGGATGGAGTTCATCATCAACAGCCTGATCCGCGTCCACCCCATGGCACTGGTCCACCCGGAAAAGGTGGCAGACCCGCAGGAAGCGGATCTCATCAGGCAGCTCACCAGCGGCTACGACGATCCGCAGGAGTACTTTGTGGACGTGCTGGCCACGGGGATCGCCAAGATCGCCGCTCCCTTCCATCCCAAACCGGTGATTGTCCGGCTCAGCGACTTCAAGAGCAACGAATACAGCCACCTGGTGGGCGGCAGGTTTTTCGAACGTCCCGAGGAAAACCCCATGATCGGCTTCCGGGGCGCCTCCCGCTACTACAGCAGCCACTACCGTGAAGCGTTCGCCCTGGAGTGCAGGGCCCTCAAACGGGTCCGGGAACAGGCAGGCTTCCGCAACGTCATCGTCATGGTCCCCTTCTGCCGCACCGTGCGGGAAGCGGACCAGGTCATCGAGGCCATGGCGGAGCACGGCCTGGTCCGCGGCGCTGACGGCCTGCAGCTGTACATGATGTGCGAGATCCCGTCCAATGTGGTCCTGGCCGACGAATTCGCGAAGCGCTTTGACGGCTTCTCCATCGGATCCAACGACCTCACCCAGCTGGTGCTCGGAGTGGACCGCGACTCTGAGGAGCTGGCCGGCCTGTTCGACGAACGCGACCCCGCCGTCACGGGGCTCATCGCCGAAGCCATCAGCAAAGCCCACGCTGCCGGCATCAAGATCGGCATCTGCGGGCAGGGGCCCAGCAACCATCCGGAGCTCGCGGAATTCCTGGTCAGGCAAGGGATCGATTCCATCTCGTTGAACCCGGACACCTACGTCAAGACCATTCCGGTCATTTCCGCGGCGGAAGCTGCGGCCGGCAAGGCGTCCTAAGCCCACGAGACACAAAAGTGCCTGGTCCCCGCGGGGGCCAGGCACCGGCGTCGTACTCCTTGCGCTCCTCAGCCCCTGGTGATGGGAATCTTCGACGCGCCGGCTTCCAGCCCCTGGTCGGGCATCGGGGCACGGACCTCAAGCACGCCGTCCTTGTAGGCGGCGGTGACGTCCGCCTGCTGGACGCCGCCGGGGAGCGGAATGCGCCGGACGAAGGACCCGTACCGGAACTCGGACCGGTAACCGTCCTTGTCTTTGTGTTCCTTCTTTTCCTCCCGCTGCGCCTTGATGGACAGCACACCATCGGCAACGGTGACGTCGACGTCCTTCTCCGGGTCGATACCGGGCAGCTCAGCCCGTACAACGAGCGTATTGCCGTCCACCATCTCCTCAACCCGGATGGCGGAAGTACCCATGTCACCTTCGAAAAGCCGTTCGATGACGTCCAGGGGTGAGCGCCGGGAATCGAACCATTTCATCAGGTCAGTCATTACTGCCTCCTGCTCAAGTGGAAGCCGGATCATCGCATGGCCCGGTATTTCCACCATCCCCTTTCAGCGGAAGAGGATCCAGAGTCAAAGGTCCCAGCACCGGTTCACCCCGCACGGGCAGGCCTGCGCCTGGTGAACCGGCCCACCACTTCGATGGCCACGCACCCTCCCAGGCCCACGGCAACAGCGAGGCCAAGCAGGCCCGGCGGGGGCCAATCCACCCGAAAGAAGTGACGTGTCAGGGGGACGCTGAACAAAAGGACCAGGCCCGCGTACATTCCCGCAAGGATCAGGATCTTGGTGCCGTTGAGCGGCCGCGACGCCATCACCAGGATCCATGCCGCCAACAGGCCCAGGGTTACGGTGGCTGCGGACTGTGCATTCTCCCGGGTGTGCCCGCCAAAACCTTGGGCGAAGGCGCTGACGGCCAAAACACACCCGGCCGCACAGACGCCAGCGGGCACGGCAAAGGAGAGGGAACGCCGGAGGAACCCGGGAGAATAGCGCTCGCCGCCCGGTTGCAGCGCGAGGAAGAAAGCCGGCAGTCCGATGGTCAAGCCGTCCAGTGCGGACAATTGCCGTGGCAGGAAGGGAAAAGCCAACACCAGGACGCCGCACACCACGGAGATGACTGTGGCGTAGACGGTCTTGCTGAGGAATACCAAGGAAACCCGCTCGATGTTGCTGATGGCCCGGCGCCCCTCGTCCAGCACCGCGGGCAGTCTTTCGAAGCGCCCGTCCAGGAGAACCAGCCGGGCCACCGCCTTGGTTGCCGGCGAGGCCGAGTCCATGGCGATGCCGAGGTCCGCCTCCTTCAGCGCCAGGACGTCATTCACGCCGTCTCCGGTCATGGCAACCGTGTGCCCACGCCGTTTCAAGGCCTGGACCAGGTCCCGCTTCTGGGACGGTGTGACGCTGCCAAAGAGGCTGTGGGCTTCCACCGTTTCTTCCAGCAGGGCCGGATCTTCGGGAAGGTGGCGGGAGTCGTACGCAACCCCGTTTCCAAAGCCAACCCCGCGTGCCAGGGCCGCCACCGTCCTTGGATCGTCACCGGAGATGATTTTGACGATCACGCCTTGCCGGCGGAAGTAGTCCAGTGTCGCGGCCGCATCCGCACGAATGCTCTCGCGAAAGGTCACCAGCAGCACCGGTGCCAGCGTAGGGGGCAGCCCGGTCTCTGCTGCGTCGGGCGGCAGCGTCCACGGCAGGTAAGCCAGGGCCAGCGTCCGCAGGCCGGTGGAGGCCAGTGCCGCGGCCTCCCGGTGCGCCTTCACGCAACCCGGGGAGTCTCCGAGGACAGCGTCCGGAGCGCCGAGGATCCATGTTCCGGCGGCGCCGGACTCCGGCCCCAAGGTGACCGAACTCCATTTTCGGGCGGAGGAAAAGGGTACGGCGGCCAGATCCGGAAGCGGAGCCGCCACGGGAAAGGCCGCGCCGATCGCCGCCGCGGTGCTGCCGCCCTCCGCCTGGCCCCCAAACCATTCCAGTACCGGCCGCCACCGGGCCTCCGGGAGGCCACCGAGCTCATGGACGGCGTCGAACACCATGGAGCCCGAGGACAGCGTGCCCGTCTTATCGAGGCACAGGACATCCACCCTTGCCAGTACTTCCACGGCCGCCAGTTCCTGGATCAGGACCTTCTTGCGTGCCAAACGGAGGCCGCCAACGGCGAACGCCACGCTGGTCATCAGGAGCAGCCCGAGGGGAATCATTGCCATGATCCCGGCCACTGCCCCCACCACGGCGGGGATCCACCGCCCTGAACTGAAGGCACCTGTCCAGCCGCCCCGGTCCTGCATCTGGGCGTTCATCAGCAGCAACGCTGTGGGCAGCAGCAACCACGTGATCACGACGAAGACCTTCCCCAGGCCCCTGCGGATTTCTGACGTAACCAGCGAGAACCGGCGCGCCTCAGCCGCCAAACGGTAGGCGAACGTGTCCGGCCCAACCCGGAGCACGGCAGCCCGGCCGCTGCCGGCCAGGATCAGCGACCCGGAGAGCAGCACGGCGCCGTCAGCCCTCGGAACCGGCTCGGCTTCGCCGGTCAGCAAGGATTCGTCCACCTCAAGTGAGGTTTCGCCCAGCAGCAACAAGTCAGCCGTGACCTGGTCGCCGCCGCTCAGCACCACGAGGTCGTCCGGGACCAGGCCATCCGACGGAATCCGTTCCCGTGCGCCGTTCCGGATCACCGTGTTCGTCGCGGCTTGCGTAATGGCCAGCTGGTCGAGCAAACGCTTTGCACGGTACTCCTGGACAATGCCGATCAACGAGTTGCTGATGGCCGACAAGCCAAACAGCGCGTCACGCCACTGGCCCAGGACGAACAGCAGGATGAAACATCCACCCACCACGGCGTTGAAGAGCGTAAAAACGTTCGCCTGCACGATCTCCCAGACAGTTCGGCTGGTGGCCGTGGGCACGCTGTTGATCCGGCCGGCAGCGGTCTGCTCCAGGACCTCAGCGGTGGTCAGCCCTTCCCGGGCCCGGCGCACCTCCACGTCGGGGCCGGATGCCCCGGCCTCCCCGGCTGCCGGCATGGCCTGCTCCACCAAGCGGGCTCAGTCGTCGTGCTGCGGTTTGTGCGTCCGCGTGATCACTGTGGGGCAGGGGGGCTGCGTCAGCACCGCGTGCGCCGTGGATCCCAGCAGCAACCGCTCGAAGCCTCCCTTGCCACGGCTGCCCAGCACCAGCAGGCGCGCCCCGGAGGCAGCCCGCGCCAGGGCATCCGCCGGCTCGACGACGGTTTCCATCACCGTGTGCACCGTCAGGTCGGGGTAGTCCTGCCGCAGGCCGGCCTCCGTTTCCGCGAGGACAGTCTGCTCCTCTTCGAGCACGTGGGTGGCAAAACTGCTGGAGGGCAGCCCTGCTGCGATCCAACGGTTGGGGCCGGTGAACGCGTAGAGGACCGTCAACTCCTCCCCAAGGACGTCAGCCTCTGCTGCCGCATACGCCACCGCCTGCGTGGATTCCTCGGATCCGTCCACGCCAACGAAGATGCCGCGGCCCGCCTCCTGTCCTTCGCCGATGACCGCAACCGGGCATTCCGCCGTGGCGGCGGCCTGGAGGGCGCGGTCTGTGAGCGCGCCGCGTGAGTGGCCGCTGGTGCCAAGCACAAGCATGGCAACCTCTTTCGAGTACGCGCCAAGTGCCGAACCCACGCCTCCTTCGAGGAGCTGCAGTGAAACTTTCAGGCCCGGGTAGGCGGCGCTGACCTTCCCGCCGGCTTCCTTCAGCAGGCCCAGGCCTGATTCGCGCAGGACCTCAAAGTAGGGCAGCACTTCGGAAGCCATCCACCGGTCGTCCACCACGTTGACGATGGCGAGGGGAGCCTTGAGCCTGTCGGCCCGCGCGGCAGCCCACATCAGGGCGGCGCCGGACGCCGGCGTGTTGGAGATACCGACGGCGATTGGCTTGGCAGGTGCCATTGGGGCCATCCTTTGGGGTGTAGTGGGGGGCTGATGAATTGGGCGGGAAACTAAGAGCGCGTTCTTTCCAGCGCGCTCTTCACTCCGTTGCGGGCTCCCGCGGCGGCCACCAGTGCGTTGGCGCCGCGATGACGAACCTCCGGCCGCTGATGCCCTGCGGCGTAACCCGGATGAGGGTGTTCTTCTGGCCCGGTTGCCAGGGTGAGAGTCCGGCATCCATGGCGTCCTGGGTCTCCTCCGCATCCGAAACAACGGTCGCGCGCCCCTTGAGGATGACGCTCCAGGCAATGGTTCCATACTGGTTCATGCCGTCCGCTTCAACGGCCACCATCTTGTCGTCGAAGGAGGATAGTTTTGTTGCCTCACCCGTACGCATCAGCAGAGTTCCGTTGGTGGTGACAAAGTTCATGGGAAAGTTCTCAACTGAGTCGCCGTCCGTGAACGCGATCCTGCAAACGGACGCGGACTGAAGGAGTTTCCAACAATCGTGGACGCCGAGTTCCTTGACTTCCGGTTCTGCCCCTGCTGTATCCATGGCCGTAGCCTAGGACCGTGAACATTCTGCCGGTAGGGGAAAAGGTCCCGCTGGTGCAGAGCGGCTGACGACAGTGAGCTGGTCTCCCGCAGCGCATGGCGGATGCCTGCCGTTGACGCGGAACCTAGACTACTCCCAGAGGATGTCTTCGAACACTTGATTTCGCGCTACGGGCCCGCTGCCAGGCAGGCTTTTGCCGCCGGAGGTGGGACGTGAGCACTGAGCAGCCGTGGCGCTCTCCAAGGCGGGACCAGATGGAAGACCTGTTGAGGGATTTCACGGCCCGGGGCGACGAACTGCTGGATACCCGGGAGCGGATCAATGGCCTGCTGGCGGCCGTCATTGCCGTCGCCGAGGACTTGAGCCTTGAAGCCGTCCTGGACCGGCTGGTGAGGTCTGCCTGCGCCTTGGTCGGTGCCGGGTACGGAGCGTTGGGTGTCATCGGAGAAGACCGCCGGCTGAGCCACTTCATCACTGTTGGAATTGATGAAGCCGGCATCCGTTCCATCGGTGACCTGCCCACAGGGCATGGTGTCCTCGGGCTGCTGATTCGCGAACCGAAGCCGCTGCGGCTCCATGACCTCGGCCAGCATCCCATTGCATCGGGTTTTCCACCCAACCATCCGCCGATGCGGACATTCCTTGGAGTGCCGGTCCGCGTCCGGGATGAGGTATTCGGAAACCTGTACCTGACCGAAAAGCAGGGCGGGGTTGATTTCACCCAGGAGGACGAAGACCTCGCGGTAGCCCTGGCGGCAGCAGCCGGAGTCGCCATCCAGAACGCCCGGCTCTTTGAAGACAGCAGCCGCCGGCAGAAATGGCTGGAGGCGGGCATGGAACTGAGCAGCCGGCTGATCATGACGCCCCGTGCCGGGGTTGCGGAGAACCTGGATATCGTTGCCGAAACCGCGCTCAAGCTATCCGGGTCCGCGCTGGCCGTGATCGGAGTCCCGGCCGGCGACGGCGTGCTTCGCTGCCGTACATGCCTTGGCGTGCAAGGCCTCCAGGCGGGGCAGGAACTCATGGTCTCCAGCGCGGCGTCCGCCGTCGTCGAAAGCGGCGAATCTTTCGTGGCTGCGGACCCGCGGCAGGTCTTCGACCACGGGACGGCGGAGAAACTGGGACCTGTCCTGGTATGCCGATTGGGGCACGGCAACAGCGACAACGGGGTGCTCGTGCTGGCCCGTGCCCACGGAGCTGCCGCATTTACCCAGGCCGAAGCCGAATCCAGTTCCATCTTTGGGAGCAGGATCGGCCTGGCACTGGACTTGGCGCGCGTGAGCGCCCTGCGCGAGCAGGATCTGCTCCTGACGGATCGGGAACGGATTGCCCGCGACCTGCACGATCTCGTCATCCAGAGGTTGTTTGCTGCCGGCCTGAGCGTCCAGAGCCTGCGGCGCTTCACCATGGACCCCGGGGCCCATGACCGAATCGCCGCGGTAACCAAGGAACTCGATGACACCATCCGCAAGCTGCGGGACACTATTTACTCGCTTCGCACCGCGGACGTGGAACGGGAGCCCCTCACCGGCCGGATCCTGCGCGTTGTCCGGGAAAGCTCGCGCAGCTACGGCCTGATCCCCAAGGTATCCCTGGACGGTCCGGTGGATTTGGTCAACGAAGGTGCTGCTGCCCAACTGCTGCCGGTACTCTCGGAAGCGCTCAGCAACGCCTTACGGCATTCCGGTGCCGGGGAGATCCAGGTCAGCCTTACCGTGGACGGCGACGAGGTGCAGCTGTGCATCGATGACAACGGTCACGGATTCAGCGAACCTGCCAAAGAAAGCGGCCTTGCCAACATGCGTTACCGCGCCGGCCTCCTTGGCGGCCGGTGTGACATCCACAGCATCCCCGGCGAAGGCACGTCCGTGACGTGGTCCGCGCCCCTGTCCTGAGTGCGCGCTGCCCGCGGCAGCGCTGCAGCCTGTTGCTCTGACCCGCTCAGGTGCTCTCCGTGGTGTTCCGGGTGACATAGACGGCAGCCTGCGTCCGGCGCTCAAAACCCAGCTTGGCCAGGATGGAGGAAACATAGTTCTTGACCGTCTTTTCAGCCAGGAACAGTTCATCGCCAATCTGCCTGTTGGTCAGCCCTTGGCCGATCAGGGCCAGGACCTTTTTCTCCTGGGTGCTCAGGCCGTCCAGGCGGGGGTCGGTGGGTGCTGTGGAAAGGCCCGCGATGATGCGCTGTTCCACCCCCGGTTCGAACAGGGACTCACCCGCTGCGGCCCTCCGGATGCCGGCCAGGAGGTCATCGCTCCTGATCTGCTTCAAAATGTACCCTGACGCTCCGGCGAGGACGGCTCCGCGAAGGGCCTGCTCGTCGTCGTAACTGGTGAGGATCAGGCAGCGCAGCCGTGGATCAAGGGACCTGACATCCCTGCACACTTCAATTCCCGTGCCGTCGGGAAGCCGCCCGTCGAGGACGGCGATATCGGGGTGCAGGGCCGGAATGCGGCGCGTGGCTTCGGCAGCCGACCCGCTTTCGCCAACCACCACGAAACCCTCGCCTTCAAGCAGGTCCTTCAGGCCCTGCCGCACAAGTTCATGATCATCAAGGATGAACACGCGGACCGGCCCGGAAGAACCGGTTGCTTCACTGCTCGCAGTTTCATGCATGTGCACCCAACGCTCCCAAACGTTTTCAGGACCAAACCAACACCTGTGCGGGCAACTCCCCGGAGCTGGCCCCACCCCATTGTTACCTGCAAAGGGTGTGGCCGGAAGGGACCAAAGTCCGCCGCGCCGGTCCGGCCACCGCCGGGTGCACCGTCCGGACCGTGCCGCGGTTTCGTCCCGCCATGACTTTTGGCCCTGTTCCCCGCAACCGGTTCCGGTCCACGCTTGGTCGGATGGCAACAGGAGGTTATGTGGCAACAGCAGGGAACGAAGCGCCGGCGGCAGCTCACGCACGGCGCTCAAGGATCATCGTGGGGGTGGATGGCTCCGAAGCATCCGTCGCCGCGTTGCGGGTGGCGCGGGCGTTGGCTGAACCCCTGGACGCGCCAGTTGAGGCGTGGGCGTGCTGGGATGTCCCTGCCGGTTATGGGGTCTACCTGGCGGTCGGCATCGAAGGATTCAAGTACGCCGCCGAGCAGATCCTTGGCCAGGCGATTCAGGACGCATTCGGGCAACACCCACCCGCCGTGCACTCCCGGATAGTGCGCGGGAAGCCCGGTCCAGTGCTCCTGGATGCGAGCCGGACAGCGTCCCTCCTGATCGTGGCAAGGCGGGGCCACGGCAGTTTTGTCCTGGGCTCGGTCAGTTCATCCCTGGTCAGCCACGCACACTGCCCGGTTCTGGTGGTCCACGCCGCGGAATCCGGGGACGCGGAGGAAGTATCCCGGACCGATGCAGGGGCACTGCCCTGAGGCACTGACCCGGCTTGGCTCACCTAACCCGGCCCGCTGTCGTCATCCGTCCTATTCGCTGGTGGTGCCTTCCACCGGGGTTACGTGCGGGGCTGACTTGCGCAGGGTCCAGCGCAGGTCCTTGAGGGCCCAGTAGCCGGCGCCGTTCATCACCGTGAAGCCGGCAATACCAATGGTGGGGGCGTGGACCACCAAGCCAAGCAGGAGGATGCAGACCCCTACCGCGAAAAGTACCAATGCGCGCCTGAAACTGGTCCGGCGGGAGCGGGCGAAGGCATCGTGATCGAGCAGGACCGCGAGCCTGGGGTCATCCTGTTCAAGGCCGTGGCCGATCAGTTCGAGTTCCCTTTTCTCGAATTCGGAAAGTGGCACAATTGGCTCCCGATGTCCGTTTCCTGCCGGAGACATTGGCTCAGCTGCCCGGGTGGCCGCGCAGGACGGCCAGCCTGTTCTGGTACTCCGCAACATCGATCTCCCCGCGGGCGAAACGCTCCGCGAGCAGGTCCTCCGCGATCCGCGGGGACGGCGGCTGTGGATTATGCGGGGAGGGGGCCCGCAACGAGCGGGCCAGCAGGACAATGCCGGTGATGATCGCTCCCCAGACCACCACCATGCTGATGCTCATCAGGGCATAGCCCCACAGGCCCATGCCGTCGTTCCAGCCGTACACTTCCCCGACCTCCGATTCACAGAAGGCCGCCGCCAACCGGATGCCTTCCCTTCCAGTATTGGATTGCGCGGGGATCCCAGGCAGAGCCATTGGTCCCGTTCCGGCCGGCACCGGAGCCGGTCCGGGCGGATCCGCCGCCGCGCCTGGGCCAGCGGGGCAGGGACCTAGAAACCCCGACGTCGCAGGCGTTTGTCGACGGCGACCGCCAGGGAAGCGAGCAGGGCCAGGCCGAAGATCCGCAGCCAGGCGTCCAGGCTGATGGGGGCGGTATGGAAGAGCTCGTTCATCACGGGAACGTAGGTGAGGGCCAGTTGTCCGGCGGACTGGACGCCCACGCCGAGGAGGAGCCAGGGGTTGCCGAACGGCCTCATTCGCCACACCGGCCGGGTCAGGGACCGGCAGCTGAAGAGGTAGAAGACCTCAACGGCCACGAAGAGATTCACCGCAGACGTCCGGGCCTGGGCAACCGATGCGCCCACGGTGAGTTCATGCTCAAAGAGCCACCAGGCGCCCGCGACCAAAAGGGCTGAGACGAGCATGACCCGCACGGTGAGGGCCCAGGTCAGAATCGGACGGTCCGGTGCCCTCGGGGGACGGGTCATCAGTCCTGGTTCCTTCGGTTCGAAGGCGAGCATCAGGCCAAGGGCAACAGCTGTGGTCATGTTGATCCACAGGATCTGGGTGGGGAGGATAGGGAGGGTGCCGCCCACCAGGATGGCCGCCAAGATCACCAGCCCCTCGGCCATGTTGGTCGGCAGGGTCCAGACGATGAACTTGGTCAGGTTGTCGAAAACGTTCCGTCCCTCTTCAACGGCAGCCTCGATGGTGGCAAAGTCGTCATCGGTCAGGACAATGTCCGAGGCCTCCTTGGCCACCTCGGTTCCGCTGCGTCCCATTGAAATGCCCACGTTGGCCTGGCGGAGGGCGGGCGCATCGTTGACGCCGTCCCCGGTCATGGCGGCCACTTGGCCTCGGGACTGGAGGGCCCGAATCAGGCGGAGCTTCTGTTCCGGGGAGACCCGGGCGAACACCGTGGCCTGTTCCACTGCATAGGGCAGCCGGTCGGCTGGAATGGCGTCCAGTTCCGCGCCGGTGAGTGCCGTTCCGGGGCCTGCATCGGCGATCAGCCCCACTGCCGCGGCGACGGTCAGGGCGGTCCGGACATGGTCGCCGGTGATCATTTTGACGGCCACGCCGGCGCGTCGGCACGCCAGGACTGATGCCGCAGCCGCGTCCCGCGGCGGATCGTGCATTGCCTGGAGCCCGGTCAAGGTCGCCCGGCCCCGCAGCTCCGTGGCGGCACTGGCGCCTGTGCCGGCCGGGAGGCGCATCATGGCCGTCGCCAGCACCCGCAGCCCGCTGTCCGCAAGTGCATGTGCAGCACTGAACACGGCTTGTTTTCGGAGTGGCTTGACGTCGCCGTGCATGTCCATCTCGCCGCCGCAGAGTTCGAGGACCCGTTCCACGGCGCCCTTGACGAACACGAATCCCGGGCCGTCGGGATGCGTGGAGCGATGCATTGTGGCCATGAACTGCCGCTCCGAGGTGAACGCCAGCTCCGCCTCCCGAGGACAGCCGGCGAGGAATTCGCCGACCTTGATGCCACCCTTCCCGGCGGCCACCAGCATCGCAGCCTCGGTGGGATCTCCGCGCACCTGCCAGGTTGTTCCCTCGCGGCGGACGGCGGCGTCGTTGCATGCGGCCCCGGCCAGGAGGCACCACCGCAGGGCTTCGTCCCGGATGCCGTCGTGTACCACCGTGGCCGGAGGTTGCGCTGCACCGCCGGCGTGCCGTACACCTGACGGGATGATGTGTCCCTCCGGACCATAGCCGGTACCTGTCACGTCATACCTGCCGGCGGGAGTCCAGAGAACGCGGACGGTCATCTGGTTTTCGGTGAAGGTTCCCGTCTTGTCCGAACAGATCACGGTGGTGCTGCCCAATGTCTCCACGACCGGAAGCCGGCGGACCACGGCGCGGCGCCGCGCCATCCGGCGGACACCGATGGCGAGGGTCACCGTCACGGCGGCGGGCAGGCCTTCCGGGATGGCTCCCACAGCCAGGGCGACGGCGGCGGTGAACATTTGTCCCGGCTGTTCACCGTGGGCCACGCCGGCAAGGAAGGCCACCGCCGCCAAGGCAAGGATGGCCGCAGTGAGCGTTGCGCTGAATCGTGCCAGCTTGCGCGTCAGCGGTGTGGGCTCGGGCCGGACGGCGCCGATGAGCCGGTGGATTTCGCCGAGTTCGGTTTCGCCGCCGATCGCGACGACGATCCCTGCCCCGGTGCCGGCGGTCACCAGGGTGCCGCTGTACAGCATGTTCCTCCTGTCGGCCACGGGCGTGGCCCGGGGGAGCACCACCTCGTCCTTGGTCACGGGTTCGGACTCGCCGGTCAGGGCGGATTCGTCCACCCGCATGGCTGACAAGCGGACCAGGCGCAGGTCGGCGGGCACCTTGTCGCCCGTTTCCAAAAGCACCAGGTCGCCGGGCACCAGGTCCTCGGAGGGAACGCGCAACCTCTGGCCGCGTCGCAAGACTGCCGCGTGGGTGCGGACCATCGAATGAAGGGCATCCAGGGCCGACTCCGCCCGTACCTCCTGGATGAAACCGATCAGCGTATTGACCAGGACCACGGCAAGGATCACCCCGGAGTCCAGGAACCCGCCAAGGAAGGCGGTTACCGCGGCGGACGCCAGCAGGACGTATACCAGCGGGTTGTTGAACTGGCGCCCGAGCTTGGTGGCAATACCCCGGCTCCGTCCCCGGGGAAGCGCGTTGGCGCCGAACTGGGCCCGCCGGCGTGCCACTTCGTTTGGGTCCAGGCCTATGGTGGTGTCCGTGCCAAGCAGCAGCACCACCTCGTGGACGGGCAGTCCATGATGTGCAGGGCCGGGGGTGCGTGCCGGCGAGGTCCGTGCCGGGTTCCTCTTCGCCATGGATGGGCCGGGCCTGAGGCTAACGCCCCAGAACGGCATCGAGGGTGATGAACCCGTACCCTGCAGCCCTGAGGCGGTCGATGACCTGTGGCAGGGCGTCGGCGTCGAGCGTGGTGCCGTCGTCGGGGTTCGAACCGATGTGCATCAGGACGATTTCCCCGGGCTGCAGCCCCGCCTGGACACGATCAACCACCGCCTGGACGCTGGCGCCCCCACTGGTGCCCTTCCAGCCCAGGGTGTCCACCGTCCATCGAACGGCCACATAGCCCAGGGAGTTGACGGCCGCGATGGTCCGCGCGTCGCGTTCGCCATAAGGGAACCGGAACAGTGGCCTGGGGTCTGCTCCTTCCGCCAGGATGGTCTGTTCCGCGCCACGCACCTGTTGGACGATCGCGTCGTCAGGCAGTCCGGTAAACCCGGGGTGCGTCATGGAATGGTTTGCCACCCGGTGCCCGGCCGCGGCAATCTGCGCCACTCCTTGCGGATTGTTGGCGGCCCAGTTGCCGGTCAGGAAGAAGGTGCCGGCAACGCCCTTGGCGGCGAGGGTGGACAGGATCTTTGGCAGACCTGCCGCGTTGGCTCCCGCATCAAAGGTCAGTGCTACGGTGCGGCCGGCCCCTGGAACGACAGTAACGTCCTGGCCGCGGAGGGATTCGGGAAACGGCGCCGGCGGCGGGGGAGCAGCCGGTTCCTCGGGTACATCGGAGGGCGCGGGCCCGGCGGCCGAGGGCACCGTGACCGGCGGCTCCACAGGGACTTCGCCCGCTTCGGGCGTGTCCGTCTCCCTTGGCAGTGACGTTTCGGGGGCGGCATCCACGCTTGCGGACGCGGACTGGGTGGGCTGTGCGGAGGGCGGTGCGGCCGAGGGAGCCGCAGGGGTCGCCGGCGGCGGGCTGCCAGCCGGCGCCGTGCGAAAGAGGACCACGACGACGGCGAGGACCACCAAGGCGCCGGCGATCGCCAGGGCGAGCGCCCGTCGTCGTACTTCATTCACCGGCACTTGCCGTCACCCGCCCCGGACGCTGATGTTCTTTGGCGCCGTCTGTTCAGGAGGCCTGGGAATCGCCGGAGCCGGTCTCCGGGGTGTGCACCACCAGCACCGGGCAGTGGGCGTGGGCGACGACGGCGGAGCTCACCGAGCCCAGCAGCAAGCCGCCGAATCCGCCGTGCCCGCGGCGCCCCACCACGATCATGTCGGCGTCGCGGCTGGCGTCGATCAGCGCCTCCCGCGGATGGCTCCGGACCAGGGTCGAGGTGACGTTCGACGGCGTTTCGGCGCCGAAGGCCTGCGTCACCGCCTCGTCCAGGACTGCTTTGGCGCCTTCCTCGAAGCCCTCGACGCCCATCATCACGTAGCCGGTATACACCTGGGGGTAGTCCCAGCAAGCTATTGCCTGAACCTTGGCGCCCAAGGGAATGGCCATCCGTTGGGCCTGCCGGAGGGCCTCCACGGACGCCTCAGATCCATCGACGCCCACCACAATGCTGGCTATTGGTGCCCCGGCAACGCTCATGTCTGCTCCCTCATCGGACCCGTACGGTCACGCCCATCATCGTCTTACCCCGGGACCGGGAGGTAGGGGCGAAGGTCACTGCGCCGGCCCCGTCGCCTGCGGCCCAACCGCCGGCGGCCGCCCGGCCCCAACGGGCGGAAGACCTGCCGGGGGAGTCGCCGGGGCCAACCCGGGCTCGCCGGCGCCTTGGTCCAGCCGGAACGGCGGGTATTCGTCCCGCATCAGTGAGGTGTACACCAGGACGCGGTAGATCCAGCGGTCCACGCCGAGGATGAGGTCGAACAGCGGGCGCTGGTAGCGGCCGGTGAACAACAGGATGACCGCCGCAATCAACACCAGCAGGCCCAGAAGGGACAGGCCCGACCCGCCTTCGTAGGTGCTGCCGATGACGTTGTCCTCTGCCCGCCACCTCCACACGGTTCCTGTGGTTCCCGCGAACGCCGCCACCAGGAGGAGGTGCGGGATGGCCAGGAGCCACCATTTCACCAGGACCAGGCCGCGCGACAGCCGCTCAGGGTAGTCCACATCGAAGTCGGCAGGATAGTTGGTGCGCCTCAGCGTGAAAGGCGGGTAGAGATCGGTTCCGACGGCGGCGTAGGCGTAGAAGGCCACCCGCCAGTTCCACCGCATCACGCCGACGTTGAAGTCGAACAGCGCCCGCGGGTACCGGCCGGTGAACAGGATGGCGAATCCGGCCACGATCGTGGTGATCACGAAAGCGAACCAGAGGAAGAAAAGCAGGATGAAGTGCGGAATCGCCAGGAACCACTTGACCAGCCACAACCAGCGCGAAAGTCCCGGGTCAAGTTCGCCGACGAGCCTGGCCGGGTACCTTGTCGGAGGAACCGGTACCGGCGCGACGGGCTGGGGCGCGGCAAATGCCCCCGATTGCGCCGGGCCTCCAGGCTGGGCCGGTCCGGCCGGGTAGCCGGGCCCGGCCATGGCCATCGCCGGTCCGGCAGTTGCCGGCGCGCCCATTTCGGGCCCACCCCTCGGGGGTACGGAATGCCGGCCAAGTCCTGCCGCGCCGAAAATGATCAGGGGTATCCCTATCAGCAGGGCGATGATCCCGGCCACCAGCAGGCCCGTTGCTGCCGGACGGAAGAGGTCTGAGTGGAAGCCCGCCTGGAGCTGGACGTCCACGCCGGATGAAGCGTCAGCGTTCATCACCACGATTTCCCAGGTTCCTGGGGCCAGGTTCCACGTGAGCTCCTGCTCGCCGGAGCCCGACACCGAGGCACTCCAGATGCCTTGGTCTGCCGGCGGTGCGGCAGGACTGTTCCCGGGAACGTCGCGGTAATCGGCCCGGAAAGGCCGCTGGTAGACGTTGAGGAGTTCGGAGTGGTGCACGCCGGCCAGGTACTTTTCGACGTCGGCCTGCGGGCCGATGCCGATGAAGACCGCTTTGCCGGGTGTCACGGATTCAGCCCGCAGCCGCACCCTGCCAATGTCAAAGGGAAGCCGGCCGGGCACTTCCTGGCCCATGGTGTCGGTGCGTGGGGAGGTCAGGGCGAATGAGTTCACGGAAAAGCGTGACGTACCGGAGGTGAGGTATCCGTCTCCCTGGATCGACCCCACAGCGGAAGCCACGGCGCCTCCCGCCAGCGCCGCAAGGCCCGGGAGGGTCAGTAGGATCCCAAGGATCAGCATGATGATTGCGGCGGGTTTTTTCATGACGCCGGACCTTCCAGGTGGGGAAATGGACAGGTTGGGAAGACGGCCTGCGGGCTCTGCGGCTAGATGGTGTCCTTCACGGCCTGGGTCCGGGTAATGATCGTGGGGCACGGAAGGTGCTTCAGCACGCCATGGGCGGTTGAACCCAGCAGCAGGCGTTTGAAGGCGCCCCGCCCGCGGCTGCCCACCACCAGGAGGCGGGCCCCCGCGGCGGCATCCACGAGGGCGTCCACCGGGCCGCGGTCGGATACAAGGCGCTGCTGCACCGTCAGGTCCGGGTAGTCTTCCTTGAGCCCGGCAACGGTCTCGGAGAGGACGATGCGTTCTTCATCGACGATGAGGTCTGCGAGGGCGGCGGGTGTCAGGCCGGCATCGATGACCGGGTCCGGGACATTGACGGCGTAGACGACCGTGAGTTCGTCACCGTTGCGGTCTGCTTCGGCCGCAGCGAATGCGACGGCCTGGGTCGATTCCGCGGATCCATCCACGCCAACCACCACACCGGTCCTGCCTTCAAGGTCCTGGGTTCCGATGACGGCGACCGGAACCTTGGCGGCGGTGGCAACCTGGAGTGCGCGGTCGGCCAGGGCGCCGCCAAGGTGCCCGCTGCCGGAGCCGATGACCATCATGGAGGTCTTCTTGGAATATTTGGCCAAGGCCCCGCCCACGCTTCCGGTGAGCATTTCCGTGGCGGGGGTCACCGGCACGGACCCTTCGAGGCGTCCGGCGGCGGTCTTGAGGAGTTCCTCGCCGGCCTGCTGGAGGGTTCCGAACCAAGGGTACGGTTCCGCGATCCATCGGTCATCCACCACGTGGACGATCACCAGTGGCAGGTTGGCGCGATGGGCACGGCGGGCTGCCCACAAGACAGCGGCCTGGCTTTGTGCTGAATCGTTGGTGCCCACGGCGATTGGTTTCTGTGATGACATGGCCGCACTTCCTGCTTGTCGTGAAGGGTCTTCCTGCCCTTCAAGACTGGCCCCCGCCCCATCGGCACTCTAGGGCCGAAAGTCACCGAAGCCGGTGCGCGGGGGGACCTTAAGTCGCGGGCCCGGACGGAGTGGGAGGTTCCCCCGCTGTTGCTTCCCGTTCGGCGACGGTCTTGTAGATGGTCCATCCGACGGCGGCCAGCGGGACGGCGAGCAGGGCCCCGACCACCCCGGCCAAGGTTGCCCCGGCCGTCAACGCCAGGATGATGACCAGCCCGTGGATCCGCAGGACGCGGCCCATGAAGACAGGCTGGAGGATGTGGTGTTCGAACTGGTTTGCGGCCACCAGGATGACCAGCACGATGAGTGCGGGAACCGGTCCGTTTTCCACGAGCGCAACAAGCACGGCGAGGCTGCCGGCGGTGGTTGCCCCGATGATCGGAATGAACCCGCCCAGGAAGACCACGGCTGCCAGCGGGACGGCCAGCGGGACCCGGAGGATCAGCAGCCCCACCAGGACCAGGACTGCATCGATCGCGGCAATGACCAGGGTGCCCCGGACGTAGCCGCCGAGTACCAGGAGGCTGCGTTCTGCCGCCAGCTGTGCCCTTCCTTGGTGGTTCCCGGGAAGGAACCCGATAACGAACATCCGGATTTTCTCGCCATCCTTGAGGAAGAAGAACAGGATGACAGCCGTCAGGACCGTGCCGGCGGCAATCTCCCCGGCGGTCCTGAGCCCGGTCAGCGCATCGGCTCCCAGGGTTCCCCCGGCGAGGAACTTCTGGAATTCGCTGCGGGCCGCGTCAATCTGCGCATTGGTCAGCGCGACGGGTCCGGTGGTGATGAATTGCTGCAGCTGGCCAATCCCCGCCTCGGCCCGGGCTGCCAGCACCGAGGCCTGCTGCCGGACCAGCGCAATGATGCCGCCCACCACCCCGGCAGCCACGGCGATGATCACCAGGAAGGAAGACAGCACTGCAAGGGCCCGGGGGAACCCCCGTGCGGCGAGCCACCGCACTGCAGGAGCCATTGCCGAGGCCAGGATCAAGGCCACCAGGACCGGGATGGTTACCAGCGGAACCCGGGTGGCGGCCACCACCACCACCCAGGCAAGCGCCAGCAGCGAGAGCGTCTGGACCGCCCGGATGCTCGCCCGGCCCAAGCTGTCAGCCCACAGCGCTGACATCCGCGCAGCGAAGGACGGCTGCCAGGACGGTTCTGCCCCACGCCCGTCCGGGGATACATTGCGTTCCATGGGTTCTCCTTGCCTGCCGTCAAACTCCGGCCCACGAAATGGTGCACCTTTAGATACCTTGTACCCCACGGCCGCGGAAAGCCGTAACAGGCGTGGGTGTCGGATGTGCCGGCTGTTCACAGGCGCCACGGTTACTCAGTACGCTTACTATTGTCCGCCGCGGTCAACGAGAAAGGCATCATCATGACTGAACAGAATGTTCCCGACAATGAACTGGAAGTTGTGCAGGAAGAGGACATACTTCTCGACCAGACTCCCGGCGCCGGGCCGTCCCTGGAGTTGGACCCGGTAAAGGGAGAACCGGACAACTACCCCGGAGCTGCCGAGAACAATCCTGACCGCTGGCAGGAGGACCCCTTGCTGCAGGACGAAGCTTCAACCGGGGAGTAGGGCAATGCAATCCAAAGAACTGCTGCTCGAGGCCTTTGACCGCCTCCCGGGCCTGGTCCGGCAGGTGCTCGACGGGCTCGATGGGGAACGCCTTCAGCACCGTCCTTCCGGTCGTGGCAATTCAATTGCCTGGCTGGTGTGGCACCTGGGCCGGGTGGAGGATGCGCAGGTCGCCTCCGCTTGGGAGTTGGAGCAGGTCTGGACGTCGGAAGGCTTCGTATCCCGCTTTGGCCTGTCACTCGCGGACAATGACACGGGCTACGGCCACTCCAGCGGGCAGGTGGATGCCGTCATGGCCCCCCGTGAACTCCTGCTGGAGTACTACGAAGCCGTCCACCGCCAGACTGCCAGGGTCCTCGTTGGCCTGGACGACCCGGATCTGGACCGGGTGGTGGACAAGCGCTGGGATCCGCCGGTAACCCTGGGGGTACGGCTGGTCAGCATCCTTGCGGACTGCCTCCAGCACGCCGGCCAGGCCGCCTACGCCAAGGGGCTGCACGGCGCGGGAGCAGACGCCGGCAGTGCGTGAACTCGTGGTGCTGGGCCCCGTGTCCCAGGTTCCCACCCGGATCTGCCTCACGCACGTGCACGGGGATCAGGCTACCGGCTCACCGAGCCTGACGGGCGCACCTTCGCGCCGGACCGGCTGCGGGCGGCGGGAATCGAAGGGCCGGATGTCGGCCGACTGCTGCGCGAGGGCAGCGTCGGTTCGGCCGCGCTTGGGGCGATGAGCGTTCCCAGGCCCGGGCCCCGGAAGCCGTGGTCATCGCAGCCCGGGACCTGCAGCGGATTGCCGTTCCCCGCAGGCGGAAAGACGCGCGGCAGGCGCCAGGCGGCACCACGGAGATAGGGTTAACCCATGACGGCAGCAGCTGAATCCACGGTCACCTTTGATGGCCGCTTCGCCCGTGAACTGGCGGAACTCGCTGTTCCCTGGCAGGCCGAGGAAGCGCCAGGCCCCGAACTCCTGGTCCTGAACGAACAGCTCGCAGCAGACCTGGGCCTTGACCCGCAATACCTCCGGAGTCCCGAAGGGGTGCGCCTCCTCGTGGGCAACCACGTTCCCGCCGGTGCCACCCCGGTGGCGCAGGCGTACGCTGGTCACCAATTCGGCGGGTACTCGCCACTGCTCGGCGACGGACGCGCGCTCCTGCTGGGGGAAGTCACGGACCGCACCGGACGCCTGCTGGACGTCCATCTCAAAGGCTCAGGGCGCACCCCCTTCGCCCGCGCCGGGGACGGCCGGGCGGTGGTCGGGCCCATGCTGCGCGAGTACCTTGTCAGCGAAGCCATGCACGCCTTGGGCATACCCACCACCCGCTCGCTCGCCGTCGTGGCAACGGGGCGGCAGGTCCGGCGTGAGGGCATGCTGCCCGGTGCTGTCCTGGCGCGGGTGGCCCGGAGCCACCTGAGGGTTGGGAGTTTCCAGTACGCCCGGGCCACGGAAAACATGGACCTCCTGAAGCGGTTGGCGGACCACGCCATCAGCAGGCACTATCCGCTGGCCGCCGAAGCCCCAAACCCCTACCTGGCACTGTTCTCGTCCGTCGTCTCCGCACAGGCCAGCCTGGTGGCCCGGTGGATGCTGGTGGGATTCGTGCACGGGGTCATGAATACGGACAACATGACCATCTCGGGGGAAACCATCGACTACGGCCCGTGCGCTTTCCTGGACGCCTTCAATCCCGCGGCCGTCTACAGTTCCATCGACGTCAGTGGACGCTACGCCTACGCCAACCAGCCGGTCCTTGCTGAATGGAACCTTGCCCGTCTTGCCGAGGCGATGCTCCCGCTCATCGACGAGGACCAGGAGAAGGCCGTTGCTCCCGCGGTGGAGGTGCTCGGCGGATTCCGTGGACAGTACAGCGAGGCGTGGACCGGTGGCATGAAATCCAAACTGGGCCTTGCCGGCGGCAACGGAAGCGACGACGCCGCGTCAGGCGTTGTCGATGATGCGGTGGCCATCCTCAAAGACGGCCCAGTGGATTACACGCTGTTCTTCCGAAACCTCGGCAAGGCCGCCCGCGGCGACCTGCGCCCCGTGCGCGGGATGGTGCTGGACTTAGCCGGTTTCGACGCCTGGGCTGAGCGGTGGCTGGCACTGCAACCCGATGCGGGGCTGATGGACAACGTCAACCCGGCGTACATTCCGCGGAACCACCTGGTGGAAGAAGCCCTCGCCGCCGGCACGGAAGGAGACTTGGCCCCGCTGCACCGCCTGCTCGAGGCCGTCACCGATCCTTTCACCGAGCGGGCCGGGATGGAGCGCTACATGGAAGGGGCCCCGGAGGGCTTCGGCTCGTACACGACCTTCTGCGGGACCTGATCCGCCACGGAATGAGGCCCGCAGCAGGACGACAGGAGGGCGGCAGCCGGAAACCCGGCTGCCGCCCTCCTGTCAGAAGCCGGCTTCGCTGTGCGAAGGCTTAGGCTACGCGGACCACTGAGTAGCCGCTGAGCCAGCTGATGGAGTGCACCTGCGTGGTGTACCCGTTGACGCCGCCGCTCACAACCTGGCCGTTGCCGGCGTACACACCCACGTGGCCCGAGGTGATAATCAGGTCCCCGGGTGCCGGGCTGCCGACCACGCTGCCGTACTGGAAGAACTGGGTGGGCGCCAGATCGCCGACACTCTTGCCCACCGAACGCAGGGCCTTCTCAACCATGGCAGTGCAGTCCTGGCTCACACCGATCTGGCTGTAGGCGGACGCCAGGATGGCGGCCCCGGTCCCGGTGCCGGTGGTGGAAGCCACCGGAGTAGCGGAAGCGTAGGACATGTTCATGCCGGTGTTTGCCGGTGCGGTGGCAGCTGCCGCCTGGACTGGCGCCGCTGCAGGGGCCGGAGCCGGTGCTGCCACGTAGCCTGCACCGGGAATCCGGATCTGGTCGCCGGGGTAGATGATGGACGACAGGCCCAAGCCGTTGGCGGCCAGGACGTCGTTCAGGCTGACCCCGTACGCTGCCGAAATCGCGCCCAGGGTATCCCCGGAAACGACGGTGTGCACGGTTGCTGCCGCGCCAGCCGGAGCAACTGCCGGCGCTGCGGTGGCCTGGACATTAGTTTGCTCCGTGGTGTCCGCGCCAGTCACGCCCGCGTGGGCCGGGGCGCCGACCCCGAAGGCAATGCCGGACGCGGCCGCAACCGCGAGGGCCGGACGGCCCAGCGAACGGGCCTGCGACTTGGCGGTCAGGGCGAGGCCCTCGAGCGCAATGGAACGGGCCGGAGTCGCGCGGTGGCGGGCAGTGGTGAGATTTTTTGACACGGTAGATCGCCTCTCCCATGCCTGCGGGGTGAGCTGTCGGGTTCGGGTTGGAGATACCCGGCCGAACACATCTCCGCGGTGGGCGGAGGAGCTGTCCGACTTAACCCCAAGACCTCAAAAGGTCGTGGAAACTTGGTTCCCCCGTCCCTGCCAGCATGAAAGCGGTTGAATCCCGGTATCAGCGGCAGGGCTCGGCAAACTGATGGGAATGTCCCGTTTTGGGAGGGACACCAGAAGACCATAACCCGCGGACGCCCCAATTGTCACGTTTAGGTAACATACGAGCTTTGTCTCTCGTATTCTGCAAACGATTGGATGTGGCCCTTCCGCCCGGCATCGACCGGAGATTGATCCGGTGGCGGCCCCTCCGGGTAACAAAGCGGGCACGGCCGTCTTTCCGCCCCGGCGTGTCGCCGGTATGCTTCGGGACTATGCCCCTGTTCGTGACCATGCCCAAGTCCCCGCTGATGGGGGGATTGCTCGCCATCGCGGTGGCAGCGGCCACGGTGCTGCCTGCCTCCGCGGACGAGCCTCCACCGCCCGGTGGATACCCGTCCTGGGCTGACGTGCAGCAGGCGCAGTCTTCCGAGGCGGCGAAAGCGGCGGAGATCACCACCATCAACGGGCTGCTGAGCGGCCTCCAAGCCCAATCGGAAGCGGCCGGTGACACTGCCGTCCGGGCAGCCGCGGACTATGCCGCGGCCGACGCCGAGCTTCAGGCGGCGTCAACGCGGCTGGACGCATTGTCCGCCCAAGCCGCCCGCGCCAACGACGAACTGGCCAAGTATCGCAAGGAGATCGGTGCCCTTGCCGTCCAGTCGTACAAGACGGGCGGGACCAATACAGGGTTCTTCGTGGCCCTGGATGCCCTGCAGAACAACAGCGTCCAGGGGCTCAACCTCGTCCAACTGGTGGGCGACAAGACGGCGGCTTTGGTGGACAAAGCTGCGGCCGCCGGCAAAGTTGCCGCGTCACTGGCGGAACAGGAAAAAGCGGCCCGCAGTGAGCGCGAACGCCTGTCCGGGGAAGCAAAAGCCAAACTGGACGCGGCCCGCTCCGCCCAGGACACGCTCGCCCGGCAGGTCAGTGACGAACAGCAGCACAGCAGCGAACTGACCGCCCAGCTGGCCTCGCTGAAGGGAACGACGGCGGCCCTCGAAGGAGAGTACCGACAGGGCCAGGCGGCGCTGGCTGCCTATGAAGCAGCCCAGGAAGCCAAGCGGGCCGCCGCGGCGGAACAGGCCCGCCAGCAGGCTGAAGCCGCAGCGCAGGCAGCCGCGGCCGCAGCCCGGCAGCCCAAACCCGCGCCCGCCGCTCCGGCCGGCAACGCGGCAAACCCCGCCCCGCCGGCCGACCCGGTTCCCGGCAGTCCGCCGCAGCCGGCCGTGCCAAGCCCGCCGCCCGTCGTCGTTCCCTCCGTCCCCGGCGGTGCCGTCAATGATCCGGCCGGTGCCAAGGCCTATGCCTCCGGGCGCCTGGGTGCCTTCGGCTGGGGCCCGGACCAGTTCCAGTGCCTGGCCCAGCTGTGGACCAAAGAATCCAGCTGGCTGACCACCGCCACCAACGCCTCCTCCGGTGCTTACGGCATAGCCCAGGCGCTGCCGCCCGGCAAGTACGCCAGCGCCGGAAGCGACTGGCTGACCAGCTACCGGACGCAGATCGAGTGGGGGCTCGGCTACATCAGCGACCGCTACGGCTCCCCGTGCGGCGCCTGGAGCCATTCGGTAGCCCTGAACTGGTACTGACTGACGCGCTAGGCTTTCCGCATGCCAGATTTCGAACGGTTCAGGATGCTGCTCGAAGACGAACGGGCCCGGCGGTTGGCACTGTTGCCGGCGCTGCGGGCCGATATCGACGCGGCCAACTCGGCGCGCCAAAACTCCAACGTCGACGACGAGCACGATCCCGAAGGCGCCACGATCGCCTTCGAACTCTCGCAGGCCTCGGTACTGTTGAAGCAAAGTTCAGCCGGGCTGGACCAGGTGGAGGCAGCCCTGGCCCGCCTGGCCAACGGTACCTATGGAACCTGCGCCGTCTGCGGCGAGCCCATCTCGGACGGCAGGCTCGAAGCGCGGCCGTGGACCCCATTTTGCATCCGGCATGCGTCCGCGGGGCGGGGGCGATGACCGAAATGACCGACGTCGCCGCGGCTGCTGACTTCATCGACCGGACCCTCCGGAACGAGGGGGCCTGGTACCGGGCCGACGAGGTGGGCAACCGGCTGGGCGGGGCACTGGCCTCCTACGGATCTTCGATCGGTGCAGTCCGCGGCACCGTCCGGGACGCCATCCGGAAGTTCAAGGACATGGGCCACGACGCCACGGTAATGCTGGCCTCCGCCCTGTGGGGCCAGCCGAAGCCCGGCTCACGGCCGGTCTTCGAACGCCGCCTGGCCGCCGTGGTACTGCTGCAAACGAACGTGCGGTTGCTGCGGCACTCGGACCTGACCCGGCTGGAGGGCTTCCTTCGCTCGGCCCAGGCGCCCGACCTGGCCGAGCCCCTGGTTTCTGACGTCCTGGTACCCCTGCTGGCCGGCCTGGGCGGCCGCGAACGCCAGCGGGCCTCCGCCGTCCTGTCGCGATGGCGCGAAGACCCGGACCCGCAGCTCCAAACCGCAGCAGGCCAACTGGAAAAAGAGTTGACGCCGTGAACCGCACCCCACAAGGAGACCCCCATGAGTGAACCTTTTGACCTGGAACGATTCGTCACCGCCCAAGAAAGCGGCGGCACCTATGGGCACGCGCTGGCCGAGCTGCAGCTCGGCAATAAGACCGGCCACTGGATGTGGTTCATTTTTCCCCAGATTGCCGGGCTGGGGCAGAGCACCACATCACGCAAGTACGCCATCTCGTCACTGGCTGAAGCCCGCGCCTACCTGGACCACCACGTCCTGGGTCCAAGGCTGCTCGAGTGCGCCCTGGCCTTGACCACCCATGCCGGCCGTTCGGCGTCGGACATCCTTGGCGGAATCGACGCGCAAAAGCTCCGCTCGTCCATGACACTGTTTCTCCGGGCCGCGCCCGGAGAAACAGTGTTCAAGACGGTCCTGGCCCAATATTTCGATGGCGAACCCGACACCGCCACCGATGACCTGCTGGCCGGCCAGGACGCGGCAGAATAACAGGGCACCCGCCGGGGGCCGTGGAAGGATGCTAGGGCGTGGGGCTGCCGCCGTTGACGTTCAGCGTTTCGCCCACCACGTAGCTTGACTCGGGTGAGGCCAGGAAGACGTAAGCGGGGGCCAGCTCAGCGGGCTGGCCGGCGCGGCCCAGGGGAGTGGACTGGCCGAACTCGGGCAGCGCCTCCTTGGGCTGGCCGCTGCTCACCTGCAGCGGGGTCCAGATGGGCCCTGGTGCCACCGCATTCACCCGGATGCCCTTGGGCGCAAGCTGTTGCGCCAGGCCCTTGGTGAAGTTGTTGATGCTGGCCTTGGTGGTGGCGTAGTCCACCAGGGTTGGCGACGGGTTGTAGGCCTGGATGGACGTGGTGTTGATGATGGTGGACCCGGCAGGCAGATGTGGCACGGCAGCCTTGGTCACCCAGAACATGGCGTAGACGTTGGTCTTCAGCGTGTGGTCGAACTGCTCGTCGGAAATGTCCTGCAGGTCTTCCTGGGCAACCTGTTTTCCTGCGTTGTTGACCAGGAGGTCCACCCCGCCCAGCACGGCCACGGCTGTGTCCACCAGTTCGCGGCACGCTGCGGAGTCCTTGAGGTCGCCCGGCACCTTGACCGCCTTGCGGCCTGCAGCCTCAATGATCCCGGCGATGCGCGAGGCGTCTTCCTCTTCCTGGGGCAGGTAGGAAAGCACGACGTCGGCGCCTTCCCTTGCAAAGGCGATGGCCGTTGCGGCGCCGATGCCGGAGTCGGCGCCGGTGACGATGGCCCGGCGGCCCTCCAGCCGGCCCGTGCCGCGGTAGGTTTCCTCGCCCAGGTCGGCCCTCGGCTCAAGCTCTGCGTCAAGGCCCGGCTCAGGCTGGTGCTGCTTGGGTGGGGAGATCTTTTCGTAGGCAGTCACGGGGTTGCGGAAGGTGTACTGGTCAGTCATGGTGGTCCTCCTGTTCGCGCGGGAAGCGGGCTGTTCTGTTGCCCGGGCTACGAAGCAGCCTGTCATTGCGGAAGGGCATTCGACAAAAACTAAGCTTGCTTATGGTTCCACCCTAGGCAATCGAAGCCGGCCTGCCAAGCGCGTCACCGCAGGACTTTCACCAGCCTGACCTCGGCAAGGCGGCCTGCGTCGAGCACCACCTCCATGTAGGTGCAGGCCGGTTGGCGTCGCCGGTCCGTGGGCGATCCGGGGTTCAGCAGCCGAAGGCCGCCCGGAGACACGGTGTCCCACGGGATATGGCTGTGGCCGAACACCAGGACATCGGCGTCGGGGTACAACGCTTCGCACCGAAGTTCGCGTCCATCGGCCTGGCCGGTCTCGTGGACCATCGCAAAGCGGACTCCGTCCAGGGTGGCAGTTGCCGTTTCGGGCAGGCGCCGGCGCAGCTCCGGGCCGTCGTTATTGCCATGGACGGCCAGCAGCCGCTTGCTCCGGCGTTCGAATTCGTCGAGCAGGGCCGCCTCCACCCAGTCGCCGGCGTGGAAAACCACGTCGGCGTTTTCGACGGCGGACCACACCTGTTCCGGCAGGTGCCTGGCGCGTTTGGGTATATGGGTATCGGCGAGCATGAGGAGGTTCAACGGCATACCGGAATCCTGCCATGCGGCCCTGTTCCGGCGTGTCCTCGCGTCGTACTCTGGGGGCGTGGAGGTGATTGCCATGGAGGCAGCCCAAGGTGACCGGATTGTGGTGCGCGGCAGGAACGTGGGGTCCGCGGACCGGCACGGGGTGGTCCTGGAGGTGCGCGGCCCGGGCGGCGGCCCGCCCTACCTGGTCCGGTTCGACGACGGCCACGAAACGGTCATGTATCCCGGCGGTGATTTCGCCGTCGAGCACGGGCAGGGCACCTGACGCCCGGCCGCTTCACCTGTCAAACTGGGGCAATGGATCATTACCCGCCCTCCAGCCTGTCGTCCACACCGCCGCCGCGGACCGGCCCCCGCGATCCCGGCGATGCCTGGGTGGAAGGCGACCGCGGCCGGTTCTGGGGCAGGTTTGGCGCCGCCGGCGTCCTGGCCTGGGATCCCGCCAGGGGAGTCCTCCTGCAGCACCGTGCCGTGTGGAGCCACAACGGCGGAACATGGGGCCTGCCCGGCGGGGCCCTCCATGAGGGCGAAGAGCCGGTCGACGGCGCGCTCCGGGAGGCCTATGAGGAGGCTTCCGTTCCGCGCGGGCACGTGGAAGTGCTCTTTACCTCCGTGCTGGACCATGGCTACTGGTCCTACACCACCGTGGTGGTCCGTGTCCGGGAATCCTTTGAACCGGTGATCAGCGATCCGGAAAGCATTGCCCTGCTGTGGATTCCGGTGGCCGAAGTCCACGGCATGGAGCTGCATCCGGGTTTCGCGGCGTCGTGGCCGGACCTGCTGGCACGGCTGGACGCCGGCGAATCCAGGTAGGCGGCAGCCGGGGCCGCCGGTCCTAGTAGCCCTCGCCGTACTCGGCGGTCACCAGGATGGGCAGATGGTCTGAATTGCCACGCGGAAGTGTTTCCACGCTGGCGATATCCAGGCCCAGGGAGGTGGCGAAGTCGAAATGGCCCTTGAACACCTTGTACCGGGTGTAGGTGCGCCGGTTGCTCAAGGACAGGGCGTACCCGGAGTTCTTCATGTGCAAGTCCAGGTTCTTGGTGAAGAACGGATAGTTGAAGTCGCCCACCATCAGCGTCATCAGGCCCCTGCCCATGCTTAGCAGTTCGGCGTGGGCCGCGTGGATCTGCTTTCGCCGCAATGAGTTCGACGCCGTCAGGGGTGCTGCGTGGAACGAGCCGATCACCAGCTCGTGTTCGGTCTCGTTGTCCATGACCCGCGTGCCGATCAGCCGCTCATGGGCCGGGGCAAGGACCCTGTCGTGCATGGACTTCTTCAAGGCGAAGGACTGCGTATCCAGCGCCGTGAACCTGCTGGTCCGGTAGTAAATGGCCAGGCCCAGCCTGTTGCCCTTGGTGGCATCCGCCAGATGGAGGGGCCCCAGGGTTTCCGGGAGGTCGCTGGAATCGACCTCCTGGAGGCACAGTGCATCGACGTCGTGATTCCGTGCCAGGGCGAGAAGTTCGCCGCTTGCAGCGTGCTTGCGGAGGTTGTAGCTGATGACGCGCATGAAACACCTCTTTTGAGGGTTGCTGACAGGACCAGTTCCTGAGTGTAGTCGGCTTGGCTGTCGTACCCGCCAACATTTCGTTGCCGTCCGCGTTGCGGCGCACTGACGGGCGATAGAGTTAGTGGCAATTCACTGAATTTTGCGTAAGGGGCCCGCTTTGACTGCAGACCTGCCCGAACTCGCCGAGGGCAACTTCTACTACCAGGAACTGGGCGGGGGCCGGTTCCGTTCAACCATCCATGCCCAGGGCGCCTGGAACGTCCATGAGCAGCACATGGCCCCGGCATCGGGCCTGATGGCAGACCTCCTGGAACGGCACCAGCCGCGCGAAGACATGCGGATGGCCCGGATCAGCTACGAGATCCTTGGGCTGATCCCCGGGGGCGACTTCCGGATCGACACCACCACCCTTCGGGCCGGCCGGACCATCGAACTGGTACAGGCCGAACTGGTTGCCGGCGGCCGCACAGCCATCCGCGCCACGGCGTGGCGCATGCTGACCAGCGATACCGGCGCGATAGCAGCGGTGGAGGACGCGGCAATACCAGGCCCGGACGAATGCAAGCCCTATGACGGCTCCGCCGTCTGGCCGGGAGGCTACATCCGTTCCCTTGAGATGCGGGTGGCCGAAGGGCACCGCCCCGGGGCCGGGAAGGTGTGGCTCCGCACCGGGTACCCCCTGACTGACCGCGCCGACAGCGGGGACCTGGCGCGACTGATGGGAATGGTGGACACCGCCAACGGCATCGCTGCCAGGGTCCCGCCGGGCAAGGACAGCTATGCCTTTCCCAACCTGGACCTGCAGATCCACATGTACCGCCGGCCGCAGGGGGAGTGGCTGGGGCTGGACAACGCGGTCTCCTTTGGCGCCGACGGCATCGGCCTCACGTCCACGGTGCTGCACGACCGGCAGGGCCCTTTCGGCCGGGCAGAACAGATCCTCACACTGCGCAGGACCTGAGTTCGCGGAAGTCCGTCCTGTCCTGAATGCCGGCCGGGCGCCTATGGTGCCTCAATGTATCGCTGAGTATCGTTGTGTATCGTTCGCGATTGACGAAGGAGTGCATCATGCGTGGTTCAAACCCTGCAGGCGGATTCGGCGGGAACAACCTGGACGGAATGTGGCAGGCGGTCGAGGAGCTTCGCTCCCGGTTCGAGAAACGGGCTGGAACCCGGGCCGGAAAAGGCGAGGTCCGGGCGGCGGTTCTTGCGCTGCTCGCAGAGCGGCCCATGCACGGCTACCAGATCATCCGCGAAATTGAGGAGCGCAGCGGCGGCAGCTGGAAGCCCAGCGCGGGCTCGGTCTACCCCACCTTGCAGCTGCTGGCCGATGAAGGGTCCATCAGAGCCGAGGAATCCAACAGCCGGAAAATCTACTCACTGACCGACGCCGGCCGCGAAGAGGCGGCGGACCACCACGGTTCCGCGCCGTGGGATCCGGCGGCACCCACCTCCGGAACCGGCATCGCATCCCTTCCGAAGGCGGGGATCGACCTGGCCCAGGCAGCAGCGCAGGTGGGCCGAACCGGTTCACCGGACCAGGTACAGCAGGCAGTGGCGGTGCTGGCCGAGGCCCGCCGGCGGCTCTACGCCATCCTCGCCCAGGACTGACGCGGGTGGCGTTGACCGTCCGGGCCCGGGCCGACCCGGCACCCCCTGTTCGCGAACACCGCGGCCGGTACCGGCGGATCCTTCGCTTCGCCGCCTGGCACCTCGCCACCACGTGGTGGTTCGAATTACTCCTGCCCAGGGTGGGGCTGGGCCGGATCTCCGCGCGGACGCGGTCCAACCGGATGCAGAACTTCGCACGCCGGTTCCACGACCTGGCCATCGACCTCGGCGGCCTGATGATCAAGGTGGGACAGTTCCTGTCGTCCCGGCTCGACGTCCTCCCCCCGGAAATCACCAAAGAACTCGAAGGGCTCCAGGACGAGGTCCCCCCGGTGGCCTTCCCGCGCATTGCCGCCCTGGCTGCACAGGAACTGGGGGCCCCCGTGGGCCAGGTCTTCGACACCGTGGACGAATCAGCGATTGCGGCCGCTTCCCTGGGCCAGGCCCACCGTGCCCGCCTGAACCCCATGGACGCCGAAGATACGGGACTCGACGCAGTGGTCCTGAAAGTGCAGCGTCCGGGCATCGGGGCGATCGTCGACGTCGACCTCGCCGCCCTGCGGAAGGTAGCCGGCTGGCTTAGCCATGTCCGGCTTGTCTCCCGTCGCGCGGACATGCCGGCGCTGGTGGAGGAATTTGCGGCAATCAGCCTGCAGGAGATCGACTACCTGCACGAGGCCGTCAACGCCGAACGCTTCGCCGCAGACTTTGCCGGCGATGACAGGGTGGCGGTACCGGAGGTGGTCTGGGAGCGGACCACGCGCCGTGTGCTCACCCTCGAGGACGTTACGGCCATCAAAATCACTGATGCGGGCGCGCTCCGGGCCGCCGGCATCGATCCCGCCTCGGTTGCCCCGGTCTTTGCGGCCATCATGTTCGACCAACTGTTCACCAACGGTTTCTTCCATGCGGACCCGCATCCGGGAAACATCTTCGTCACCCCGGTCCGTGAGGAGCCCGGCTGGAAGCTGACATTCATCGATTTCGGCATGATGGGCGAGGTCACGGCCTCCACGCGCAGCGGTTTGCGAAAGCTCCTGATCGCCGCAGCCGCCCGCGACGGCAAGGGACTTGTGGCGGCGATCAACGACGTCGGCGTCCTGATGCCGTCTGCGGACAGCGCGGGACTGGAGCGGGCGATGACACAGCTTTTTGCCCGCTTCGGCGGCATGGGCTTTGCCGAACTCCGCGAGGTGGACCCCCGCGAGTTCCGCGACTTTGCAGTGGAGTTCGGTGACGTTGTCCGGTCGCTGCCATTCCAGCTGCCGGAGAATTTCCTGTTGATCATCCGCGCCATGTCCCTGACGTCGGGGGTGTGCAGCGCCCTTGATGAACGCTTCAACCTCTGGGACTCCGTGGAACCCTACGCAGCGCAGCTGCTGCGGACCGAGCGCGGCAATGTGGTCCAGGACGTGGCCCTGCAGGCCCTCGATGCCGCCGGCACCGCCTTCCGCCTGCCCGGCAGGCTGGACGCCCTGGCCGGCCGGCTGGAGGAGGGGTCGCTGGAGGTCGCCGTCCCGCGGCTCGAACGGCAGGCAGCCCGGCTGGAAAGGGCTGCCCGGCGCTCTGGCTCGGCCCTGGTCTTCGGTGCGCTGCTGATCGCGGGCGCCATCGTCCGCGCCGACGACCTGGTCTTGGGCAACGTCCTGATGATCGCCTCATCCGTTCCGCTGCTGCACGCCCTCTGGGCGGGGCGCCGGGGCCGTTAAGGCCGGTGCCGTCGTCGGGCGTAACCTAATGGAGGCCTGTCCGCCGGCCGCCATCGACCCCAGGGAGTTCAGCAACAATGCACCATACCGGCACCCAGACCCGCCCGCTGACCGTGGTGCGGCAGGACGTATCCCTCGGCGCGGAACGGGACCTCGACTTCGGCCTGGAGTTGCTGGCCAGGGCCAGGGCCGGCAGCCTCGGCCCCACCCTTCGCCTGTACCGGCCCGCCCCCACCGTCGCCTTCGGGCAGCGTGACACCCGGCTGCCCGGATTCGAGGCGGCCGCCCGGGCCTGCCTGGACAACGGCTTCGAACCCTTGGTCCGGAGGGCAGGGGGACGCGCTGCCGCCTATCACCAGGGCACCCTGGTGGTGGACCACATCGAACCGGACGCCGACGCCGTTGCCGGGTCCAAAGCCCGGTTCGGCTACTTCGGTGAACTCTTTGCACAAGCCCTGCAGAACGTCGGGGTCCAGGCTGCGGTGGGGGAAATCCCCGGCGAATACTGCCCCGGCGAGTTCAGTGTCCACGGAACCGATGCGGCGGACAGCTCCCGCCGGGTGAAACTGGTGGGCACCGCCCAGCGGGTGGTTTCCGGTGGCTGGCTCTTCAGCTCAGTGATTGTGGTGGAGGATTCCGCCCCGATCCGCAAGGTACTCACGGACAGCTACGCCGCCCTCGGCCTCGACTGGAACCCGGCCACGGCCGGAGCGGCCAACGATCTGGTGCCCGGGCTGGATGTGGCGGCCGTGGAGCGGGCCCTCCTGGAAACGTATGCGGGCCACGCCACCCTGGAAACTGCTTCCTTCAGCAGCCTGGGGGCGTGACCCGCATCAGTTCTTCGGCGCGAAGCCGGAGGTCTCCAGCCGTTTAGGCAGCGAGCCTGCTCTGGACCTCGGCGGCCGACGGGTTGGTGGCAGCGGAGCCGTCCGGAAACAGGACCGTAGGCACGGTACGGTTGCCGCCGTTCAGCTGCTCCACGAGTTCGGCAGTGCCGTCAACTTCTTCGATGTTGATTTCCGTGTAGCCGATGCCCTTCGCGTCCAGCTGCTTCTTCAGCCGGTTGCAATAGCCGCACCAGGTGGTGGAAAACATGGTGATGGTGCCGGATTCGGGAGTGAAGTCCACGCGGATCTCCTAAACGTCGCTTGAAAGGTTTCCTTACCGTCAACGGTAGCGCGGCCCCCGGTATTCCCGGGCTTTCCGGAGCTGCGGGGCGCCTGGATGACAGTATGTGGCGCCGGTGGCATGCTGGTGCCATGTGTGGACGCTACGTAATGGCACGCGCCGTGGGGGACCTCCTGGCCGAGTTCGACGCCGAGCTGGAGGATGAGGTGAGCATTCCGCCGTCGTGGAATGTTGCGCCCACCGACGCCGTCCCCATCGTCCTGGAGAGGCTGGTGGATGATGACTCTGCAGGAGCCAGGCAGGTGCGCCAGTTGCATGTGGCCCGGTGGGGCCTGGTCCCTTCCTGGGCCAAGGATCCCGGAATCGGGTCGCGGATGATCAATGCCCGGAGCGAATCCGTGCTGGAGAAGCCGGCGTTCAGGAAGGCAGTG